>JBBCIP010000289.1:0-12681 GCA_037189785.1 Alphaproteobacteria bacterium
GTCTTCGTATCAAGGTCTTTACCTTTGGGGGGCAGGCCTTGCGGCCGCGGCGCACCATAGCGGAAGGCATGAGGAGCCGCAAGTGTTCAATAGAGCCCTGGGCTTAGCCGCGAAATCGAGGCCAAATCGGGTCAAGATCGGCACCGAGCCAGCCCAAACCCGGCATTTTCCAGGCAAATTCCTTGACATTGACGTCCCCCCGGGTATAGTCCGCCGGTTCGATAGGGGCCATGGCTTGCATGGGCCTGATTTTGTGTGTGTTCGAACAAGCTTCTGGGCATTGCCCGGCATGAATGATTAAGAACGGTATTAATATGCCATTACGGCGCGGAAGCGCTCGGACGTGGCGCAAAACATAGTGGAATGATCCATGTTTGCAGTCGTTAAGACTGGCGGCAAGCAATATAAAGTTGCCGTCAACGATGTGGTTACCATCGAAAAGCTTCCTGGCGAAGCTGGTGCCGTCATCAATTTCGAAGAAGTCCTCATGGCTGGGGACGACAAAGGTTTACAAGTTGGCTCGCCGCTTTTGTCCGGTGTGCCTGTGACGGGCGAAATCCTGGAACAGACCCGCGGTGACAAGATCATCGTGTTCAAGAAAAAGCGCCGCCATCACTACCGCCGCCGTAACGGCCATCGTCAAGATTTGACGGTTGTCCGCATTACCGCCATTGGTGACGTGAAGGCAGAAGCCAAGCCAAAGAAAGCCGCCCCTAAAAAGGCCGCTAAAGCCGCTGCTGAGGAGTAAGAGATATGGCACATAAAAAAGCCGGTGGTAGTTCACGCAACGGTCGCGACTCAGCTGGTCGCCGCCTCGGCGTTAAGAAATTCGGCGGTGAAGCCGTCGTTCCTGGCAACATCATCATCCGTCAGCGCGGCACCAAAGTGCGCCCGGGTGAGAATGTCGGCATGGGCAAAGACCACACCTTGTTCGCGACTGTCGAAGGCAACGTGAAATTCCACGTCGGCAAAGGCGACAAGTCGTTCGTATCGGTGTTGCCGAAGCAATAAGCCCCTCCGGTTTGGCCTTGGGGCCATGGAGGGTTGAAGGGGAATGTCCAGCATTCCCCTTTTTCGTTTTTATCGGGTTCTGTAGATCATGAAATTTCTCGACCAGTGCAAAATTTATATGCGATCCGGCGCCGGCGGCGATGGCTGTGTCAGCTTTCGGCGTGAGAAATTCGTAGAATATGGCGGACCCGATGGCGGCAACGGCGGTCGCGGCGGACACATCATTATCGAAGCGGTCAACGGTCTCAACACCCTGATCGACTTCCGTTATAATCAGCATTTCAAGGCTGAACGCGGCCATCACGGCATGGGCAAGATCCGCACCGGTGCCGATGGCAAGGATCTGATCGTCAAGGTCCCGGTCGGCACCGAAATCCTGTCCGATGAAAAGGATATCGTTTTGGCCGAACTGATGGCCCCGGGCGAACGCATCGTTTTGTTGGAAGGCGGCCGCGGCGGGCTTGGCAATACCCATTTCAAAAGCTCGGTCAATCGCGCCCCCCGCCATTTCATTCCCGGCGGTCCGTCTCAGGAAATGTGGGTGTGGTTGCGGCTTAAACTGATCGCCGACGCGGGTCTGGTGGGTTTGCCCAATGCGGGGAAGTCGACTTTTCTGGCCGCCGTCAGTCGGGCCCGCCCGAAGATTGCCGATTATCCATTTACAACCTTGAAGCCCCAACTCGGCGTCGCCCATGTGGATGACAAGGAATTCGTGATCGCCGACATCCCCGGCCTGATCGAAGGCGCGTCCGAAGGTGCGGGTCTGGGCCATCGGTTTTTGGGTCATATCGAGCGTTGCGGCGTGTTGCTGCATCTGGTCGACGGCACCCAAAGCGGGGTGACCGACGCCTACCGCACCATCCGCGAAGAACTCGAGGCCTATGGCGCGGGGCTTGAGGATAAGGAAGAATTGGTGGCGCTGACCAAATCCGATGCCCTTGACGCGCGGTCGTTGTCAGCGCGTAAACGGGCGCTTGAGAAAGCCTGCGGCCAGCCGGTCATGGTGATATCCGCAGTGAGTGGATCGAACGTGCGCGAAGTGCTCCGGGCGCTCGCAACCCGTGTCGGTCGTGATACCGTACCTGAAGACGAGGCGGCCGACCAAATCAGCGAACAGCCCGAAACCAGCAGCGGACCATGGTCGCCCCTCGATAACTGATACATGCTGGATACCTGAGATATGGGGGATAAAAACATCATGGGGCTGTCATCGGGCACCCTGTCACTGGATCGGGCCAAACGCGTCGTCATCAAAATCGGCTCGGCATTGTTGATCGAAGGCGATACCGGTCGCTTGCGGGACGCCTGGTTCAAAGCCCTGATCGAAGATGTGGCGGCGCTCCGTAAAGCGGGCAAGGACGTGATCTTGGTATCATCTGGTGCGATCGCCATGGGGCGGCGCGAGCTCGGGCTCAATCGGCGCCCGAAATCACTGGATGAAAGCCAAGCCGCCGCCGCTGTCGGTCAAATCCGATTGGCCCACGCCTATCAAGATGCCCTGGCCGAGCACGGGATCACTGCCGCTCAATTGCTGGTGACCTTGGGCGATACCGAACAACGCCGCCGCTATTTGAATGCCCGGACAACTCTGGAAACCTTATTGAAATTCGGCGCCATTCCGGTCATCAACGAAAACGATACCGTCGCCACGGCTGAAATTCGCTATGGCGATAACGACCGTTTGGCGGCCCGTGTCGCGGTGATGGCAAGCGCTGATTATTTGGTGTTGCTGTCGGATATCGATGGGCTTTATACCGCCGACCCCAAGCGTGACCTGAATGCAGAGTTTATTGCCGAAGTCGCCGAAATCACCCCCGCCATTGAAGCTATGGCCGGATCGGCCAATGCCGCCGGCGTCGGCAGTGGTGGTATGGCAACTAAAATCGCGGCCGCAAAAATAGCGGTTCCGGGCGGGTGCCATATGGTCATCACCAGCGGCCATGTACTGAACCCCTTGAAAGCTTTGGCTTCCGGTGCGCGCGCCAGCTGGTTTAAGGCAACAGCGACCCCGAAAGCCGCACGCAAGCGTTGGATCAGCGGGCTCTTGAAACCGGCTGGACTTTTACGAATTGATGAAGGCGCCGTCACCGCCCTTAAAGCTGGCCGCAGTCTTCTGCCCGCCGGAGTCAAGGCTGTGGAAGGACAATTTGAACGCGGCGACGCTGTTCGGGTGGTCGATCCAGACGGGCGCGAGGTCGGACGCGGCTTGGTCGCCTATGGCAGTGACGAAGCCCGTTTGATCATGGGCCGGAAGTCGACGGACATTGCAGAAATACTCGGCGAGGTCCACAGAGGTGTTATGATCCATCGGGATGACTTGGTATTGGACTAAATATGAATACGACAATCATGGATGCAACCGACATTACTGTGCTGATGCAGAGCCTTGGCCAAAATGCCAAAGCGGCCGTGACCGAACTGGCACAAGCATCAACCGAACAGAAGAATGCGGCCCTTGCCGCCGCCGCCGCCGCCATTCGCGCCAATGCCGACCATATCCTGGCCGCCAATGGAGAAGATATGGCCGCAGCGAAAGCGCGCGGCTTATCGGGCGCGCTGATTGATCGCTTGCTGCTGACCCCAGATCGGATCGAAGCCATCGCGAAGGGCATCGAAGTGGTCGCCGCCCTGCCCGATCCGATCGGCAGTATCGCCGCCACATGGGACCGTCCCAATGGCCTGAAAATGGCCCGGGTGCGGGTGCCGCTCGGCGTGATCGGTATTATTTATGAATCGCGGCCCAATGTAACCGCCGATGCCGGTGTATTGTGCTTAAAGTCGGGGAATGCAGCAATTTTACGCGGCGGCTCCGAAAGCGCGCAGTCAAGCCGCGCCATCCATGCCTGTCTGGTCGCCGGCTTGAAAGCCGCCGGTCTGCCCGAAGCCGCCATTCAATTGATCCCGACCCAAGATCGCGCTGCCGTCGGCATCTTGCTGGCGCTGACGGACTATGTGGATATCATCATCCCCCGCGGCGGCAAGGGACTGATCGAACGGGTGCAAAAGGAAAGCCGGGTGCCGGTGATCGCCCATCTTGATGGGATTTGCCATACTTATATCGACAAATCCGCGGACCCACAAAAAGCCTTGGACATCGTCGTCAACGCGAAAATGCGCCGGACCGGCGTGTGCGGCGCGACCGAAACACTTTTGGTCGATCAGAGCGCGGTGGCTAGCCACTTACCGGCTATCCTTGATGCCCTTGATCAGCGCGGTTGTGAACTGCGCGGTGACAGCACCATCCAAGCGCTTGATGACCGTGTACTGGCCGCAACCGAGGACGATTGGGCCACCGAATATCTCGATGCCGTTTTGTCCATCAAGGTGGTCGACGGCGTCGATGATGCTGTCGCTCATATCGCCCGCTATGGCTCGCATCATACCGATGCCATCATCGCGGAGGATTCCGGAGCCACGGAAAGCTTCTTAACCCGTGTCGATAGCGCTATTGTGCTGGTCAATGCGTCGACCCAATTTGCCGATGGCGGTGAATTCGGATTCGGGGCCGAAATCGGTATTTCCACCGGCAAGCTCCATGCCCGAGGCCCGGTTGGGCTTGAGCAATTGACAAGTTACAAATATGTGGTCCGGGGCACCGGCCAAACGCGACCCTGATTTCATGCTGTCCGTGGCGCCTCAAATTGCCGCCAATCGCCTGAAAGGGCAGCGCATTGGGCTGTTGGGCGGGTCGTTCAACCCAGCCCATGCCGCCCATCGCCACATCAGCTTGGAAGCCCTAAAACGTCTTGATCTGGACTATGTCTGGTGGTTGGTGTCACCGCAAAATCCATTGAAACATCAAAAAGATACCGCACCTTATGCGCGCCGTGTCGCCCAAGCCAAGGCGATTGCCAATCACCCCCGGATCAAAGTCTTGGATCTCGAACAGCGGCTTGGCAGCCGCTATACCATAGACACCTTGCGGGCCCTTAATCGCCTTTACCCGGACACCAAATTCGTGTGGTTGATGGGAGCGGACAACCTGATCGATATCCCACGCTGGCACGGCTGGCGCGAGATCTTTGCGCGGGCTCCCATTGCGATTTTGGACCGTCCTCACTATTCTATAAGAGCCCCCTTGGGTAAAGCGGCCCAGACTTTCCGGGCGTTTCGTATACCGGTCTATGGTGCCAAGCGCCTTGCCGACAAAACGCCACCGGCCTGGACCTTCCTAAGAATTCCCCGACATTCGTTGTCGGCGACAGAACTTAGGGCCCGAGGGGCAGGTTGGATTATTGACGGGTGACCGGTGCATGGTGCACCGCTGAACCCCATTAAGGAGAAAACGTGGGCCGTAAACTTGACGCGACCAGTCCCGAACAGTCGCAACCGCAAGACTCCCAGGATGTGGACTTATCGGACTCTATGGAGACATTGATCATTCAGTCTTTGGACCAAGACAAGGCCGAAGACATTATTTCCATCCCCCTTGCAGGTAAATCCTCGTTTGCCGATTCCATGGTGATCGCCACAGGCCGGTCCAACCGTCAGGTTGCCGCCATGGCCAACCACTTGGTATCACGGCTCAAGGATGCCGGCTATGGCACGGCACGGGCCGAAGGCATGGCTCAGGGCGATTGGGTCCTGATCGACGCCGGTGACGTGGTGGTCCATCTGTTCCGCCCGGAAGTGCGCGCGTTCTATAATCTGGAAAGTATGTGGAGCGCCGATCTCGCCCAGAGCCAAAAGGGCCAAGCGAGCTAAAACCCGATGGCGGAGATCGTCATACTTGCGGTCGGCCGCATCAAAGCCGGGCCAGAGCAAAGCCTTGTCGCCGAATATCTAAAGCGACTGCCCTGGCCCGTGACGGTGACCGAAGTCGAAGAGCGCCGCCCCATCGTCGGGCCGGAACGCCAAGCCCGCGAGGCCGAGCTGATCTTGGCCGCAATCCCCGAAAAAGCCATTGTCGTGGCCCTGGACGAGCGCGGGAAAACCCTTTCTAGTCAACTATTTGCTGAGAAAGTCGTGACCTGGCGCGATGACGGGCGCAGTATCGTCTTTGTGATCGGCGGGGCCGATGGATTGCTGCAATCCGTGCGCGATCGGGCCGATTATTTGTTGGCGTTCGGCCCGATGACCTGGCCCCATGCCCTGGTACGGTCCCTCCTGGCAGAGCAAATCTATCGAGCCTGGACCATTTCAACTGGACACCCGTACCACAAATAAGCGCTTTTTCGGTCTAAAATCGGGCAAATTTCGCTTGTAAACCATACATTAGCCCTCATGTTGTATGAAAATCTGCTATAGCTTCCGCTGACTGTAATTTGTTTGAAGAAAAGCCCATGACCTTAGAGACCCAAACCCCTCGCCCCGTGGTTCTGTGCATTCTGGATGGATGGGGATACCGCGCGGAGATTAAGGACAACGCCATCGCGCAAGCCAACACGCCGGTCTATGACGCGTTGTGGCAAACGGCGCCGCGGGCTTGGCTCAAGACCTCGGGCTTAGCTGTCGGCCTGCCGGACGGGCAAATGGGCAATTCCGAAGTCGGGCATATGAACTTGGGCGGCGGTCGTGTGGTCATGCAGGATCTGCCACGGATCGATACCGCCATCGCCAGCGGCGAACTTGCCGCTAATCCAACCTTGCAGGCCTATATTGCGAAGGTGAAACAAACGGGCGGCGCCTGCCATATCATGGGGCTGCTGTCGCCCGGCGGCGTCCATTCCCATCAGGATCATATTGCCGGACTGGCCCGCATCGTTGCCGCCGCCGGTGTGCCGGTGCGGATCCACGCTTACTTGGATGGCCGCGATACGCCGCCGAAAAGCGCGCTCGACTATTTGGCCCAATTTGAAGCCGCCATCGCCGGCTTGCCGGATACGGTCATTGCAACGGTATCGGGCCGCTATTACGCCATGGACCGCGATAAACGCTGGGACCGGGTCGAAAAAGCCTATAACGCCATTGTTGCCGGACAAGGGATCCCGGCCACCAGCGCCAAAGACGCCGTTGTCGCCAGCTACGCCGACGACAAAACCGATGAATTCGTCCTGCCCGCGGTCATCAACGGCTATGGCGGCGCCAAAGACGGCGACGGTCTGTTGATGGCCAATTTCCGCGCCGACCGGGCGCGCGAAATCCTGACCGCCATCCTGGCCCCCTTGTTCGAAGGCTTCACCCGCAATCACGTCGTCAATTTCACCGCCGCCACCGGCTTGGTCGAATATTCGACAGCGCTCAACAGCTTGCTGACGACAGTGTTCCCGCCGGTCGATCTACAACACACCTTGGGCCAAGTGGTGGCTGACGCTGGATTGAAACAGCTGCGGATCGCCGAAACCGAAAAATATGCCCACGTGACGTTCTTCTTCAATGGCGGGATCGAGCCGACCTTTGATGGCGAAGACCGTATCCTGGTGCCATCGCCCAATGTCGCCACCTATGACTTGCAACCGGAAATGTCGGCCCCGGAATTAACCGACAAACTGACCGCTGCCATTCGCGCCAAAACATACGATCTGATCGTCGTCAATTACGCCAACCCGGATATGGTCGGACATACCGGCGTGCTGTCCGCAGCGATCAAGGCGGCGGAAACGGTCGATACCTGTGTCGGTCGCCTAAAGGCCGCGTTGGAAGAGGTCGGCGGGATCATGTTGGTCACCGCCGATCACGGCAATCTTGAAATGATGATGGACGACGACACCGGCCAGCCGCACACCGCCCACACCACAGTCGATGTGCCGATTGTGATGGTCAATGGCGCGGTCGCCGGGCTGGACGCTTTCAAATTGAATGACGGTCGCTTGGCCGATGTCGCCCCCACGGTTCTTGCCCTGATGAAACTGCCACAACCGGTGGATATGACCGGCGTGTCCTTGTTGACCCAGGAGCCCCGGCAGCATACTGGAGATTTGCGTGTCGCCCGTTCGGCCATCGCATAGGTCCCCACGCGGCGCCACATTGCGCGGAAGCCGCCGTCTCGCGGCAAGCCTAGCGTTTATGATGGCGTGCGGCAGTGTGCCGTCGCTCCCACTCGCCCAATCCTTACCCGATGATCACAGCGACAAACAACGCGCCCTTGAACGTTTGCAAGGCGACATGGCCAAAAGCGAAGCGCACCAAAAAGAGCTTGAAAACCGCAAAGCCGATGTCAGCCGCACCCTGGCCGACTTACAGATGAAATTGGTGCGCGCCGCCAATTCGATCCAAGAAAACGAGGATCAAGCCACCACGCTGGAAACGCGTGTGGCCGAGCTTGATGACAAGGTCATGGCGCAAACAGCTGCCTTGAACGAGCGTCGCGGTGACATGGCGATCACGCTCGCCGCCTTGGGACGTGTTACCCGGCAGCCACCGGAACTTGTGTTCCTGCGCCCATCGGATTCCATCGATACAGTGCGTAGCGCGCGGTTATTATCATCGGCAATGCCGGCGCTTCGCGCCGAGGCGGACGCTTTGCGCCAAGATCTCGACTTACTGCGGCAGCTCAAAGCTGAATTGGATGAAGAACGCGAAAGCTTGGCCAAAAGCCTCGGCAGCTTGGAAAGCGAGCGCCAGGCCATGGATCAATTGCTGGCCAAAAGAAAAGCCGAGCAATCGTCGCTTGACCAAGAAACCACGGTCGAACGTCAGCGCCTGACCCGCATGGCCGCCGAAGCGCAGAGCCTGGAAAGCTTCATCAAGTCCCTGGAACAAGAATTGGAGCGCCGCCGCAAGGCTGCCGCCGACGCCGAACTCCGGCTCAGCAAGCGCCCCGATCAAGACATCAAAACCGCGGCCGTGGCGCCAAAGCCAAAACGGCCCGCGGCCGTAGAACCCGACCAAAATCTGCCGTTACCCGTGCGTGGGCAATTGGTGCGGCGGTTCGGTGCGCCCGACGACGCCGGCGGTACATCGAAAGGCATCGTCATCGAAAGCCGGGTCGGAGCCCAAGTGGTTTCCCCCGCCGACGGCCGGGTCGTGTTTGCCGGTCCGTTCCGCGATTATGGGCATATCTTGATCATCGCCCATGACGGCGGCTACCATACACTGTTGGCTGGAATGACTAAAGTTTCAGCTGTTGTGGACCAAGCCGTTTTGGCTGGGGAACCAATCGGCCAAATGGCTGAGACCATACAAGTTAGCGGCGGAAGCTCGACTTCTGCCGGAAACAGATTATACGTTGAACTTCGTAGTAACGGCACGCCTGTGAACCCAATGCGTTGGTTGGCGGCTGGAAAAGGAAAGGTCCGTGGATAATGCGTAAGTTTGCTGGAGCCGCCTCGGTTATTGCCATCTTGGTCGGCGTTGGCGCTGGTCTGGCTGTGGGATTGCAGTTCAACCCCAACACCAACAGCGCGCAAGCGGCAAGTTCGGATACCTACCGCCAGCTCAATTTGTTCGGCGACGTGTTTGAGCGCATTCGCAGCGACTATGTGGAAGAAGTCAAAGATGCCGACATGATCAAAGCGGCGATCCAGGGCATGCTGACATCGCTTGATCCGCATTCAAGCTATCTGACCGCCGACGACTTCAAAAACATGCAAGTTCAAACCAAGGGTGAGTTCGGTGGACTCGGCCTGGAAGTGACCCAAGAAAACGGTGTCGTCCGTGTCGTCTCGCCAATCGACGAGACACCCGCGGCGCGCGCCGGTGTCAAGGCCGGTGACTACATCACCCATCTTGATGGTGAACAAGTGATGGGTTTGTCCTTAACCGAAGCGGTCGATAAAATGCGTGGCCCGGTGAACACCAAAATCAAACTGACGATTGTGCGCGAAGGCGCCGACGCGCCGTTTGATCTTGAGCTGACCCGCGACATCATCAAAATCAAATCGATCCGCTATCGGGTCGAAGGCGATATCGGCTATATCCGCATCACCCAATTCAATGAACAAACCGATGCCGGATTAAAAAATGCCATCGCTGCATTGAAAAAAGAAATCGGGCCGGAGCTTAAGGGCTATGTGCTCGACATGCGGAACAATCCCGGCGGGTTGTTGGATCAAGCAATCTCCGTGTCAGACGCATTTTTAAATCAAGGCGAGATCGTCCAAACCCGCGGCCGCAACAATAGCGACATCCAACGCTATAATGCACAACGGGGTGATCTGACCGACGGCAAAACCGTTGTCGTTCTGATCAATGGTGGCTCCGCTTCCGCATCCGAAATTGTCGCAGGAGCGTTGCAAGATCACGAACGCGCCATTGTTGTCGGCACGCAATCGTTCGGCAAAGGATCTGTGCAAACGGTTATACCATTGGGTGCGAACGGCGCCTTGCGCTTGACCACGGCACGCTACTACACCCCTTCCGGTCGATCGATCCAAGCCAAAGGCATCGCGCCGGACGTGATCGTCGAACAGCTGCAAGTGGCCAGCAACGATAAGGCTAGCCCCGCCGGCAGCCCGCGCAACGAAGCAAGCCTGCGCGGCCATCTGGAAAATGGTGATGGTGAAACGCCGACGCAACAAAAAACGCTGAGCCCGACGTTACAAAAATTGTTACCGAAGCCAAGCGACAAACCTGAAGACGACAAGGATGAAAATAACGGATCGACCAAGGTCGATACGAGCAAAATCGATACAAGCAAACTGGACCCGAAAGCCATTGAAGACTACCAACTGGCTTACGCGCTCGATCTCGTCAAAGGACTGGCGATCGGGCAAAAACGGGGTGCTAAGAAGTGACGACTGGTCGCGGATTTATCCGCGACCTCTTCCCCCGCGACTAATCTAAGGAGCCGCGAAGTCGTGTCTAAATTTCGCGAAGTGCGTCAGGAAAACAAAGCCGCCGCCGAACAACGGGCGCGGCCGAGTGCCTTGCAGGTTGCATGGCTCGTGGTCCTGGTTGCCTTCGCTGGGTTATTGTTGTGGTTGACCCTGGCGGAACCACCCACAACCACAGCAATCGCAGAAACACAACCGCCGGTCGCCCAGATCGACCCTGCCCCAGCTGATAAACCAACCGCGACAAAACAAACGGCTGAAGCCGCCCAATCTCCGGCGCAACCGCCAGCGCAAACAGCAGTGCAAAAAGGCGAAGACAAACCATCCGATAAAGCGGCGGATAAAAAAGCTGCGGATGCCGCGCTACAACGCCCGGACGCACCGGCGTCCATCGTCTTGACCCCCGCCCCGATTGCCGAACTGGTGGATACCACCCCCAATGGGCCTTTGCCGAAAATCACCGCAGGCCGCGAACCATGGCAAGCCTATGCCCGGCCCTACACCGACACCGGTGCTAAACCGCGGATCGCCATCGTCATATCCGGCCTAGGGTTGAACAAGTCATTGACCGATGCCGCGATCCAGAATTTGCCGCCAACCGTCAGCTTCGCTTTTTCGCCTTATGCCGAACAGTTGACCGATCGTTTGGCCGCCGCCCGCACAGCCGGTCACGAAGCGCTATTGATGGTGCCGATGGAGCCGCATAATTATCCGAAAAACGATCCCGGCCCGCACAGCTTGCTGACCACATTGTCGGCCGCCGACAATATGAAACGATTGCATTGGGTCTTAAGCCGCACCACCGGTTATGTCGGACTCCTGAACGATATGGGATCACGATTCACGGCAAGCGAAGAAGCCATGACTCCGGTGCTGCAAGAATTAAAAGACCGCGGCATTCTGTTCATGGACGCGCGCACATCGCAATACAGCGTCGGCGCGAAGCTTGCCCGCAACTTGCGCACGCCCCGCGCCATCAACAATCGTTACATCGACAACACCGCCACAGAAGAAGACATCGCGCAAAGACTTCAAGAACTGGAATCTCTTGCCAAAGCGTATGGTGCCGCGGCAGGTGTCGGTCGACTTTATCCCGTCACCCTCAGAACCGTTGCGACCTGGGCCGAAGGCTTATCCGCGCGCGGGTTTGAATTGGTTCCTCTGACTGCGGTCGCAAACCGCCAACCGGTACGCTGATGTCTAAGAAAATCGACCCAAGTTCTTTGCCTTATCGGCCCTGTGTGGCTGTGACATTGATCAACAAAGACGGGCTTGTGTTTGTCGCCCAACGGATCGACACCGTGATCGAAGCGTGGCAAATGCCGCAAGGCGGGATTGACCCCGGGGAAAGTCCGGAAGACGCCGTGTTTCGCGAGCTTGAGGAAGAAATCGGCACCAACAAGGCCGACATCATCGCCGAGTGCCCCGACTGGTTGACCTATGATCTGCCCCCGGACTTGATCGGGAAAGCCTGGAAAGGACGCTATCGCGGGCAAAAACAGAAATGGTTTGCCTTGCGCTTTCGCGGCAAAGATCGCGACATCAATCTTGAAACCAAACATCCGGAATTCAATGCGTGGAAGTGGGTGCCGCTCCACCTCACGCCACAAATTATCGTGCCGTTCAAGCGCAAGCTTTACGAGGACATTGCTGTTCGCTTCGCTCCTTACGCACGCCCGGAAGGAGAATAACCGCCATGACCGCCACGCCACGCTACGACAGTATTGTTCTTCTCACCGAAGCCTTTCGAACGTTGTGGCAAGCCCGGCGTTTCCACATCGCGCTGTCGTTACTGGCGGTTCTGCCCCATGCCTTGATGGGACTATTCGGCGTCCTTGAACCCTATTACGAAGGGGCGATCTCGGGCACGCAACCGCCCGGCTTCTGGCGCGCGGTCTTATTCCTGATTGGATGGGCGGCATTGTGGAACACGCCGATGCTGATTTTTTGGTATCGCCGTTTCTTATTAGGACCGCAAGAAGTTCTAAAGTTGCAGATGAATGAACTTGTCGGTCGC
>JBBCIP010000290.1:0-9771 GCA_037189785.1 Alphaproteobacteria bacterium
ATTGTTCAAGGAGTTTGCCTTTACTTTGGCTGGTGCTGTGATCGTATCCGGTGTTGTGGCGCTGACGCTGTCGCCGATGATGAGCGGATGGTTGTTGAATGACCACATCTCGGAAGGACGATTTGCCCAAGCCCTTGAACGCCGGATCAAAAGCATCACCGAAGGATATCTGAAGCTTTTGGATAAAACACTGGCGGCCAGAGGGGCTGTGTTGGCCGTCGGCGCCGCCATGCTGTTTGCCATCATTATTTTGTTTACAGGTGCGCAACGCGAACTCGCGCCCTATGAAGATCAAGGCGTTATTTTCGTACAAACAAAAGCACCACAATACGCCAATGTTTCCTATACCGCGCGCTACGGCCAAGACGTTGAGCAGTTGTTTCGTAAGCTTCCGGAATATGTCAGTAGCTGGTTCGATAACGGTACCGATGGTGCGAACAATGCATTCGGCGGTGTCATTCTGACCGACTGGCAACACCGGAAGCGCAGCGGTGAAACCATTCAGAATGAATTAAATCACGGCGCCAGCGGTATTACCGGGGTGTTCGCGGCAGCGTTCCAACCTCCCCCCTTGCCGGCTGGGAGCGGCGGACTGCCGGTACAGATGGTGATCCGCTCGCCCGATGATTTTTCAACGATCTATGCCGCGATGGAACGCATAAAAGGTGCAGCCTGGGGCAGTGGCTTATTTGTGTTCGTCGATAGCGATCTGGCATTTGATAACCCGGAAGCGCGCATCAATGTAGATCGCGGCAAAGCCGGCGAGCTTGGCATTACGATGAGTGCGATCGCCGACACGCTCGCGATCTTGGTCGGTGAAAATTACATCAATCGGTTCAATTGGCATGACCGATCGTATGACGTCATCACGCAAGTTCCAGCCGACCATCGGCTGACCCCAGATAATCTTGGAAACTATTATATCAAAACCGGATCAGGAAAACTCGTACCCCTATCCACCGTGGTACAGATCGACATGCGGCCCGAAGCCAATCGTTTACCGCAATTCAATCAAATGAATTCGGCGACATTATCGGCTATTTTGGCGCCCGGTGTCACCATGGGCCAAGCTGTCAATTTTTTATCGTCTCAGGATCTGCCACCAGGCGCGACTATCGATTGGTTATCAGATAGTCGGCAATATGTGACTGAGGGCAATCGCCTGACCGTTTCCTTTATCTTTGCTTTGGTTGTCATTTTCCTGGTGCTTGCGGCGCAGTTTGAAAGCTTCCGCGATCCGTTGGTTATTATGGTCACGGTGCCGCTTGCCGTGTGTGGGGCTTTGGTGCCGCTATATCTCGGTTATGCAACGCTCAACATCTATACCCAGATCGGGCTCGTCACGTTGATCGGTCTTATTTCCAAACACGGCATTCTTATGGTGTCGTTTGCCAATGACATGCAGACCAATGAAAAGTTGGATCGGCTTGCCGCCATTCGGAAATCTGCGGCGGTTCGGATGCGGCCGGTGCTGATGACCACGGCGGCCATGGTCGCCGGTTTGATCCCGTTAATTTTTGCGTCCGGCGCCGGAGCATCCAGCCGCTTCGCCATCGGAATCGTCGTCGTCACCGGCATGGTGGTGGGAACGTTGTTCACCTTATTTGTTTTGCCGACGATCTATAGCTTTATTGCAAAAGATCATCGCGCCGCCGCTAACAGCAAACGCGCCAAGGAACTAGAGAGCCTAGAGCAAGAGCAGTCGTAACGATGAAGCCAAGTGATATTTTAACGGTCGGCGAAGTGGCACGCAGAAGCGGCGTGCCGGTCTCGACCATTCATTTTTATGAAAGCAAACACTTGATCACAGGCTGGCGCAGCCAGGGCAATCAACGTCGTTATTGGCGCGCTGTGTTGCGACGGATCGCCATCATCCGCGTCGCACAACGGGCCGGTATCGGATTATCGACCATTCGCGATCACCTGAAACATATTCCCGATGACCGCGCCCCCAACGCTGAAGAATGGTCCCATTTTTCCAAACTGTGGAAAACGATGTTGGAACACCGCATTCAGGATCTTGTTCAGTTTCGCGACCATTTGGATTCTTGTATCGGTTGCGGCTGTCTGTCGCTTGAGGATTGCCCGTTACGGAATCCCCAGGATGTTTTGGCGACGCATGGTGCGGGGCCGCGGATCCTGTTGGGGGATATCCAGGAATAATCCCACGTAGTAACCTAACTAACTGCATTTTATGATTTTTTCTCGATTATCCCGTATTACACGAAGGACCGAGCGGGGTCCGAGCCATGGAACGGGCTCAAAATAGTTCCGTATTGAAATGTTTTAAAACATGAGGCAGAGTTAAAGCCTACGGGATGGTCTCGCTACCCAGCCACAATAATCTGAGACTGCAAGAAGACAAACAATGCCGTTGCATCGTGAATTGAATGATGTCCCTTTACGCGAATTCGGTTCAATCGATCCGAAGAGCCTGTTTGTCAATCACGTTCTGATGAATACGCGCAGCCCGAAACAAGCCATGGCCAGCGTTGAGAAAGTTTTTTTCCGTCATTCGTTGCGGACCAGTCGGACCGGACTTGTCGATTTCGTTCATAGAAGTGCGCGGCTGGAATCTTTGTCGTTTAACCTGATCAAATATGGCGCCGACGTTGAAGTTTCAACCAATGATATAAATCGAAGTCATTATGTTCTGGTCATTCCGCTGTCTGGGGCCGCGGAAATCAAACATCACGACCGCAGATATGATTTAGATTGCGGACGATTCGTCATGCTCGATCCGATGGCGAACTTCCATTTCGATATGCAAGCCGATCACAGCCATCTGGCCATCGGTATCCCGCGCCATCATTTGGCCTATCATATCAATCGCACTGCGCCTAAATTAGCTAATAGTTTCATGGGGTTCGAGAGAAGTCCGTATATTGTCGGCGACAATGCCCAAAGCCTGTTCGGATTTCTCGGATATATTTGTAACGAGCTCGATAGCCCGCGCAGCTTAACCAGCGATCACTGGGTGTCGGCCGCTATGGCGGAGTCTTTTTTATCGTTGTTGGTGTCGTCGCTTCTGGATTGCGCGCCGCCGGATGAATTGAAACTTTCGGAAACCATAGCCCCGCTTTATGTGCAAAAGGCCGAGGATTTTATCCTCAGTAATTTAACCGAAGAAATCTCGATCGCCGAAATTGTCGGCGTGGCGAATGTGCCTGAACGCACATTATATCATGCGTTCCAGAAGTTTCGCGGGGCGTCGCCGATGAATTGGTTGAAGCGCCAGCGTCTGCGCCAAGCGCGCATAGACTTGCTGGAAAGCAACGATCACGCCATCAGCGTGACGGAAATCGCGTTACGCTACCAGATCTCCCATATCGGTCGCTTTGCCCGCGCCTATTATGAAGAATTCGGCGAGCGTCCTTCGGATACCTTGAAAAGAAAATTTTAGATCAGCCTCTATACGGCTATCCACCCTGCTTTGCAGGAAATGACCTTCTCTTGCCGTCAGCGGCTTTTTTTAGGGCCTAAGCTCTGAAAAGCTGATAACGCACCAAAATTCAATGGACAGGTGCGGAGCATAGGGAAGGAAATCATGACGACAGGAAAAAGCCGTAACGGCTTAAAAACATTTGGTATTATTCTATCGTCCTCGGCCAGCTTGGCGGTTTTGGGGGGATTGGGCGCGGGCCCGGTCTCTGCTCAAGATGCCCCCAGCACCGGTTTGGCGTTGGAAGAAATCACGGTCAGCGCCCGCCGCGTTGAAGAAAGCTTGCAAAACACTCCGGTGGCCATCACCGCTTTGGGTGCGGCGGCAATCGAAGAACGGCACATCCAATCCGTATCCGACATCACGCAATTCGCCCCAAACGTACAATTCGATAGCGCCGCATCGGAATCCGGCGGCGGCTCATCGAGCCAGATCTCGATCCGCGGCATCGGGCAGACCGACTACACCATCACCGTCGAACCCGGCGTCGGGCTTTATATGGACGGTGTCTACATCGGAAAATCGGTCGGCTCGTTGATGGACACTGTCGATCTCGAGCGGATCGAAGTGCTGCGCGGCCCCCAAGGGACCTTGTTCGGTAAAAACACCATCGGCGGGGCCATTCTGTTGACCTCCAAACGCCCGGGGACCGAGCCTGAATTCTCGCTCGACCTAACCACAGGCCGCTTTGACCGGTTCGACGTCAAGACCGCCATCGGCGCGCCGATCAATGAGCGACTACGGGTTCGGTTGTCGGGCGCGGTTCAAACCCGTCACGGGCATGTGGAACGGATCTTGACCGGCGAGCGGCAAGGCAACAAAAATGCGATGTCCGGCCGCATCTTGGCCGAGCTCGATGTGACAGACAGCTTGCGCGCGACATTCGCCGTTGACGGTACCCGCACGCGCGAACAATCGCCGGGGCAGATCACGCTCAAGGTCGATGAAAACGCCTTTTTCGCAGGCCTTCATAACACCATCATGTTCCCAGCCTGCAACCCGGGCCTACCTGGAAACGACGGCCGGTTCAGCAATCCGGACTGCGTCAATTCTCAATATGTGGGATCGTTGAAATCACGTCAGAATACAAACACCGGCCCCAATCAATCGGATAGCGATGTCTGGGGCACCAATCTGACGTTGGATTGGGATCTTGATAATCTTTCCATCAAATCGATATCCGCTTATCGCCGGACGTCTGTGGATGTGATGCAGGAGTTGGCCGGTATTCCGTCCTACTTGTCCAATATCGGTCAAGACATCGATTTGAAACAAATCAGCCAAGAATTCCAAATTTCCGGTCGCACCTTCAACGACAAACTGCGCTATTTGTTCGGTTTGTTCTATTTGAAGGAAAAAGGTAGCCAGGTATTCCCGGTTCTGCTTGAGCCCGTTCAATTCACCAGCGGCGGAAAGATCGACAACGACAGCTATGCCGCGTTTGGCCAACTGAACTATCAACTGACCGACGCCGCATCGATCACCTTAGGCGCACGCTACAGCTACGAGAAAAAGCGCTTCCTACCCCAGCAACAAGTCGACAACATTCCTGATATTTACGAAGACTTCTGGGAATCGTTTGCGATCGCGACCGGCGGCACATTCTTGGTGCAAGAAGGCCTGGATCTATTCCCAAGGATCTGGACAGCGGCATCGGATAAACAGTTCACCCCGTCCGTCACCCTGGATTATCGCCTGACCGATGAAGTGCTGAGCTATGTCACCTATTCGAAGGGCTTCAAAGGCGGCGGCTTCACCATGCGCGGCTTCCCGCCGGTGATCCCAGGTGTCACGACACCGGAAACCGACCCCCATAAAGTCATTCCAAGCTTCGGCCCTGAAACCGCCGAAATGTTTGAACTTGGCTTTAAAACCGATTTGTTCGATCGTCGTTTGCGTTTGAACGTGGCCGGGTTCATCACCAATTATAAGGACCTGCAACTTCTGACCAACACCGGCCCCAGCGCCTTTGTTCCGGTTTTGATCAACGGCGGTGACGCCAAGATCAAAGGGATCGAGGTCGAAGGTGAACTGCTGGCCACTGAGTGGTTGCGTCTCAACGGCAGCATCGGATATCTCGATAGCAAATACAAAAGCTTATCGCCAGACGCCATTGCCGCCGGAACTTTGCTGTCCAGCAAAATACCAAATTCCCCCAAATGGACGGCAACCCTTGGCACCACGGTTGAAGTCATGAACAATGACCAAGGACGGGTTTTCTTACGCGGCGACTATTCTTATAAAAGTTCGCAATACAAAACCGTCGCTAATGACCCGGAACTGTTGCAAGGTAGTTATCATATCGTCAATGCGTCGATTACCTACGAAACGAGCGAGGGCAATTGGGCGGCATCCTTGGGCGGTACCAATTTGACCAATGAGGCCTATATCGTCAGCGGTGTCGCCAATGCTGGTATCGGCTACTCACAAGCCATTGTTTCGCGGCCGCGCGAGTGGTTCTTGAATGTGAAATACAAGTACTAAGAGGATAGCCGGATGCCGATTAAGTTTAGTGTTATGTTGACGGGCATGTATCCCATGTCCTCATTCGTTGGATGGGCGAAAAGAATCGAGGACTACGGCTTCGATGAAATCCATATTGCCGATGACTTGGTCTTCCGCCCGGCATGGCCAATCTTGGCATTGATTGGCGCCAACACATCGCGCATAAAAGTCGGCCCGGCTATCGTTACACCGCAAATTGCTCACCCCGTTTACCATGCGGCCAATCTTGCCGCACTTGACGAAATAACAGGTGGCCGCGCCATTTGCGGTATGGGACGCGGCGGCTTCAATCCACTGATTGGAGTCGTCAATCCCGAAAAACCGATTAAAATGGTCAAAGAAGCCTATTTGTTGATGCGGCGCATGTTGAGCGCCGACAGAACACCGTTTGATGGCGAATTTTTCAAAGCCACCAGCGATCTTTATTATCAATTTGAAGTGACACGGCCAGACATGCCGATTTTTATCGGCACCTGGGGCCCAAAAATGGCGAAAATGGCAGGCACCATTGCCAGCGGCTTCAAAGCCGATTGCACCTGGAGCCCGAGCTATCTTGCCGAACTCCGCGAACAATTCTTTGCCGGCGCACGATCGGCCAACCGTGATCCAGAAAAATTGGATGTGATTGTCGGCCCATTGTGTTCGTTATCGCGCGATCGTGATGTCGCCCGAGATCATATTCGCGGCCTGTTGGCCTTATTGCAACCGTCCCTGGCGCCGATGACCTATAACGCCGGAATTACCGATGATGAAATTCAAGCGGCCTTCAAAGCGTTCAACGATGGTGATGTGGCGCGCGCCAAAAGCCTTGTCTCCGACAAAGCCATCCGCGCGTTTTCGGTGACCGGCACCCCCGCAGACGTCATCCCACAAATTGAAGAAATGATCGCCGCCGGAGCCACCCATATCGCTTTTGGACCGCCGTTGGGCCCTGACTTCGACGAAGCGCTCGATCTTTTGGCAAAAGATGTTCTGCCCCATTTCAAAAGCCAACGCGCAATTTAGGGAGATAGAAAATGACCGCAAAAAATGAAAAAATCCTAGACGATATGTATGCTGCGTGGCGTGCTCACGACATCGAAAAAGTTGTTTCCTATTACACCGACGACTGCATATACGAAGACATGGCCATGGGTGTCGTCAATGACGGCAAAGATCAATTGCGCCATTTTGTCCGTGAAGTTTACGGCACCATGCCCGATTTCAAGGTTGAATATGCCCATCGTTTCGCCACCGAGACCGAAGCTGCAGGCGAATGGATCATCACCGCAACCTGGAACGGCCAATTCGAAGGCGTTGATTGCACTGGAAAAAAAATCCGCTTCACCGGTTTATCTTTATACAAATTTCGTGACGGCAAAATATCCCATGCGAAAGATTGTTGGGACTACACCGTCATGATGAAAGGGTTCGGTGTCCTGGGCGCAGCCTTAAAAGACTTGCGTTGAACGAAGCACGCGATTTGACAATGACGCATACAGAATTTACGCAGTCGTTAGCCGTCGTCGGCGGAACCGGCGCCCTTGGATCAGGATTAGTAAAGCGTGCGGCGCGCGCCGGTCTCACTGTCTATATAGGATCGCGTGATCCAGACAAAGCCAAGGCCATGGCTGATAAAGTGTGTGCCGAAATCCCTGAGGCACGGGTTTACGGCACCGACAATAGGTCCGCCGCCGATCAAGGCGACATCGTTGCACTGACTGTTCCCTTCGCCACGCAACTTGACACATTGAGCGAAATAAAATCGGCTTTGCCCGGCAAAATTTTAATCGATACCACGGTCCCTTTGGTGCCGCCGAAAGTTGCCCGGGTGCAATTGCCGTCAGAAGGGTCTGCCGCACAACGCGCCCAAAATTTCTTGGGCGACCAGATTGACGTCGTATCAGGTCTGCATAATGTGGCCGCTGTGAAGCTCGGGCATGAGGGCGACCCAGGCTGTGATATTTTGATCTTCGGCGATCGCAAAGAAAGTCGTGACACGGTGGTGACGATGCTGACAGCCATGTCGCTACGAGCGTGGCATGGCGGATCCTTGGCAAACTCCGCAGCCGCGGAAGCGATGACATCGGTCTTGATTTTCATCAACAAAATGTATGGCCCGGGTCATGCCGGAATCAAAATCACCTTTGCTCATGACAAAGAATGACGCCAAATCAGTGATAAGCCAGATCAGTGATAAGATGGAATACCAAAATTGGTCAAGGGTACGGATACACAGCTTTTAGATCGCATTTTGGATAATGATCGTCTGACGGTCACTTATCTTTCCACCTTACTTGATCATACGCACACCGAAAATCTGATGACCATGGCAGCAACGGTGCGCGATCATGGTCATGGGTCGATTGTGACCTATTCGCCCAAGGTGTTCATCCCCCTGACCCATCTTTGTCGCGACAGCTGCGGCTATTGCACATTCGCGGAAACACCAAAGATCAGCAAATCGCCCTATCTTTCGATCGATCAGGTATTAGAGATTTGTAAGCGTGGCACTGAGCATGGTTGCAAGGAAGCGCTGTTCACGCTCGGCGACAAACCGGAATACCGATATAGCGCTGCCCGACAGGCGCTTGATGACATGGGTTATGGGTCTACCATCGATTACGTGATCGATGCCGCCCGGATCGTTTTGAAAGAAACAGGGTTGATTCCCCATATCAATGCCGGTGTCATGACAAGCGATGAACTTATCCGGCTACGGACAGTTTCAGCGTCACAAGGTTTAATGCTAGAATCGACTGCACAGTCGCTCCTTGCGAAAGGCGGCGCTCATTATGGTTCGCCCGATAAAGATCCGGCTTTGCGTTTAAGCATGATGGACACTGCGGGACATCTGAAAATCCCATTCACGTCCGGCATACTGATCGGAATCGGCGAAAGCTGGGTCGATCGGATAAACTCGCTGATCGCCTTGCGCGCGTTGAACGACCAGTATGGGCATATTCAGGAAATTATCATTCAGAATTTCCGGGCCAAACCGCATACGCGCATGAGCCAAGCCCCAGAGCCAAGCGAGGACGATATGCTGCGCACGATCGCGCTCGCCCGATTGATCTTTGGCCCACATATGAACATTCAAGCGCCGCCGAACCTGTCGCCGACCAGTTTATCTAATCTGATCGCGGCCGGGATCAATGATTGGGGCGGCGTGTCACCCGTAACACCCGACCATGTCAACCCGGAAGCACCCTGGCCCCATCTGGCCATATTGCGGCGGGCGACGGAGGCGGCGGGAAAAACCTTGACCCCACGTTTGACGGTCTATCCATCTTATGTGCGCGCGGCCGCCACATGGCTTGATAAAGCAGTTACGCCCCATGTTCTGAAAGTATCGGATACCGATGGATTTGCCCGGGAAGATCTGTGGCAGACCGGCATTTCCGACGACGTGCCATCAACACCAACACCCCACACCGCAGCATCAGAAAAACTGACGGCGATTGTCGATCGGGCAGCCCAGGGTGCGGTTTTGACCAAGCAAGATATCAGCGCATTGTTTCGCGCCCGCGGCAGCGATCTCGAGTACCTATTAAACGCTGCGAACAGTCTTCGCCAGGCGCAAACAGGCAACACGGTCACCTACGCCATCAACCGTAATATCAATTATACGAATGTGTGCGGGTATCATTGCCAGTTCTGTGGCTTTTCAAAGCAACTGCGCCATCAGCCGGGGCGGGAATCCTCCTATCTTCTCGACCTGCACGAAATCGGGAACCGATCAGCGGAAGCTTGGCAACGCGGTGCGACCGAGGTTTGCTTGCAAGGCGGCATTCACCCGAAATTCACGGGCCAAACCTATTTGGATATTTGCCAAGCGGTGCGGG
>JBBCIP010000291.1:0-4764 GCA_037189785.1 Alphaproteobacteria bacterium
TGGCCAAAGATCCGTTGCCCAAAATTGTTTTGAGCAAGGCATCGCGCTTTTCTGCCAAAGCGGCGTGGTCGCTCACCACCTCATGCACCAGACCAATCGATTGCGCGGTGTTCGCATCAAATCGTTCCGCTGTCAGAAAATAGCGCCGCGCTTGACGCCCGCCGATCGCGGCCACCACATAAGGCGAAATAGTCGCAGGCGCCAACCCGATCTTGACTTCTGATATGGAGAAAATGGCGCTTTCGACTGCCACCACCACATCGCAGCAACACAACAAACCGACACCACCGGCAAACGCCGCGCCATTGGTCAAGGCAATGGTCGGTTTGCTCAGGCGATCTAATGTTTTGAGCATGATCGCGAGCTTTTCCGCGTCGGCCATATTTTCCGCGTGGCTGTAAGTCGCGAATTTTTTCATCCAGTTCAGATCGCCACCTGCCGAAAAGCTCGCGCCCGCGCCCGTCAACACCACGACCCGGACGGCTTCGTTTTGATCCAAAGCGGCAAAAGTATCGGTCAGCTCAGCGATCATCAGCTCGTTGAAGGCGTTATGAAGATCGGGCCTGTTCATGGTAACGGTCGCGACCCCACGATCATCAATAGTGCATAAAACAAAGTCGGTCATATCGGCCCCCTTACATCCGGAACACGCCATAGGTCGTGGACGGCACGTCAGCATTCAACGATGCCGAAAGGCCAAGCGCCAGAACCCGCCGCGTATCCGCAGGGTCGATGATGCCGTCATCCCACAGCCGCGCGCTGGCGTAATAGGGATGACCTTGGGTTTCATACTGGTCGCGGATCGGTGCTTTGAATGCGTCTTCTTCTTCCTGGCTCCAAGTTTTACCGGTGCGCGCCATGGCATCTTTTTTGACCGTAGCCAGCACACTTGCGGCTTGTTCGCCGCCCATAACGGAAATGCGCGCATTCGGCCACATCCATAAAAAGCGCGGGCTATAACCGCGCCCACACATGCCATAGTTGCCCGCGCCGAACGAGCCACCGATGATGACCGTAAACTTCGGCACCCGAGCATTAGCCACCGCCATCACCATCTTAGCGCCGTCCTTGGCAATGCCGCCGGTTTCGTATTTGCGACCGACCATAAAGCCAGTGATATTTTGCAAAAACACCAACGGAATACCACGCTGCGCACATAGCTCGACAAAATGCGCGCCCTTGACCGCACTTTCCGAAAACAGCACACCGTTGTTGGCAATAATCCCAACCGGATAGCCATGAATATGCGCGAACCCGGTGACCAGTGTTGTGCCGTATAGTTTTTTAAATTCGTCAAACTCGCTGCCGTCGACAATGCGCGCAATCACTTCGCGCACATCGTAAGGCACCCGCGTGTCTTTCGGGATGACCCCATAAATTTCCTGCGGGTCATACAACGGCGCGCGCGGTTCTTTCAATTCGAGCGGCATTGTTTTTTTGCGGTTTAAATTGCCGACAATACGCCGCGCCATCGTCAAAGCATGGGAATCATTCAAGGCATAATGATCAGCCACACCGGATACTTTGGCATGCACATCGGCACCGCCCAAATCTTCGGCCGAGACTTCTTCACCCGTGGCTGCTTTAACCAACGGCGGACCGGCCAAAAAGATCGTGCCTTGTTCTTTGACGATCACACATTCATCGGCCATCGCCGGGACATAAGCACCACCGGCCGTACACGATCCCATGACCACGGCAATTTGCGGAATACCGGCCGCCGACATAGTCGCTTGATTATAAAAAATGCGCCCGAAATGTTCTTTATCCGGAAACACATCGTCTTGGTTCGGTAGGTTGGCACCACCCGAATCAACCAAATAAATGCACGGCAGATTATTTTCGCGGGCAATTTCCTGGGCCCGCAAATGCTTCTTCACCGTCAACGGATAATAGGTGCCGCCTTTGACCGTCGCATCATTGCAGACAATCACACATTCATGACCGGCGACCCGACCGATGCCGGTGATAATCCCCGCCGCCGCAATCGTATCGTCATACATGTTATAAGCAGCGAATTGCGATAATTCGAGAAACGGCGTGCCCGGATCCAACAATTCTTTGACACGATCCCTTGGCAACAGCTTGCCGCGCGAGACATGGCGATCGCGCGACACTTGGCCGCCACCGCCCTTGATCGCGCGCACTTTGGCGCACAGGTCGTCGACCAAAGTTTGCATGTGTTCGGTGTTGGCGGCGAACGCGTCGCCGCGCCGGTCGATGGCGCTATCCAATACTGACATTCAATTATCCCGCAATTAAGCCGTGCTTCTGGTGCTGTTCTTGACTTTACTGTATCCCTTGCTCAAGAATAGAAGAAATTTTTTGTTTATATGATTTCTATAGAAGATATCTATGTTTGAACTTTACCAGCTTCGGTATTTTCTGGCCGTGGTGGAGACCGGCAGCTTCACCAAAGCCGCCGAGCGGTCCTATGTCACCCAGCCGACCTTGTCAGCCGGCATTCAAAAGCTCGAAAACAGCCTCAACGTCAAATTATTCAACAGATCCAACCGCCGTGTCTACCTGACCGAGGCCGGCAGCCAATTCGTTGAACGAGCCAAGTCCATCTTGCATCAATGTACCTTGGCCGAGCTGGAGCTGCATGAAATCGAAGCCCCCCGGGTATTGCGCCTGGGCGCGCTCATGACCATCCCCGCGACTCGCATCGCCAGCCTTATCAGTGCCTTCCGCGATGCAGAATCAGGGGTGGTGATAGAATTGTTCGAAGGCACGGAGCAGGAAATCAGCAACCGGCTCGATAGCGGCGGCATGGATATCGCGATCACGATCTTGCGCGGCGCGGCCGTCAGCAACAGCGACCGACCATCGGTACCACTTTATGAGGAAGGCTACGTTCTCGCCCTGCCACAGGATCACAGCCTGGCCAAAGGCGAGGTCGTCGAAGGCAAAGCCCTGGCCAATCAACCGACCATCGTCCGCACCCGTTGCGAAATCCTGTCGGAAACCAGCCGCTATTTCACCGATCAAAATGTCCGCCCGCGCTTGGTCTATCGCACGCCCCAGGATGAGCGGGCCTTGACCATGGTCGCCGCCGGGTTGGGCTTCACCACCCTGCCCGAGTCTTACGACCATCGGGGTGTCGTTAAATTGCGCATGCAGGGGTATGATTATCGCCGCCAAATCGGCATCACTCATGGCGCCCCGCAGTGGAATAAAGAAAAACAAGCGCTGGTCGATCGCTTTGCTGATTTCGTAGAAAGTAAGCCGAAAATTTTTGGCTTCTAACTTTACCTGTTTGCTATAAAAATCAGCACATTATTTCATAAGTCATTGACTTGTCGGAATATCTTACATGTCTATATTTAGAGCCACAATAACGACGCAGCGTCATATCTAGCCGTTAATTTCGCGATTACGAAAACAAACCCCGTGCGACCATCCCTCTAAACACCAATAGCTGTAAAAAAATTTTACACATGACAACAGCGTGCGAGGCCTAACCACTGAATGTCCTCCGATCGTGTTTTTGCATTTGATTTTCTTTCTTAGAATCTGATGCTTACAGGTAATGGCATGGTAGTTGCTTATTGCTTCCCCGGATTATAACGCATGTGATTAAAGGGGTATGCGATGTTCAAACAAATGTTGAAAATTGGGGGCGCAGCGATTGTCGCGGCCGCTACATGGACCACGGCCGTCTATGCGGCTCCTGTGATTACCACGTCGGCCACGCATTATGCGAACGGCACAGAAACGAACACCAACAGCGATAACTCTCTGCCAAGCTCATTCTCGTCCATATACGGGACATACTCTGCTGGTACAGCTTATTCCTATGTCGACGGCATTCTCAATGTGTCTGCTCGCAACGGCGGCGCTGCCGCATCCATGATGGCAGCATCGACATTTGCTTTCCCGGCCCCATCCGGTCCGGAATCAGTTTTGTCGGTTTCAACATGGGAAGATACGATCACCAACAACACCGGCAGCGCGATCGACTATAAATTTATCTTCCATGTCTCGAACCCACGTCTGCAAACCTCTGGCGCCGATGGCGATTATGCCGGTTTGTCCTTGGACATTTTGCTGAACGGTACATCCGTATGGAGCGCGTTTGCCGAAATCGACGGCAGCCAGTTAAACGCCAGCTCGAACTTTAGCGGCGGCACGCCCGGCATGTCAGGAGACTTTTACGCCAACTTTGCAAGCTTTGACGCAGCTGCCAGCCTCGGCACGATCGCTGCAGGTCAAACCTTCACCATCAGCTACATCATGCAAGCCTATATTAATGTTAGCGACCCACAAAATACGACTGTAGTCGCTGCCGTCGGTGATCCGTTCTTCCCGACCGGTGAAGCATACCAAATAGTCACGACCGACATTCCGTCAACCGATGTTCCAGCACCGGCCGGTCTCGCTTTGCTCGGCCTGGCTTTAACGGGTCTGGGTCTAGCGCAGCGTCGTCGCGTCGCCTAAGTTTATGTCCGAAGACAAAACCCCCTTACCGAGATGATGTCTCGGTAAGGGGGTTTTCTTTATCCATCGACAATCGGAATATGCAGCGCTGACCGGCGCGGCAACGTGCCGTCGAGACGGGGATCAAGAAACACCTCGATTTCCCGGCGAAAGGGTGTGAACCCCGAGCGTTGATAGAACGCCACCGCATCCGGGTGATCAAACGCGCAGGTATGGACCCAAAACCGCCCGGCCCCATGGGACCGCGCTTGTTCAATGGCAAAAGCCATCATATAGCGCCCAGCACCGGTGCCGATTAAGCCGGGACCGACACCAAAATAAGCC
>JBBCIP010000292.1:0-5241 GCA_037189785.1 Alphaproteobacteria bacterium
CTCTATGTTCCCCCGGTTCCACCGGCACCGAACCCAAGTGACGACCCATCAGATCTAACCCGCGTTCCTGTACCAGGATTGGTTATCTTATTTACGCTGGCTGGCTTGGCCCTAATCGGACGCTCCAAACGCCTGCAAGGCGGGATTATTTAGCGGGTTGGGTTATCAAACAGACTTAATAAATCTGTGACTCTGTAAACCTTAGATTACACTTTTTGATGCGCCGCAGAAATTTTTGCGGCGCATTTTTATTTAACCAATTGAAACAAAACAAAAACGTAAACATGGCATATGTTTTGCTTTTAACCAGGCCAAGATGGCTGGCGTAAGACCAGCCTGGTTGGTTGTGTTTATTTGTCGTCATGCACGCTGAATAGGCACTGGGTCTGGAGTAAAAAATGTCGTTCTACGGAAAATTCCGTGCCGGTGTGCACGGTGTATCTCTTTTTGTAGGCCTTATGGCAGCCCCCGCATATGCGGCCCCTTTAACCCCAATCGAGATCCTCGACCAGTTCAATCTGGTAACCTTCGGCGATGTGGACTCCACATCCGAGGTTGAAGGTCGCGCTTTAATCGGCGGCGATCTGAAAGGGCCATCGTCCACATATTTTACCCGCCCGGTTTCGCCTTCGGCTTACGGCGCTTTAACGGTCGGCGGCAATGTCATCGGCGGTTACAAGAACGTAAACAACAGCGGCAAGGTGGTCGTTGGCGGCAATGTCGAAAATATGAATTTGAATGGCGGTAGCGCACAAATCGGCGGGTCCATTACCGGAAACGTCAACGGTAATAAGCAAACCGGTGTTGCCGTGGTTATCCCTGACTTTGAAGTCGTCATGACCGAATTTTCAGGCAATTTAGCAACACTCACCGCCAACAGTGGGATTGTGAAGTCCGGCAATAAAGCGACCTTCGCCGCGACCCCCGACAGTGACGGCATGGCTGTATTCAGCATCACGGATGGCAGCTCGTTCTTCAATTCTATTGGCGAGATCGACTTCTCGTTGAACTCTGCCGACACCCTAATCATCAATGTCAGCGGTCTGACCATGACGATTTCGGAAAACTTTCTGGGCGGCATCGGTGCAACCATTGCCTCCAAAACCATCTGGAATTTCTTCGAGGCGGAAGAAATCAACTTTGGCGCTGAGTTCTTCGGGACCGTGCTGGCTCCAAAAGCCAATATCAGCAATCAAAACTCGCTGAACGGCAGCGTCATTGTTCAAAACTTCTTCCAGCGCGGCGAAGTCCACGTTGCGTCTTTCACCGGCGATGTGCCGTCGTTCAATCCTGATCCAGGCCCAGGCGGCAGCGAAATCCCTGCTCCGGGTGCTTTGGCCATCTTTATCCTAAGCGGCTTAGGTTTGGCCGCAGCACGGCGGCGGGCTTAAATCCGCCACCGTGCTCCAGCCGTTTTAAAATTATAAAGCTCTCATGAAAGCGACCAGGTCAGATTTTTCCTGGTCGCTTAATTTTGTTTGCAAGACTATGTTGAAAAACTCCACCGTATCTTCCAACGTCAACAAACGACCATCATGCAAATAGCTTGGTGAGTCTTTGATCCCACGCAGCGGGAAGGTTTTGATCGGTCCATCCGCAGATGCCATACGGCCATTGATCATCCGCGGTTTGAAGAACCGTTCAACCTTCAAGTTATGCATCAGGTTATCAGTGTAATACGGCGGAACATGGCAGGTTGCGCATTGCCCCTTGCCAAAGAACACCTCTTGCCCACGCATTTCAGCGTCGGTTGCCTGCGCCGGATCCAGCTTTCCATAGAGATCCAGTTTTGGTGCCGGTGGAAAATCCAGCAAAGCTTGGAATTCGGCCATGGCATGAACTTGGTGGCCACGATCCAGAATATTGATGCCTTTCTTGGTGGCGATCACCGGATCACCATCAAAATAGGCGGCGCGTTGTTCAAATTCGGTGAAGTCTTCGACGGTTTTTAAGGCCCGCTGCGATCCGAATAAACGTTGAATGTTCACGCCGCGCAGCGGTGGCGTATCAATTCTATGACGAAATTCCTGTGGTCGAATGTCCCCGACCAAATGCGTCGACGCGTTGGTATGGCCATTGGCATGACAATCCAAACAAGCAACGCCCCGGCTCGGTAGCGCCGAACGTCGATCTTCGGTTTGATTGAATTGTTGTTGAGGGAACGGCGTTACCAATAACCGCAACCCTTCCAACTGCTTGGGGTTAAGAATACCGTTGAACAGTTTATAGTAGTTGTTAATGGTCACCAACTGCCCCTTGGACACGTCCCCCAAATCCGGGCGCGTCGTCAGATAAATTGGCGCTGGAAATTCCGGCAAGAAATGATCCGGCAAGTCATAATCCAAATCAAAGCGCGTGAGATCTCGACCTTCCTGACGATTGATTTCCGCTATATGGAACTTCGGAAACACCATGCCGCCTTCGGGATGATTGGGGTGTGGCAGCGGCAAAAATCCTTCGGGAAATATATTTTGGTCGCGAATTTGATCGGGCGTCATCGTCGCCAAATCGCCCCAGGAATTGACACCTTTCGGCAACCGCACCCGGACACCTTCCTGGATCGCCTTCCCGCCCGACATCGTCACACCTTTGGCCGGGCGATTACTGAGATCATAACGCTGGTCGAGCAACGCGCGATGACGCTTTAGTATGGCGTCCTTCTCGCGTTCCATACGTTTCTTAATGGCATCAAATTCTTCAACAATAGACACCGGCGCATAACTCGTCGGTACGTCGGCTTGAACCGTAGGTATTGCAACTAAACCTGATAAAAATGTGGCGGCAAGGACGCCGCCCGCAGCCTTGCGACAGGCTTGGACAATCGTCTCCATTGATCTTCTCCGTCGTTGTGGCGATGTCCGTGCAAACACGAACTGAACGGGAAGCAACACATCAAAAACTAGAATTAAACGAACAACGCCAAGCGAGATATACGAATGATCGTCATAGACAGTAGGCTTGAGTGGCCTTTAGCCTTGTTATTGCCGTCTTGAATTTATTGGCGGGTTCGAAAAGTGTGACTCATTTCACTGTAGTTTGCAACAATTCTAAAATAGATTTCTAGAAGGTCGGATCCGGGAACGTCGGCGGTGGTGCGAATTCACCGCTGTAGCGTTGTTCAAGCCAGGGATCCCCGACATTATGATAGCCCCGCACCTCCCAAAATCCGGGTTTATCCACGTCTGAAAACTCGATCCGTTTGATCCACTTGGCGCTTTTCCAGAAGTAATAGCGCGGAATCACGATCCGGACCGGTCCACCATGTTCTTTGGTGATGGGTTGACCTTGCCAGGAATGAGCCAGCATAACCTCTGGCGCGGCAAACACATCCAGGGCCACATTGGTGGTATAGCCGTCATAACTGTGGAAAATGACATGAGCGGCACTGGCTTTCGGGACCACCAACGCCAACAGATCGGCCACCGAAACCCCTTTCCAAACATTGTCATAGCGCGACCATTGGGTGACGCAATGAATGTCGGTCATCAATTCGGTTTGCTGTTGAGCCAGAAATTCGGCCCATTTCCAGGTCACCGGCCGCTCCACATGGCCATCAATGGTCAGACGCCACAAATGGTCAGGAATGGTCGGCTGATAGCCCATATCCAAGACCGGCCAATCGGTGACCAGCCGTTGACCGGGCGGCAATCTATCGTGTTCAGGATCAGCTGCGGTTCCAGTTAAAAGCCGCCCTTCCCGCGCCCAAGCTTCCTTGGTGCGGATCAATTTTTCTTTGATCTTCCCGGTTCCGGAAATTTCGGCGTCGTCTGTGCGATTTTTTGGTCCATCATCCGTCATGATGTCACCCCGTGTTATTCAACCGCAGGCCCTTTAGCTATGGTCCTTCATAACCCGTGCTTTTTCACGGTTCCAGTCACGGTCTTTTTCCGTTGCGCGCTTATCATGGAGCTGCTTACCCCGTGCCAGGCCGACCGCAACCTTGGCCCGCCCGCGATCATTAAAATAAATCGATAACGGGACGATCGTATACCCTTTTCGCTGTACCGCCCCGGCAAACTTATCAATCTCGCGACGGCTCATCAGCAGCTTGCGCGGACGCCGAGAGTCATGGTTGAAACGATTGCCGAAGTTATATTCAGGAATATGCGCATTGATGAGGAAGATCTCGCCGCTCCGTTCCTCGGCAAAGGCGTCATTGATATTCGCCGTACCGCTCCGCAACGATTTGACTTCGGTACCGACCAAAGCAATACCAGCTTCGATCTCATCTTCGATGAAATACTCATGCCGGGCTTTTCGATTTTCCGCCACCCTACGGCGGGCGCCATCCGCTTTTTTTGCGCTCATCGCCGTTATCCTAACCTCAAATCGCTGTCTCTGGCCTGATTTATAACAGGCCAACGGATTTCAAAGCGGCTTCGACAGTCGCTTTGGTTTTGTCGGACACCGGCGCCATCGGCAAACGCACGTCCGCAGAACACAATCCAAGCAGGCTTGCGGCATATTTCACCGGCCCTGGGCTGGTCTCCACAAACATCGCATCATGAAGAACAGCGAGCTTATCTTGATAGGCCAGGGCCGTCTTGTAATCACCGGCAAGGGATGCCGCCTGGAACTCAGCACAAAGCTTCGGCGCCACATTGGAGGTCACGGAAATACACCCGTTACCACCATGCGCATTGAAGCCGAGCGCCGTGATATCTTCGCCCGACAACATAACGAAATCCTTGCCGCAAGCGTTCCGCTCCCGGGTCGCGCGGCCCAGATCCGCCGTCGCGTCTTTGACACCGACGATATTCGGAAGCTGCGCCAAGCGGGCCATGGTCTCCACCGACATATCGACCACACTGCGGCCAGGGATATTGTAGATGATGATCGGCAAATTCTTGACCGCATCATTGATCGCCTTGAAATGCAGATAGAGCCCGTCCTGGGTCGGCTTATTGTAATAAGGCGTGACCACCAAAGCGGCGTCAGCCCCGGCTTCTTCCGCATGGAGAGCCAGGCCGATGGCTTCCGCCGTCGAATTAGATCCGCAGCCGGCGATCACCGGCACCCGTTTCGCCGCGACCTCGACGGCTATTTCCGTTACCCGACGATGCTCTGAATGACTGAGCGTCGGCGACTCACCCGTGGTGCCGCAAGGGACCAGCCCCTTGGTACCCTCGGCGATCTGCCAATCAATAAACTTGGCGAAGCCGTCTTCATCAACGGCATCGTTCTTGAATGGGGTAATAAGGGCGGTAATGGAGCCCTGGAACATCGGTCTAATCCTACACC
>JBBCIP010000293.1:0-4430 GCA_037189785.1 Alphaproteobacteria bacterium
TGACAATAAATTCAGAAGCTACTATCTGGCACACGCACCCACCCTTCCATTATTATGCGGGCACTGCGGCTCATAACCGCTTTATCCACAGACCACTGTCCATCAACACAATTAGCTTCTGCCCCAACGCGCAAAGTTCCAGATGGATGACCAAAGCAAACTGATTGACGCGCACCACCACCAGCCGCAAGATTAACCAAAGTACCGGGGACCGCAGCAGAAACAGCGATGGCAACTGATGCCGTTCCCATCATCGCATGATGCAGCTTACCCATAGACAGGGCGCGTACCATGATATCAATATCTTCCGCTTTAACGTTCTTTCCGCTGGATGCAACGTAGTCTATAGGGGGAGCTATAAACGCAATTTTTGGTGTATGCTGGCGTTTTGCGGCCTCATCTGTCGACTTAATCAAGCCCATACGGACTGCCCCTATGGCACGCAATGCCTCGAAACGCTTCAAAGCCGTCTCATCACGATTGATTGCATCTTGCAGCTCAGTCCCGTCATAACCAATGTCTGCCGCATTAACGAAGATGGTCGGGATACCAGCATTGATGAGCGTCGCTTTTAATTTTCCACCAGGAATAATATTCGGGACATCCAACTCATCGACAATATTTCCGGTTGGGAACATCGCCCCCCCATCCTCTGCTTCATCAGCAGGATCGATAAATTCGAGTACGATTTCCGCAGATGGAAACGTCACTCCATCTAGTTCGAAGTTTCCAGTTTCTTGCACTCGGCCATCTTTAATGGGTACATGGGCAATAATGGTTTTACCAATATTGGCCTGCCAAATTCTTACAATGCATATTCCGTCTTGTGGAATTCGAGCCGATTCGACGTAGCCCGCATGAATTGCAAAAGCACCAGCCGCTGTTGAAAGATTGCCACAATTGCCAGACCAATCAACAAAGTCGGTATCGATAGATACCTGACCATAGAGATAATCGACATCATGTCCTGGTCGCGTTGATGGCGACAAAATCACACATTTGCTGGTGCTAGATGTAGCCCCCCCCATACCATCAATATGTTTGCCATAGGCATCGGGACTGCCAATCACACGCTGAAAAAGCTTGTTGCGCGCAGTGCCTGGAACACGACATCGTTCCGGCAGGTCTTCAAGACGAAAAAAGACGCCCTTACTTGTCCCGCCTCGCATATAGGTTGCTGGAATACGAACTTGCCGATCTTGAGACATCAGATGGCCTCCTCTTCTGAGGCAAGAAAGTCCTGCGCAAAACGCTGCAAAACGCCGCCGGCTTCATAGATTGATACTTCTTCAGCCGTATCGAGTCGGCAGGTGACAGAAACTTCATGAGTTTCTCCATTCCTACGACGAATAATCAGGCTCAAATCGGCACGCGACCTGCGCTCACCGATAACATCATAGGTTTCTGTGCCATCCAGTCCGAGTGTTAAGCGCGTTGTTCCTGATTTGAATTCCAGCGGCAAAACGCCCATCCCAATTAGATTAGTGCGATGGATGCGTTCGAAACCTTCGGCGACGATTGCCTCAACGCCCGCAAGGCGAACACCTTTGGCGGCCCAGTCGCGTGACGACCCCTGCCCGTAATCAGCGCCCGCGATAATAATGAGTGGGCGTTTACGCTCCAAATAGATTTCAATGGCTTCCCACATACGCATAACTTTGCCATCAGGCTCGACTCGGGCCAAAGATCCCTTTTTCACTTCGCCATCAACGACAACCATTTCGTTGATGAGTTGTGGGTTAGCAAACGTTGCCCGCATCGCCGTGAGATGATCACCGCGGTGTGTCGCATAGGAATTAAAGTCTTCCTCCGGTAATCCCATTTTGGCCAAATATTCTCCGGCAGCCGAATTCGCCAAAATAGCGTTAGATGGTGATAGATGATCAGTCGTAATGTTGTCAGGCAAAATCGCCAACGGCCGCATGCCTTTGAGTGTGCGCGGATTCGCTGCCAAAGCGCCAACACCTTCTGTATCCCAATAAGGCGGCCGTCGAATATAAGTCGATTGTGGGCGCCAGTCGTAGAGCGGATTGACCGTCGCTGATTGATCGCTGCGCTGCGCAAACATCGGCTCATAAACCTCACGAAATTGTTCCGGCTTAACGGACGATGCAACAATAGTGTCAATTTCTTCGTCAGTCGGCCATAAATCTTTTAAGCGAATTTCACGACCATCGACAACACCTAGTACATCTTGCTCGATGTCGAAGCGGACCGTGCCGGCGATAGAATAGGCGACGACAAGCGGCGGAGAGGCAAGAAACGCTTGTTTAGCATAGGGATGAATACGGCCATCAAAGTTGCGATTACCAGACAACACAGCGGTCGCATAAAGATTGCGATCTATGATTTCTTGTTGGATCTTGGGATCAAGGGCACCCGACATCCCATTGCAGGTCGTGCAAGCATAAGCAACTATGCCAAAACCCAGCGTTTCTAGTTCGGAGAGAAGGCCGGATTCCATGAGATAAAGTCGTGCAACCTTAGAACCCGGTGCAAATGAGGTCTTAACCCAGGATTTGCGCTTTAGACCAAGTGCATTGGCTTTCTTCGCCACTAAGCCCGCAGCCACGACGTTGCGTGGATTTGATGTATTCGTACAGCTCGTGATTGCGGCGATAACTACGGCCCCGTCAGGAAGCTTACCTGCGCGTTCTTCCGCCACAGCATTCTCGAGACCCACAGCAACTGCGCGCTCCTTTAAAGCACTTGTCGGCAATCGGCGGTGAGGGTTTGACGGACCAGCCATGTTGCGAACAACAGTGGATAAATCAAATTCCAAAACACGCTCATAGTCAGCCGATTGCAACGCATCAGCCCATAGCCCGGTTGTCTTCGCGTAATGCTCCACCAACCCCACAAGCTCCGGTTCACGTCCTGTCAGCCTCAAATAGTCGATGGTTTGTTGATCAATATAGAACATCGCGGCAGTGGCCCCGTATTCTGGGCACATATTGGATATGGTTGCGCGGTCGCCAATAGAGAGACTATCAGCACCCGTCCCGAAAAACTCTAGCCATGCCCCGACAACCCGTTCCTTGCGTAAGAACTCGGTCATCGCAAGGACTATATCTGTAGCTGTGATCCCAGGTTGCCGCCGACCGATCAATCTCACTCCGACAATATCTGGTAAGCGCATCATCGAAGCACGCCCCAGCATCACCGTTTCAGCCTCGAGCCCACCCACACCGATGGCGATCACCCCCAAAGCATCGACGTGAGGCGTATGACTATCTGTTCCCACACAGGTATCCGGGAACGCTACCCCGTCACGGACCTGTATGACGGGTGACATCTTCTCTAGGTTGATCTGGTGCATAATGCCATTGCCTGCTGGAATGACATCAACATTCTCGAATGCGCGCTTGGTCCAGTCAATAAAATGGAATCGATCTTCGTTACGGCGATCCTCGATCGAACGATTTTTCTCAAAGGCATCTGGATCGTAGCCACCATACTCAACGGCTAAACTATGGTCGACAATCAATTGTGTCGGCACCACTGGATTGACTTTTGCCGGATCTCCCCCTTTTTGAGCAATGGCATCGCGCAAGCCAGCCAGATCAACCAAGGCAGTTTGGCCCAGGATATCATGGCAGACGACCCGAGCCGGATACCACGGGAAATCGAGATCTCGCTTTCGATCCGCAATTTGAATCAACGCATCGGTTAAAAGATTTGGATCGCAACGGCGCACTAACTGTTCTGCCAGAACACGAGAAACATAGGGAAGTCCGTCATACGCACCGGGTCGGACTGCTTCAATTGCTGCACGAGCGTCAAAATAGTCAAGATTTGTATTTGGCAACAATTTCCGGAAAGTCTTATTCATCACTCTATATCTCGTACTATCTCTGTCTTTTTCGGCCATTAAAGGCGACGACCTCGGTCTCTAGCTCACGCTGTTTAAAGCACGTGACCGCTTTTAAGCGAGAACAGCCGTCGCAAACCATACGTGGCTTGTGGATAGGTAGAACTCTATATCACCCGTTCCGCCAAACAACAGAGCGTTCTAGATGCGTCTCCAGATATGCGCATTAGCAGGAGCCAGCCACTGTCCGAAACGGCTAAAAAGGTGAAGGTTTGCAAATAATATTCTGCGAATGTGCAAATTTTGCAAAGTAGTTAGTATTTTACCGAGTTTGCCTTTGGGTTTGACGACTATCTTTAGCCATATTATGGTCACGCAATGACATTAAGTAATCGCCCCATACTTACCCCTCCCCATAATCACAAGAAAGTACTACTCCATAGCTGCTGCGCACCTTGTTCCGGCGAAGTTATGGCAGCAATGACTGCGAGTGGGATTGATTACACAATTTTCTTCTATAATCCAAATATACACCCCAAAACAGAATATTTGCTCCGGAAGGAGGAAAATATCCGTTTTGCTGGAGATAATAATATTCCCTTTGTTGATGCCGACTACG
>JBBCIP010000294.1:0-9931 GCA_037189785.1 Alphaproteobacteria bacterium
CCCGGAATATAGCGACTTATAGGCATTCTCGGCCATACGTAACGCCAATTGGGGGTCCGTTTCCGAGACGAGCGCAGCGCCTGCCGCCCCCGGTAACTGTAGGCCAAAATGGACATGCATATTCATCAGGCCAGGCATCAGCCATTTGCCATTCATATCAATTGTTTTAGCATTTTCCGGTACAGTCACTTCAGCGGCAGGACCAATAGCCTTAATATAGTTTGACTCTACAACAATAGTGTAATTTGGTAGAATTTTACCAGAAACAACATCCACGACATTACCACCAACCAGTGCAATAGGCGGCCCCTGAACGGTCTGCTGTGTGAAAGTATTTTTTGGATGAGCATGAGATAGGGAAACACCCATTAGAAAAGTGGTAGCAATGGTAGTTAACTTAGCCAGAATTTTTATAGCCATTTAACAGATCCTCATATTCATTATTTCTGACACTAGTAGCATCAACAATACCCTATATGCCTAGTTATTGCACACTTCATGCCCCACTGAATAATTATTCCTTAAAGATCTGGAGCACAAATTGAGGTGATAGATAAGTGAATGTCACTCAAAAACTAAATCGGATAATCACGGTGGTTTAGCCAAGACAAAGCACGGGCTACGCGAGAAAGCACGCCGTTCATAACTTTTTACGTGACACCCCCTAGGGAACGATGCACGACCTACTTACTATAATCATACTGAAGCGAATATGAATAATTTCAAGTGTAAGAAAGCAACTCTATTGTTGCATTAAGAGCAATCTAGGTTTTGTTTTTATGTACTTTGCGTTTTGTGGAACAAAGTATGGTGCCGGCGTGCATTGAAAGAGTTGGCCCGAGTTTTTATTGTGTGTCCAGAACAAGATATCAGTATTTATTGGGGACCCAATGGATAGACACTCAGTAGACTGGCGTGGGTACATGCCTGCCATTACCACCACTTTTAGTGCTGATGGGGGGTATGATGCCCACGGCCATGCTGAACTTCTGGAATGGCTCCATGCGGAAGGGATGCACGGCATTATTGCTTTGGGCACGACGGGCGAATGGTTCAGCATGTCGCCTGCCGATCGGGCCGCCTGTTTTCAAACCATCGGCCAAACGCTTGGGGGCAAAACACCGCTGATTGCCGGCTGCACGGGCTATACGATCGGCGAAGTGAGCACGCATATGGAAGCCGCAGAGAATGCCGGTTTCAATGGTATTCTGCTAACGCCACCGCCTTATATTTCTCTGTCAGAAGAGGAAATCGTCGCTTTTTATCAAGAAGCGGCCAAACAGACCAAATTACCGATCTGCATATACAATTGGCCGCCCGGAACCAATATTGACATGTCGTTGCCTCTGATCGAACGACTGATAGAGATCGATAATGTCGTCGCGCTCAAACATTCGACCAGCAATCTTAATCACTTCACCAGCACCTTTTTCGCTGTACGGGATCGGGTGCGGGTCTTTGGCTTTAATATGGACGAGCTGGGCTTGACCCTTATCCATCAACAGGGTGGGGACGGAACCATGGGGGCCGGGGCGGTGTTGGGCCGCGATCATCCCGAATTCTACAATGCCATATGGCGCGGTGATTTAGATGCCGCCCGCGTCCACGGCGCCCGGGATCGCGTTATTCTTACCGAATGGTACACGGAACGCTTGACCGCACGCTTCGGATCGCCGCAAGCTATCCTCAAAGAAGCACTCAATCTCATGGGCCTCCCAGGCGGTAGCCCGCGCGCCCCCATTCTCCCCTTGAACCAGGATGGAAAAAATATCATAAAACAAACTCTAATAAAACTCGGAAAAATATGATGAGGTAAGATGGCGCAGTATGACGTTGCCATTATTGGTGGGGGTCTGGTTGGTTGCGCCTCGGCCTATTATTTATCCAAGGCCGGGGCTAAGGTTATTATTATCGAGCGCGGCCAAATCAGCGGCCAAGCGTCAGGTCAGAATGCCGGCTCGCTCCATTTCCAGCTGGAGCATCGTCTGATCGAGCATAGCGACGCTCTAACCCAGCAGTTCGCTTTAACTATACCACTAAACCTCCGTGCGATTGAAGCGTGGCGCGGGTTGGAAACCGAATTGCAATCAGACTTGGAAGTCGTATTGCATGGTGGTCTGATGCTTGCCGAAAGTCAGAACGATATCGTAAAGCTCGAGAAGAAATTTGCACTCGAGCAGCAATGGCAATTACCAACAACATTGCTTGACCGCAGCCAAACTCTGGCCGAAGCTCCGTATTTGACGCAGAATCTATTGGCCGCGGCTTACTGTGCTTATGAAGGACACGCCAATCCGCGCCTCGTTACCCCAGCTTATGCGCGTCGGGCTCGCATTTTAGGGGCAGACATCGTAACCAATGCTGCGGTCGTCGAAATAATGTCTCATAGCCAAGGCTGGCAAATCGATATTGTGCAACATCCCAATCCCAGACATAAGATCACCACAAGAAAGATATTGAATGCAGCGGGAGCCTGGACGGCCGATATTGCATCGCTACTCAATCTTTATCTACCGATATATGCTGTTCCCTTAACGATGTCGGTAACAGAGAGCACCGTGCCACGTATTCATCATTTACTGCAGCACGCCAGTCGACGGTTATCATTGAAGCAAGTGCGTGACGGAAATGTGCTTATCGGCGGTGGCTGGCCGTCACGGTTTAGGAAGCTTAACGGTGCGATCGATACGAACCGTCAGCCGGAACAAGTTCTGGACAATATGCTGAAGAATATGGCTGTGGCGATCGACATTGTTCCGTCGCTGCAAAGCTTATCCGTTATTCGAAGCTGGACGGGGATTGTTGGTGTCACAGCAGATCAATTGCCTCTTCTTGGGCATATGTCACGCGCGCCCGGCTGTTATGTGGCGGCTGGCGGATCGGCATTTACATTGGGGCCTGTTTATGCCCAGATCATTACTGATCTGATTTTAGAGCGTGCCGTGGATCTTGATATATCACTATATAGTCCTGATCGCTTCGACCATATCAATAACTTCATGGGGTTGAGATGACAGACGACCGTCGTGTTCGCAATACCATAACGCGTGGTGATCCGTTTATCGTCACGTTAGACGACGAACCCCTATCGGCTTATCCCGGGGAGTCTTTGGCAGCAGCGATCACCGCCAATGGAACGAATGCCTTTCGTTATGATAAGAATGGAGCCCCGCGTGCGCCATATTGCAATATGGGTGTCTGCTTTGATTGCCTGTTGTATGTCCAGCATGAGGACAATTGGTTACGCAAGCGCGCCTGCATGACAAGGGCTGAACCAAATATGATTATAAAACGGGTTGAGCCCCAATGACCAATGCTGATTTTGATGTGATTATTTGCGGCGCCGGACCAGGCGGACTTGCTGCAGCTCATGAATTGAGTGCAGTTGGTGCGCGTGTCGCCATAGTCGATGAGCAACCACAAGCTGGTGGTCAGTTCTTACGTCAACCACCATCGGAATTCCGCGTCCCACGTTGGTTATCGTCAGGATTATATGCTAAAGGGAAAGCACTACTACAGTCAGCCAAAGCTATACCACACCTGACTTGGCACTTTAACACGACTATTCACGGGCTTTTTCGTGAACAAGATAATTGGCGTTTGTGGGCGACGAGCGGAGAAACGCAAGTTAATCTAAAAGCCCGCTATGTTATTGTCGCGACAGGGTGTTATGATTTGCCGGTCCCATTCCCCGGCTGGACGTTACCCGGCGTTATGAGCGCGGGCGGAATTCAGACATTTATTAAAAGTCCCCAGATCTTGCCCGGGAAAAATTTTGCCTTATCCGGCAGCCATCCGTTGCTACTGGTACTTGCTGATCAGATTATCCAGGCTGGCGGTCATATTGCAGCTTTATGTTTATCCCAATCAGCCTTTTCGTCTTTTGCTCTTTTAAAAACCCCAGGTGTGATGGCGGAGAATATAGGTAAATTCTTTGCTACCGCAAAAATTTTGCTGCGCCTGAAGGCTGCGGGGGTTTCTATACAATCTTCTTCGGCAGTAACGTCAGCGATCGGTGAAAACCATGTCTCCGCTGCCGAGATTTCACAACTTGATCAAAATGGCAATCCAATAGGTCAGAAGAAGATAATTCCCTGCGATGCCATTGGCACATGTTATGGTTTTTTAGCATCTTCGGAACTGGCTCGATCCGCAGGTGCCAAAGCTGTTTGGGATGATAATCGTGGCGGTTGGATTATACCTGTTGATGTATGTCAACAATCCGATATGCCTGGTTTATATATTGCAGGGGAGGTTACCGGAGTTGACGGAGCCGACATGGCTGCAGTAGAAGGAAAAATAGCCGGTATTGTTATTGCCAATAAGTTAGCCAATGCAAATAGCCATCAGCCAGAACCGGAAGTCACGCCTTCTTTAGAAAGAATACAAGCCGAAAAACGCAAACATCATCGTTTTGCTTCCGTACTCAGAGCTCTTTCGTCGCCGCCAAAAAATCTTTTAGCCGCGTTGCGGACCAATGATACCATAGTCTGTCGCTGTGAAGACCTATCCGTCAAACAGCTAAAACAAGTCTGTGCTGAAAATGAATTTATTGATAATCCTAATGCATTAAAATTCTTAATACGAAGCGGCATGGGGCCCTGCCAGGGGCGTATGTGTGGCCATGCGATCATAGCTTTAATGCGCGAAACTAAGAGGCTAGACGTTAGCGAGCAACCCACAGGATTCACTGTCCGTGCCCCTATTAAACCGGTTGGTCTGTGGACAATTCCCAAAGTCTAGCTATACATAGTTTACCCAGATAATACTTTAGATCAGCATTAAGCAAGAAAAGGATAAAATAATTACTGGATCATCTTATCCAGTTTCTTGATAAATGTTTTTTAATTTCCCGTCATCCATGCAGCTAGCACACGATTTAAATAGTTATTCGGCCTTATTTGATCTATGTGCATGGAAAAATGGTCTAATCCGGGAATCATTCTGGTTTCAACCAAAGATTTTTCCTTCATTAACGCCAAGGAAAATGCTGGCCCTTCGGCAGGTATAATTCCTTTTTCAGCACCCCCCCAGCTCACAAAGAAGGGAACTTTGTTTCCTTTCGTCCATAGAATGGGCGAGGCAGCATCTTCATCCTTTTGATCACTTAACAAACGCTGCCCAGGGCTTTTTCCATCGCCGCCATACACCGTGAGACTTCTCAGATCGTATAGTCCGCTATAGGGAAAACATCCTTTGAAAAGATCTGCGCTGATGCCAAAATGCTGGTGTAAATCACGCCTTAGAACAGCGAGCGCGGCAAGATGAGCGCCTGCAGAATGCCCGCCAATAAAAATCCTATTTGGGTCGCCACCATATGTTGCAATGTTCTTTTCAACCCAGGCTACTGCCATAAGAACATCTTCTAAGGGAGCCGGAAACTTCGCAACCCCCGCAAGACGGTATTCGATTGCAACATAGACCGCTCCAAAAGATACAACAGCGGGAGCATTAAGCCCCATCCATTCTTTATAACCATGCGTCCAACCCCCACCATGAATATTGATATAGACGGGAGCATTTTTTAGTTTTGTCTCAGCCACATAAATATCAAGCTTGTTATCGTCTAAAGGGCCATAAGCAATATCTAGATGGCACTGCATAGTCATGGCAGAATGTTCAGACAGCGTTAGGGCGGTAATCGCATAAACATCTCCGGCCGGAGAAATATCTGGCTGAGGAACAAGTTTTTTGAAACGCTTCATGAATTAATCCTTAGCTTTAACAAAGCGCGAGTTTACTCGCCTAACATTTTCAAAAAACACATTATCTCCACTATGATTTTCATCCTCTGTCGTATTGACAGAATTCGTCTCAAAATCATGTGGCGCTGCTGTTGCGGGAAAGGCAATAGCCCCAACGCTGAATAAAGTGGCTCCTTTTAAGAAACCTCTACGCTTCGTATTCATGAGCATTGCCTTTCTCTAATCAGACAAGATTAAAATATTTTATAGGATAAACGTATACCAAACATTTGATAAGAGGGTTGTACGTGAACGCCACTGTAAAATGCTTTTTCATAAGCATTTACGTAATAATTGGCATTGAATAGGTTTTCTATGTAAGCACTCGCTGATATTTTTTCAGATTCCAAGCCAACACGAAGGTTTACATTATGGAATCCAGGCGCCGTAAATGGGAAACCGGGGTAGCGATAGGCATGAATTCCGCCTAAGGTTTGGCTTTTGTAAGACCACTCAGCACGGATATAGCCTTCAAACTCTTCAGTTACCGGAACCCCATATTCAGCTTGGCCGCCAAAAGTCCATTTCGGAGCATTCGGCATTGTCTCTCCGCTCACGTCTATCGTCACGAGATCTACGAAAGCATCTGGATAATCTTTATACTTCGCGTTGAGATAGCCCGCTTGAAAGCCTAAACGCACGCTATCAATCGGCATCGCATCAAGGCTGATTTCTGCACCATAACTACGGGCCGAAGCCGCATTAGAGGTTCCGGATACTCTGCGCAGAACCCCAGCCGCATCTGAATAGATGAAGCTGTATTGTTCCTGCACATTCTTCCAATCCATGTAGAATACGGCAGTTGAAAAACGTAAGCGTCTATCAAAAGCATCGGCTTTGAAACCTAGCTCATAGTTCCAAAGTGACTCCGATTTATAGAACTGCTCCGGTATGGATATGTTGTTTTGCACCCCACCAGACTTGTAACCTTTTGACACGGTGACATAAGCGGTCATGTCATCTTCAGGTTTGTAAGAAATAGTAAATCGTGGAGAGAAGTCATCAAATTTCTTTTGTCTCTCATCGTCCTGAAGAATGATATTGCTAGCGCGCGTCTGAAACTTTCGTCTCACGTTGTCACGTGAATAGCGAAGCCCCGTTATGACGTCGAGTTTATCCGTTGCGTGGAACCGTAATTCTCCAAATAACGCCTGATATTTGGTAGCTGAATCATAATCGTTAGCGCTGACCTCAAAGTCAACAGGGTTGCCTTGGGGATTATCCACGCCGGACAGTGTCTGCTGTGCAGTTACGCCGCTATCGCGACCGGCGATCGTGCCGATGATCCAATCGAGCCGATTTTCACCTGATGACTGCAACCGGAGCTCAAGGCTGCGTGACTTCCGTGTAAGATCAAAATTTTCATGGAAAAAGTCGCGGCTGGATCCATCGACGTCCCCAAAATTAAAGATTTTTGTGCGCAAAAATCCGCCAACAGCCGTAAACACCATATTGTCAAATTCATAGTTGGCTTTACTGCTGATGTAATAAAACTCCGTCCCTACACTTTGAGGGCGGTCGAAGTTTACCCGGTTTCTGTTGTTGGGGTAAAAACCGACGCCGTCGCCGTCGACGATAGGATTAGCAGCGCCACCGTAATAAACAGATCTGGGGAAGTTTGTGAGTTGGCCACTCGGTACGCCTTCGCGCATTCCAACCACTTCTTTAGAGTAATTTCCCGTGACGTCCCAGGTGAAACGATCGTTCGGGGTTAAGCGGGCGGTGAGTCGACCGGTTTTGTAGTTGCTGTCATTTCCACCGCCGATGGGGTTAATGTTCTTAATATGCCCATCGGACTTATCGATTTGACCCGCAGCACGAATGGCTAGTATGTCATCAACAACAGGAAGATTGAGTATGGCCTCAGCGTGTTTTGTATCATACTTACCATATCCAACTCCAACCTTCATATAGGGAGTGAAATCTGGTGCCTTTGTTACAATATTGATGGCCCCACCGACCGCATTTCTTCCAAAATAGGTACCCTGTGGACCACGCAAAATTTCAATCCGGTCAAGATCGAGAACTTCCGGATTGCTGGTGCCGGCGACCACATTGAAGTCATCGATGTAGAGGGCGAACGCGGCAGGACGAATTTCACCATAGGGGTCTAAGCGATTGCTGATACCCCGAATGCTAGGCTCCTTGCGATCACGCGAACCATTTGATTGGAAACTTACGTTAGGCGTGACACTGAAATAGTCTTCAATTCCTTCCATCTTGGAACGCTCAATCATCTCACTGCCAACTGCAGTGATACTTATCGGCACATTCTGGATAGACTCCGAACGGCGCTGAGCTGTCACAACGATTTCTTGAAGACCGGACGTAACCACACTTTCTTGAGCTTGCCCTGAGTTTACTGATAGTAAAACAGTTCCTAAAGCAGTTAAAGACCGATAAACATAGTTTTTATACCAAATACCGGGACGATGAGTTTTTTTCATAATTTCCTCCATTGCTAAAATTTAGCAGTTAAAATCCTAAATTTTTGATCTCTTATTGATTATTTTTTTAAACAGTCGCTGTCTGAATTTATGTCAATGGGCGACCGAACGAGAACCACCTCTGATATCTTGTTATCAACGACAGTTGCATAACCGGCAGCAAGGAGACAGCCTCTCACACCCGATTTGATATTACGAATAATATGATAGGTATATATTGTGTTACCGACTTTTGCGACCTTACGGAAAGGCAAAACAATCTCAACATTTCCATCGCCTGACTGAATACGCTGAAAATGTTGAGCCCACCCATCCACTCCTTTTGTGGACACGGCGCCATCAATTATTAGAACAGCGTCTTCAGTAAAATACTTTCTAAAAGCATCGGGAGTATAAGCCCCCTGAGTAAGAAAAGCAGCATTCCACCAAGTAAACATTTTACTTAGCTCGTCAGTATTCTGAGGTTCAGCTCGGGCTACACCACCAAGAATTCCGATAATAATCAAAACAAAATAAAAAGGGTTTTTCATTCTTATAAATTCCCATTCCGTGTATATTTTCTAGTGAAATTTATCATAGATATGATTGATCGGTTTTCAATCGGCGAAGTCGACAATATTGTTGCGTTATACGCAATATTCATGCAGTTCATTGTAGATACAGAGAAAGATAGGATAAATTAAAGAATTTGCAGAAAACATTCCGCAAAAACCATATACTCATTACTTTTCATTTAATTAGAGATATATCTAAAAGCCCTGAATAACTCTCGAGAAAATAAGAACGGTATCTGATGTCGATTTGTGTTTGTAATATATATCTAGCAGAAATCACAAAATGATTTCTGCTAGATGATTATTAAATAATTTTTACATTAGTTTATGAGCGGACTGCGTATGTCGTCTCTGTATACGCGGCCACTTTTCATAACAAAGTTTAACGTCCGTAATGCACGGATGTTTGAAATAGGATTTTCTTCTAGAGCAACAATGTCGGCATATTTACCAACCTCCAACGAACCATATTGATCCGTTACTTTCAGCATTCGAGCAGCGCCTATGGTGGCTGATCGCAACGCTTCGACCGGCTTCATACCCGCCTCAACATACAGCTCCGCTTCACGGATTGTAGCTGTGGTTCCTTCGTTAGGTTCATAAGGAAATTGATCCGTGCCCAATGCAATCGGTACGCCCATCTTAATTGCCGATTGAAGGACCCGCCAGTGATCTCTGCCAACGCTTTTAACACGATCTAAGTACCAATCAGGTGAGCCGATTTTCTCGAAGAATTCCATAGCTCCGCTCTGGCTAACAACAATTGTTGGCACTAAATAAGCTTGCTTTTCTTTCATTATCTTCAAGACTTCATCTGTCAAGTGATATCCATGCTCAAAGCCATTAATGCCGTATTTCAAAGCTTGCAGCGCAGCTTGGGGGGAGCCGTTATGAGCGGTTACCATAACATTGTTGCGGTGTGCAACTTCCATGGTTGTTGCAAGCTCTTCGTCTGTCATGGGGGCTGATGAAATACTCCCCATTGAATCAGAAATACCGCCAGATATTGCAATCTTTATCCAAGTGGCCCCTTGTTTGATTTGATCACGGACAGCTTCAGCAAAACCGTATGGACCATCGGCCTCGCGATACCCCTGTCCGCCAGTCGGTACGATAGCCTCGCCGACTGTCTCGATATGAGGTCCAGGAATTGCTCCGCGATTTATTGCCGACTTCAAAGCAAAAT
>JBBCIP010000295.1:0-13920 GCA_037189785.1 Alphaproteobacteria bacterium
CAGCAATGCCGTGCCGATTTGCACCGCAGAAGCGCCTAACATAAACGCCGCCGCAACGCCGCGACCATCCCCGATACCGCCCGCAGCAATCACCGGTACGTGCACGGCATCAACAATCTGCGGCACCAGCGCCATGGTGCCGACTTGATGATCGACATCCGTTGTCAGAAACATGCCGCGATGACCGCCGGCTTCAAAACCCTGAGCAATTATCAAGTCACAACCGGCCGCTTCCAACCAGCAGGCTTCCGCAACGGTTGTCGCCGATGATGCAATGACCGCGCCTGTGTTCTTCACACGAGTCAATAAGTCTTTGTGCGGCAAACCAAAGTGAAAACTGACGACTTCGGGCTTTATATCTTCGACCACGGCACAGAGTGTTTCGTCGAACGGAGCCCGTCCTGTCCCTTTACTCGACGCGCTATCCACTGAAAATTCCGCATAATAGTGATCGAAGCGATGGCGCCATCCGACCAACCGCGGATCATCAGGTGATGGCGAAGTATGACAAAAGAAATTTAAATTAATGGGACTTGCCACTGTATCCCGGAACAACCGCACATCACGACGGATATCATCGGGCCCGACCATGGCACAGGGCAATGATCCTAAGCCTCCGGCCTGGGCCACGGCAATGGCCATCGCCAGACCGGATGATCCCGCCATAGGGGCCTGGAAAAACGGTTGATCGATTTTCAAGCGCGTTAGAACCCGACGCGCAGCCGCCGCTTTTCCACTAAACTCAGCCATATCTGCCCTTTCATTTTTATAACAGCGCCAGTTTATAACAGCGCCAGTGTGACCTTATTTTGCCCGAGTGTACCAGGACAACCGGCAAAACATATAAGGCATATCAAAGCATAGGCATCGCCACAGACAAATAATCATTTGGTTATGAATGACAGAGAAATAATCATTTTCCATAACTTTTCTCGCAGGATAAGATTAGGAAAAGCTTCAAAACAGCACGACAGTCAGGGACAACCAAATGACCGCAACCCAGCAGAGTGATGTGGTGATAATCGGCGGCGGCCCTGCCGGTCTGCTCCTGGCGCATCTGTTGCATCAAGCCGGGATCCGCTGCCATGTGCTGGAACATCGCAGTCGCCATCATGTCGAAAGCCGTATCCGCGCCGGTATTTTGGAACAAGGAACGGTTGATCTGTTGGACCAGATCGGTGTCGGTGAGCGTATGCAGCAGTTTGGGTTGGTGCACGACGGCTTTTGTCTATCCACACAAAACAGCCAAACACGGATTGATGTCAAATCACTGACCGGTACCCCGGTCATGGTCTACGGCCAGACCGAAATCACCCATGACTTGATTGAAGCCGCTATTGCACGGGATATTCCCTTAACCTTCGAAGCCGAAGATGTGATGCCGCATGACATCGACAGCGACAATCCTTATGTGACGTATCGACACCTGGATCAATCTTATCGCATCAATTGCCATTTTATAGCCGGATGCGATGGATTCCACGGCATCAGCCGCCGTTCAATGCCCCGGCATATTTTGAAAACATATGAACGGGTTTATCCATTCGGTTGGTTGGGATTATTGGCCGATGTTCCGCCGTGCCATCACGAATTGATCTATAGCTGTCACGACCACGGCTTTGCCCTCGCCTCTATGCGCTCCCCCACGCGCAGCCGTTATTATTTGCAGTGTTCCTTGGATGAAAAAGTAGAGGACTGGTCCGACGAGCGCTTTTGGGATGAACTGGCCGTGCGCCTTGGCCCGGACATCGCCCGCCATATTACGCGTGGGCCATCCTTGGAAAAAAGCATTGCCCCATTGCGAAGTTTTGTCGCTGAACCGATGCGCTCGGGGCGGCTGTTTCTCGCCGGCGACGCCGCCCATATTGTGCCGCCGACAGGAGCCAAAGGACTCAATCTTGCCGCGTCCGACGTCACGCTTTTGGGCCACGCGTTGATCCAGCATTTCAAAACCGGGCAAACAAACTTACTGGATCGTTATTCTGAACACGCGTTGGATCGGGTCTGGAAAGCGGTCCGTTTTTCATGGTGGTTTACCACGCTAACGCATCGTTTTCCTGATCATGATGCGCTCACCCAGCGTCTACAACAAGCCGAACTGCAGTATATTCAAGACTCGCTGGCGGCCCAAACCGTGATGGCGGAAAACTACGTTGGCTTAGCGATGTTGGCTTAGCGATCCGCTAATCCCACATCAGCCAAAATTCCTTGGGCTGACGGAATTCGTACCCGCTCGGTATCGCCGGACGCGCTCGATCAGCGCGCAAGTTCGGCAAGCGCGTCAACAATCGATCAACCGCAATCCGCGCTTCTGCCTTGGCCAAATGCGATCCCAAGCAATGATGCGGACCCGTTGCAAATCCCAAGTGACGTTTGGCATTCTTACGATCGATGTCAAACACCGCAGGCTCTGTAAACACCGCCGGATCATGATTGGCCGCGCCCAGCATACAATTGACGGTTTCCCCACGCACAAAGGTGACACCGTGGAGCGTTATATCTTTTATGACATGACGGGTAGCCGACTGAACCGGCGCCATCCAACGGATCCCTTCATCCAATGTTTGCGGTAATAAACTTCTGTCGCTTTGCACGCGCGCTAAACTTTGCGGATGCTGCGTCAGCGCGAAGATAGTGTTGAGAATAAGCGCCTCGACCGTGGAAATACCGCCGAAGAAAATAATCAACGCATTGCGTTTGATTTCCTCATCACTCAGACGGTCTTCGGCAGGCGCATTGACCAAGGTCGACAAAAAACTGTCATCCGGTTCCCGCGCCACCCGTTCCATATTAACGGCCAATAGGTGATGAAACGATGCCACGTTTTTTCGCGCCGCAACGCGAATTGCTTCATCCCATGTGAAATTGGCCAAAGCTTGCTCAAACGAATCATACCACAGTCGCAAATGCCGTTCTTCGTCCGGCACCAAACCAAACAGCGTCAACATCGTTTGTATCGGCAATCGCGCAGCAAAGGCATGCCGCAACTCGACCGCTTTATTCTGTTCAAAGCCATCAATCAAAGCATCGACCAAAGCCGTAATGCGACCTTCCAATAGTTCGCGAATGGATTTCGGCATAAACGGTTTGCGCGCGGCGGCTTTATAGCGGTCATGCAAACTGCCTTCGACCGTCAACATATGCGCCCCAAAAGTATCGTATATGGTCGAATGGTCGGAGGCTGTGGTGAAATGCTCAAGATCATTCATGATCGCGTCGGCGTCGGCGTGTCGCACCACATACCACATATCCAGAGCAGGCACCCACGTGATCGGCTCCGCCTGATGAAGCCGGGCAAAAATCGCATATGGGTCGCGGCTCAAGTCCTCCAAATGAATGGAAGCCCCAATTGGAAAATTGGCACTGCGGGCCGCTTTATGAGTATTTCCATGATCCATACATTTTATATTACTCCATATTTTCAGATTTTTTCTGCCTTTTCGTGTATATTTAAACAAATAATAGACGAATATCACCGAATTTAATCAAAAATTAGATGGATTTCTCCTATGAGCCTCACCCCCGAAGATCGCCGTATTTTGAAAGAATTGCAAACAGATGGTCGCCTGCCCAATGTCGAATTGGCGCGTCGCGTCGGCATGTCCGAGTCTCCCTGCCTGCGCCGCACCCGGTCGTTGGAGGAAGCAGGAATCATTTCAGGGTATAAGGCTGTCGTTAATCCCAAAGCGGCCGGATATATGATCAGCGCCTATATTCTGGTCAATCTGGATCAGCGCGCTGAAACCGATGATCAACGCTTTTTCGATGCCATTGCGAAAGAACCACGGATCATCGAATGCGCCGCCTTGACCGGACCCAACGATTTGATTTTAAAAGTTGTCGCCCGCGATATTGATGATCTTGCCGATCTCAGCATGCACGGTATTTTACGGTTGCCGAGCGTCAAGGACATCGCATCCTGCATCGTGCTTAGAACCATCAAAGAAACCAGCGGTATCCCGCTTTAGACCATGGAGGCGCATTGTTGCCCTAGACAAAGTCCGGGTTGCAATCCACGGCCAAGCAGGTAACCATAAAGCATCGCTTACGCCACAGCGTACCAACGGAGCATATAATCATGAGTTGGCAGCCCGCCGCACCGCCAGAAGCCCATCCCGATTTTGCATGTCCCGGTCTTGAAACCGTCATTGTGCCGCGCTCTCGTGATTTGGGTGGGTTCACCGTCGGCCGGGTTTTGCCATCCACACAAAAACGGATGGTCGGTCCGTTTGTGTTCTTAGATCAAATGGGCCCGGCGGAGCTGCCCCCCGGCAAGGGACTTGATGTCCGCCCGCATCCGCATATCGGGCTGGCTACGGTCACCTATTTGCTTGAAGGTTCCATTTTACATCGTGATAGCTTGGGCTTTGTCCAGTCTATTACGCCGGGGGCTGTCAATTGGATGACGGCAGGACGCGGCATCGTTCATTCCGAGCGCAGCGATGATGACATCCGGCGCAGCAGTGAACGTGTGTTTGGTTTGCAAAGCTGGGTCGCTTTGCCGAAATCCCACGAAGAAACAACACCTGATTTTGTCCATTATGCCGCCGACACCTTGCCGACGTTGGAAGGCGAAGGTGTGAACCTACGTCTTGTTGCCGGATCTTTGTTCGGCAAAACATCATCGGTCAAAACATTCTCCGATTTATTTTATGCCGATGTCGTGATGACCGCCGGCAGCCGTTTAACCGTGCCGGCCGATTATGATGAACGCGCCCTTTATCTGTTAAGCGGAACCATGGATATCGCTGGCGATCGGTTTGTCCCCGGACGGTTATTGGTTTTTTCTCCAGGCGACGCTATCACCATCACCGCTGTTGAAAACGCGCGCTTTGTTCTCCTCGGCGGCGAACCGATGGATGGGCCACGCCACATATGGTGGAATTTTGTGTCATCCAGCAAAGATCGTATCGAACAGGCCAAAAAAGATTGGCGCGATGGTCGATTTGAAGCGGTGCCGGGAGAGACCGAATTCATTCCTCTACCGGAAACATTTTAAAGGCTTAGCTTAAAGACTCTCGGCATTTTTTGACCGATCACAGCGCCATCACATATTTATTACTTAGACTAAAGAAAGTTTAATCTTTATTTATCATATCAGCCGCTATCCTGGCCGCGAAAGGTAAGGATAATGGCCCGAACACTGATATCCCGCACACTGATATCCCGAACGCTGTTTGGATTTTTGCTGTCCCTTGGTGTCGCTTTCAGTACGTCGACGCTGAGCGACACGGTCCATCGCAATGGCGTCAGCGCTTCGTCAGCACAGCAGGCGTCCGTTGCCATGCTGCGCCCAACCGCCCGCGCCGATCAGAATGCGGCCATAGACGCCTTGGTCAATCAATTCGACGACGTTGTGTTCGGGCAAGAACATGGAAAAATCGATCAAATCATCCGACGCTGGCAAGTCGCGCCAACCGTCGCCGTGTTCGCCGCACCAAGCTATAAGGGAAAATTGCCGTTTGCCATCATCCGGGGCCATCTGGATAGCATCAGTCAGCTTACCGGATTGGCTATCAATCAGACCGCCGACCTCAAGACCGCGACCCTCCGGCTCGGCTATTATCCGCGGGAAGATTTTGCGAAACTGCCAGCGTCGCCCGATGCCGACCCCGAACACTATGCACGGTTTATCCAAAACAGTGCGTGTCTCGGCTTGGCCGCGGGCGCCACGGATCAACCCGGCGATCTAGACCGTGGCGCTATCCTGATCGGCGCCGATATTGACGAAGCTGTGCAAAATCATTGCCTCCTCGAAGAACTGGTCCAAATTATGGGGCTACCGAATGACGCCTGTCATTACCGCCCATCGCTGTTCTGCGAAGCAGATTACGTCTACGCTCTGACCCACGAAGATCGAATACTGTTAAAGACCTTATACGACAGCCGCTTAAGCAACGGCATGCAACGCGCAGAAGCGCTGCCGATCGCCCGGAGCATCATTGCTGACCTTATTCTAGATCACTAACCTTGCCCTTCTCGACATAGAATGTCACCATTCCCGCCGGACAATAACGGATTGGTATGAGTTTCTATGACGACGCCACTTTCATCGATTACCCTCGATGACAAATATATCGCCACCGAAGGTCGCATCTTCATCAGTGGCACCCAAGCTTTGGTCAAACTTCCGTTGTTGCAGCGTCGCCTTGATCTGGCGGCTGGGCTCAACACAGCGGGCTTCATATCGGGCTACCGCGGATCGCCGCTTGGAAATTTTGATTATGAATTATGGCGCGCCAAAAAATTTCTCGCCGCGGAGCACATCGAATTTCGTCCCGGCGTCAATGAAGATTTGGCCGCAACGTCCTGCTGGGGCACTCAACAAATCGGCCTGATCCCCGGCGCCAAATACGATGGTGTGTTCGCCATGTGGTACGGCAAGGGCCCGGGCGTCGATCGCGCCGGTGACCCGTTCAAACATGGCAATCTGGCTGGTACCATGAAAGCTGGCGGCGTCCTGGTCCTGACCGGGGATGACCATGCTGCCAAATCTTCGACCACGGCCCATCAATCGGAATATGCGCTGATTTCGGCGATGATGCCGATCCTCAATCCGGCCAGTATTCAAGACTATCTCGATTTCGGGATTTTCGGGTGGGCAATGTCGCGCTTCGCCAGCGTTTGGGTCGGCTTTAAATGCCTGACCGAAACCATCGAGTCGTCCGGTACGGTCATCATCGACCCTAGTCGTTTCCGCTTCCGCAGTGACGCTCTATCCACGCCCAATCCCATTCAACGCCGCTTCGCACCTTTGGCCGATGAACAAGAATTGTTATCGATCCGCTTGCCCGCGGCCCAAGCTTTCGCCCGCGCCAACGGCATCGATCAGGCGTTGCTGTGGCCGGAACGTAAAACACTCGGCATCATCACCGTCGGCAAATCGACCCTGGATGTTGAGGAAGCATTAACGCTGCTCGGGTTCGATCACGATCAAGCTTTGGCCGCCGGAATCGGCCTGTTCAAAGTAGGCATGTCCTGGCCGCTCGAACCGTTTGCCATTTCGCAATTTGCCCGCCGCTTCCAGGAAGTTTTGGTGATTGAAGAAAAGCGGCCATTGGTGGAAGAACAACTGGCACACATCCTCTATAATATGCGGGCTGATGAGCGGCCGCAATTATCGGGCAAAAGAACACCCGATGGTGCACCATTGTTGCAGCCCCACGGCGAATTATCACCCGAACTGATCGCGCTGGCCATCGCCCATCGCCTGCAATTGCATGCACCGGACGATCGCCTAGCCACGGCACGAAACACGATCGACAGTCGTCTGAAGGCCGCGTCCTTGGCCAACGTCGTCACCTTGAACAGAACACCTGCGTTTTGCTCGGGTTGCCCGCACAACACCTCGACCCGGATCCCAGACGGCAGCGTCGCCCTGGCTGGTATCGGCTGTCATACCTTGGCGCTCTACTTAGCTGATCGGCCGACACTACCCCCAACCCAAATGGGCGGCGAAGGGGCGAACTGGATCGGCATGAGCCCGTTCACCGACACCCCTCATGTGTTCCAAAATTTGGGTGACGGCACCTATTTCCATTCCGGTTTGATGGCCATTCGCGCCGCCGTCGCAGCAAAGGTCACCGTCACCTATAAGATCCTTTACAATGACGCCGTGGCAATGACCGGCGGCCAACCAGTCGACGGCCCGTTGAGTGTCAAGGATATCATCGCCCAGGTCAAAGCCGAAGGCGTCAAAACCATCGCTTTGGTCAGCGACGACCCGAAAAAATTCAAAGCGGCATTCATGCCGCGCGGCACCACGATCTACCATCGGGATGACCTGATCGCCGTTGAAAAAGACCTGCGGGACCAATCCGGCGTCACGGTTCTGGTCTATGAACAAACCTGTGCGGCGGAAAAGCGTCGGCGCCGCAAACGCGGAAAATTTCCCGATCCGGCCAAACGGTATTTCATCAACACCGCGGTCTGCGAAGGCTGTGGAGATTGTGGCAAACAATCCAATTGCGTCAGCTTATTCCCTGCCGACACCAGTTGGGGGCGGAAACGCCAAATAGACCAATCAAGCTGCAACAAAGATTATTCCTGCGTCAAGGGCTTCTGCCCGTCGTTCGTCACGGTGTTGGGCGGAGCGTTAAAAACTGCACCGCGAAAAAAACTGAGCTTTGTTCAGGATACGCCACTGCCGCCTCCCCCTATGCCCGCCCTTGGTGATAGTTATAATATTCTGGTGACCGGCATTGGCGGCACCGGCGTCGTCACCATCGGCGCTTTGATCGGTATGGCCGCGCATCTTGACGGCTTGGCCTGCCGGTTGTTGGACTTGACCGGCATGAGCCAGAAAAATGGCGCGGTCATGAGCCATATCCGCCTGACCACAACCGTCGAGCAGTTACGCAGTGGTCGGATCGGCGTTGGCCATGCCGATGCCGTCATCGCCTGTGATTTGGTGACCGCCGCCGGGACCGATGCCCGCAAGACCTATGCCGCAGATCGCACCCGCGTCATCTTGAACACACATCTGGTGCCGACCGCCGCGTTCCAGCAAAATCCTAATCTTGTCCTTGATGCCGACCATCACATCACGACGATCGCGGCAGCGGCAAAGACCGCATCCGCCGATCAGTTGGACGCGACGACAGCCGCCCAGACGTTGTTCGGGAGTGCGCTCCTCGCCAATATTTTGTTGCTCGGCTTTGCCTGGCAACGCGGCCTGGTTCCACTGTCTGAAGCCGCCCTTTTTAAGGCAATCGATCTAAATGGGGTGGCCGTCGACGATAACCGTGCGGCATTTGAAGCCGGTCGATACGCGGCTGTTGACCCGGCGACGTTCCATCACGCTGTATATGGCGATGACGCCGTTGAACAGAATGACCGATCAGATCATTTTGAAACCATTTTTGCCGACCGCATGGCGTTCCTCACCGCTTACCAAGATCTGGCCTATGCAGAAAAGTTCCGGGCTTTTGTTTTGACGGTCGCCACCGCCGAAGAACGGATCGCCCCGGGACAGCGTGATCTCAGCCTGACTGTCACCCGGACCCTTTCCAAGTTGATGGCCTATAAGGATGAATACGAGGTCGCCCGGTTGTTCACCGATGGCAGCTTTAAGCAGGATCTTGATAAAACCTTCACCGGCGACATCACGCTTCGCTACAACTTCGCGCCGCCGCTGTTGTCACGGCGCGATCCCGTAACCGGGCACCTCAAGAAGCGTGAATTCGGACCATGGATTTTGCCGGTTCTGGAACGCTTGGCACGCTTCCGTAAGTATCGCGGCACCGCCTTTGATATCTTTGGCTATACCAGCGAACGTCGCATGGAACGGGGCTTGATCGATAGCTACAGAGCCTTGGTGGAGGAGCTTTTGATCAGCTTATCCCCCGAACGTCTTGCCTTGGCAATCGAGATTGCCAATCATGCCGACACCATACGTGGCTATGGTCATGTCAAAGAAGCAAACGTTGCACTTTATAAATCAGAAATAGCGAGCTTGATGGCACGCTACCGTGATAGCAAATCGTTAGCAGCCTGAGCCAAGACAGCGATTGCGACAAACCTTTTCGGTCGTGATGATGTGCAAATCAGACTATAAAAAACGATCCTCGACCAGGAGTCTGTCAAGATTTATTTACAATTAATCTTTCTCGCGCTACACTGACCTCGGAGCGCACTTCCACGTATGCTCCCGCATTTCCAAACTTCGGCATCAAGAGTTCGCTTTTGATGCCGTTTTTTATTGGACCGATGATTTTGTCCCATGATACGGCGGCACAAAATGACAGCGAAGCTGCCATCCCAAATTTACAGGTTCTTCGGACAGATCCTTCGGGCTGATACAAGAGTTGACCCCGGCAGCATCCTCCCTAAGATACCCCCGACAAGTTTTCGGCCAGACTAGGTAATAGGGGCCAGACAAGCTAACAGGGGGACGTAAATGTCCGATATTCGATCAAAGATACGCCGGCTTCTGATCTCTGGATTGATATCCGCATCAACCATGGTCGCGATCCATCCGACGGTCGCCGGCGCCGAAACCAAACTTCTCCGCTTTCCCGATATTCATGACGGTTGGGTGGTATTTACCCATGCCGGTGATCTATGGAAAGTGCCGGTGACAGGCGGCACAGCCATTCGCTTAACCGCCCATCCTGGACTGGAGTTGTTTGCAAAATTCTCCCCCGATGGACAATCAATCGCGTTCACCGGGCAATATGATGGTGACGAACAGGTCTATGTGATACCGGCCAGCGGCGGTGTGCCAAAACAGCTTACGTTCTATCCATCCATTGGTCCTCTGCCCGCCCGTTGGGGCTATGACAACCAAGTGTATGGTTGGAGCCCGGATGGGGAAAAAATCTTGTTCCGCTCCATCCGCGATGCCTTCGCGGTCAAAGATTCGCGTCTCTATACTGTTGAGAAAAACGGTGGCTTGGCCCAAGCCCTGCCCATGCCGTTTGCCGGCGCCGGTGCTTTCTCACCCGATGGTCGGTCGGTATTCTATTCGCCGCTGTTTCGCGATTTCCGGACCTGGAAACGCTACGAAGGTGGTTGGGCCCAAGATCTTTATATCTTTGATCTCACCACCAAAGCCTCAAAACGCATCACCGACGATCCGCGCACCGACCGCGATCCGATGTGGATCAAAGATAAGCTCTATTTCGTATCGGACCGATCCGATTATCTGAACATCTATGAAACCGATCCGACCACCGGGCAAACCCGCGCCCTGACCCAATATCGCAATAGCGACGTGCGCTGGGCCAGCGATGATGGCAAAAGCCAGATCGTCTATGAATTAGATGGTCGGCTTCGCGTTCTCAATGTGGAAACCGGCGATGATCGAACCATCGAGATTTTTGTGCCGGACGATGAGGTCAGCGCCCGCCCGGCCTTGATCAATGCCGGCAACGCCGTCGAAGATTTCGATATCAGCCCGGAAGGCGAGCGGTTACTGCTAACCGCGCGTGGCGAAATCTTCACGGTGCCGACAAATAATGGTGTCACCCGAAACCTGACACAATCCCCCGGCGCTCATGAACGCGAAGCGGCCTGGTCGCCGGATGGTGCTTGGGTCGCCTATATTTCCGACACGAGCGGTGAGGAAGAACTCTACATCACAGCGCAAGACGGCAGCCAAACCGCCATCCAACTGACGACACAGTCGGATGCACGCTATTACCAGCCACGCTGGTCACCGGATTCGACCCGCATCGCCTATAGCGATCATCGCGGCCAAATTTGGGTTGTCGACCGCAAAACAAAAACACCACAGCTCGTAGCCGATGACGGCTCCCCCTTTCCTTTGCGGGATTACAGTTGGTCGCCCGATGGCCGGTTTCTGGCGATGAGCTTGGGGCAGATCAACGAAACCCGGGCCATCCATGTCTATGAGCTAAACCAGAAAAAATTGCACCGCTTGACCGACGACGCGTTCACGGAACGAGAACCTGTTTGGAGCCCTGACGGACAATATCTTTATTATCTGTCCGATCGTGAATTTATGCCGATGATCGACACCGTCGAATGGAATTATGCCCGCGGCTTCCAGACCGGTATCTTTGCCCGAACCTTGAGCAAAGCAGCGCCGAGCCCTTTTCCGCCACGCAACGACGAGGTAACGGATGACAAAGATAAGGATAAACAATCGTCCGATAAACAGGACTCACAGAAAAACAACGTCACCGTGTCCATCGATTTCGACGGACTGGCCGATCGCATCACCCGCGTTCCCTTGGAGCCGGGAAATTTATGGGGACTTGAGGTCACCAAATCGCACATACTTTATATGCGGGCCGGCCCTCGCTATTACAGCGCCCGTAACGAGGAGCGCGAGCGTCCCGATTTGATGAGTTTCTCCATTGAAGATCGTGAAGCCAAGCTGCTTGCCCGCAGCGCCGAAAATTATACCGTCGCAGCAACGGGCAATTCCGCCATCGTCAAACATGGTCGCACGTTCAAACGCTATGCGCTCCCGAACGGAGACAAGGTAAAAGACATCGCGCTCGATAATGTGCAAACCTATCGTGTGCCGCGCCAAGAATGGAGCGCCATGTTTGATGCAGTATGGCGCCGCATGCGCGATCATTTCTATGTTCCAAACATGCATGGTTATGACTGGAATGCGATCGGCGATAAATATCGGGCGCTCCTGCCCGGCATCGGCCATCGCGCCGATCTCAACTATGTCATCGGCGAGATGATTTCTGAATTGAACGTGTCGCACGCCTATATCAGCGGTGGCGATCAAGGATTACCGCCCCGCCCCAACACCGGAACCTTGGGCGCCCGCTTATCGCTTGACGCCAAAAGTGGATATTACCGGTTTGACCATATCCTCCCCGATCACAATGCCGAAGATCGCTATCGCTCGCCATTGCGCGAAGTCGGCGTGAATATAAAAGAAGGGGATTATCTGTTCACCATCAACGGCCAACCCTTGCGTCGTACAGATAATCCCTATGCCTTGTTGCGCGGCACTGGCAACAAAGCGGTGGAACTTCTTGTCGGCGATAAACCCGACCCTAAAGCCGCACGCCGGGTCATTGTCGTCACCCGTCAGAACGACATGGCGTTATGGTATCTCAATTGGGTTCTCAATAACCGCAATGTGGTGGATCAGGCCAGCAACGGCCGGGTCGGATATATTCACATTCCCGATATGAACGCCGAGGGCATTCGCGAATTCGTCAAATGGTTCCCAAGCGTCGTGCGCAAAGAAGCGTTGATTATCGATGTTCGCGGCAACGGCGGCGGCAATGTGTCGCAAATGATCCTCGAACGGTTGCGGCGCGTGATGACCGGCATGACATTCCCAAGAAATGCCGATTTCCCAACCCCCTATCCCGATTTTCTCCATGTCGGCCCCAAAGTCGCGATACTGAACGAAACATCGGCGTCGGACGGCGATATATTCCCGTTCATGTTCCGCGAAAACGGGCTCGGCCCGCTGATCGGCAAACGGTCTTGGGGTGGGGTGATCGGGATCACAAATCGTGGCCCCCTGCTTGACGGCGGCATCGTGAATGTGCCTGAATTCGGAAATACCGATGCCAAAGGGCAATGGGTCATGGAAGGTGACGGGGTCACACCCGATATCGTCGTCGACAACGACCCGGCCGCGGTGATCGCCGGTGGCGATCCGCAATTGGAACGCGCCATCGCCGAAGCGATGCGGTCCTTGCCGGCAACACCCCAAAGCCTGCCGCAGGCGGCGCCGGCCCCGATTAAAACACCACATCCGTAGCCACACGGATAATGACGTTAAAGGACACCTGTTATGCCGCTCGATATCATTCAAATTCCCGTGCTCGATGATAACTATGTTTATCTTTTGCACGATCCCACCACCGGGGCGACGGCCGCCGTCGACCCTGCCGTCAGCGACCCGGTGTTGGCCGAATTAAGCCGCCGGGGCTGGGACTTGACCCATATTTTGAATACTCATCACCACGGCGACCACGTGGGCGGCAATCTGGAGCTTAAGGACAAAACCGGCTGCACCATCGTCGGACCGCGCGCCGACACTGCCCGCATCCCCGGGATCGATGTGGCCGTGGCCGATGGCGACAGTTATTTCCTCGGCAGTGCCGAAGCCAAGGTCTTCGATGTCCCCGGTCACACCCGCGGACATATCGCATTTTGGTTTGAAGATTCCGCAGCGTTGTTTTGCGGCGACACCTTGTTCGCCATGGGCTGTGGCCGGTTGTTCGAAGGCAGTCCGCAGCAAATGTGGACCTCTTTGTCTAAATTTCTTGCCCTGCCGGACAACACCCGCGTCTATTGCGCCCATGAATACACTGCATCGAACGGGCGGTTCGCACTCTCTGTGGAGCCGCAAAATCTGGCCCTGCAAGCGCGGATGGATCACGTCCGTGACTTACGCGCCGACAACAAACCGACCGTGCCGTCGACCATGGCAGAAGAACGGGCGACCAATCCGTTCTTGCGCCCCACCAG
>JBBCIP010000296.1:0-5452 GCA_037189785.1 Alphaproteobacteria bacterium
CGGACCAGTTTCGGCCTTGGGGTCCAAAGGTTTCGATTCTCCCGTCTATGTTATCAAATCGTAAACCATGGGCGGGGCAATATCCCAAGTGACCTGTCTTTATCAGATCGGCGGTATATCAGAGTGGTGCTGCCGATCCCATAGCTTATGAGTGTGCCCCGTGAACGAACGCTGGACCCCACCCGTTACCCATGACGATAACCTTGAAGGCCTGATCGGCACCATTTTGCAGGTGACCGGCAGTGGGGTGGTGGCGGTGTGCGATCCGGCTTTGATGAACCGGCCGTTGATCAGTGCCGAGGCTGCGTTCATGCCGTCGGGTCAGATCGGCTCGATCGTCAAGATCGCCGTGCAACATGGTTTCGTGTTTGCCAATGTGCGCGAAGTGCGGGCGACCGAAAGCGGTGACATCAAAACCACCGACAATATTTTCGATAGCCATCGGGTTTATGTCGATCTTGATTTCATGGGCCATCAAATGTTCCTGGATGAAGGAGGGTTATCAGGGTTCCGGCGCGGTATCGCCGACTTCCCGATCCCGGGCCAAAAAGTCTTGATGGTCACCAAGCAAGAGATGGAAAATATCTTCTCGGCCGAGGGTGTCGATCAGATTAAAATCGGGACCGTCTATCCCCATTATAAAACCCCGGCCATCTTAATGACCGACCATTTGCTTGGGAAGCATTTCGCGGTGTTGGGCAGTACCGGGACCGGCAAATCCTGTACGGTTGCGTTGTTGCTGCATCGCCTGGTCGAACGCTTGCCCAACGGCCATGTCATCGTGCTTGATCCGCATAACGAATATGGCCGCGCGTTCAATGGGATTTCGGAAAACTTCAATACGGAAAATCTCGAACTGCCCTATTGGCTGATGAACTTCGAGGAACATGTGGAAGTGTTCATCCGCAACCGGTCGCAAGATCGGCGTAATGGCGATCGCGATTTGGAAGTCGATATTCTAAAGCGGTGTTTGCTGCAAGCCCGCACCAAAGACGCCCATAATCGGTCGACGGCGCGGGTCACCGTTGATACACCGGTGCCTTATAAAATGTCGGATCTGTTGACCATCATCGACAACGAGATGGGGCGTCTCGACAAGCCCGAAAAAGTCACCCCTTATCTGCGGCTTAAAACCAAGATCGAGGAACTGCGTAAAGATCAGCGCTATGGGTTCATGTTCTCGGGTTTGTTATTGAACGATAATCTGACCGATATTTTGTCGCGCTTGTTGCGCTTCCCGGTCTCCGATCGCCCGGTGTCGATTATCGACTTGTCGGGTGTGCCGACGGATATCGTCGACGTGGTGGTCGGTATTCTGTGTCGGGTGATTTTCGATTTCGCGTTGTGGAGCCGGGGTGAAAACGCCCGCCCGATTTTGTTGGTGTGCGAGGAAGCCCATCGTTACATCCCGAACCAAAACAATCCGGCAACCCAGTCGGCCCGGCTCGGTATTGAACGGATCGCCAAAGAAGGCCGTAAGTATGGCGTATCACTTGGCCTTGTGTCGCAACGTCCGGCGGATCTGTCGGAATCGGCGCTGTCGCAATGCGGCACCATTTTGGCCATGCGCATGAACAACGACCGCGACCAAGCGTTCGTTGAACACGTCTTGCCGGAAGGCGCCGATGGCTTCTTGTCGGCCCTCCCATCGTTGCAGAACCGCGAGGTGATCATCGTCGGTGAAGGGGTGAAGGCCCCGGTCCGCGCCTTGCTTGATATGCTGCCGGAAGAATGCAGGCCTTCGAGTGATAGCCCAAGCTTCACCGAACATTGGCAGACCGATGTTGCGTCGACCAAACTGGTCTCCGATGTGGTCATGGCCTGGCGCTTGAGGAACGGCTGACGGGGCTGCCGCTGGATGACCGTCGGCGGTGTCGGATAAGTTTACATTTATTATGGTTGTATAGTCTTTTTCATATCCAAGTTATTGGTGAATAAAGATCTTATTCTGATGGTATGGAAGTTGCTTCGTTCTCTCTTATCGCTTTTTTAAATGCATTTTTTAAAGGGATTGATGAGATGGGGATGAAAACAACGATTCTAGCTGCGACCGTTGCAGCCTTCTGTAGTGGCTCCATGGCCCAGGCGGCGATGGTCACATACCAACTGCCGTTTATCGGTACTTGGGATGGATACACCACGAACGACACGTCATTGACGTTCAGCGGAGATGGCTACGTCGGTATGTATGATGCCGTTCAGAATGACGAAGACAAGTTTGCAGCTCTGTTCGGTTTGGAACAGACCAACTATTCTCGCACCAATATCCAGGTCGGGATTGGTGGTTTGGCCGGGCAGACCATCACCTCCGCCGTGCTGTCCTTTGTTTTGCGGGACGGCGGCGGAAGTCAAGACGTTTTGGTCACAGGCTATGAAGGTGACGGCGCCCTCGGCTACCAGTGGAACACACCTGCACTGAAGTATGGCGATGTTACGTATACGGCGTCATCGGGAGACAATGCCTTTGATGTTACCGCCTTGCTTGGGGCGGCGGTGGCCGACGGGGCAGATTGGTTCAATCTTCATCTGCAAGGCTTATTGGATGGAACTTATCTTTGGACCTATGCTGGCGATTTATATCCTGTGGACAACGCCCTGCTCCGGCTGACCGTCACGTATGACGACGGTGATCCGGGCACCGAGGTGCCACTGCCGGCCTCTGTTACTCTGCTGCTGGCGGGGATGGGCGGTCTGGCCTGGGTCCGTCGCCGCCGCGGCTGAACGCGGTCCTGCTTTATTGTGAGTGTTATCGAACCCCCGGTCGATCGGCCGGGGGTTTATTTTTTACCACGCCGTAAAGGACAGCGATCTATTATGAGACCCCGCATTCAGGGGGTGAAGGCATGATCTTTAAGGTTCGTTAAGACAAGTCATGTTACTGCATGGCGCATAATCAAAAACTCTTTAATTCGACGCGGGTAATCTAGGGGGTATGTGCAGATGCGGTCTGATCGCACCTTATCTTGGTCACGCTTAAACAGAGCGCTCACCATTCGGAATTCATTGTTTGCCGTTGTTGGTTTGTTGGTGGCGGCCGTCATTGCTTATAGCTCTATCGCGGCGCTCAAAGCCATATCAGAACGCACCACCGCCCAGCGGGTGCTGGCCGATAGCCGTATCGCCAAAGACTTCCTGGATGCGACCCATCATTTAGCAGTCGAACGCGGTGTTATGAACACCGCATTGAATACGCCGGATGCTGGTGGCGCCGCTTATAAAAAACAAATTGTCGATAGCCGCAGTTTGGCTGAAAAATCATTCAAATCCGCCATAGATGGTTTGAACGCCCGCGAAGACTTCGCCGGTAAAACAGACCTTCTGGCGCTCGTGCAGGACAAGCATCAGGCTTATGTGACGCAGCAAACGCTCGCAGATGAAGCTTTGGCTCAGTCAGCGGATCAACGCACCGGTCGTGTCGAGCGTCGCTTTACACGGGCGGTGACTGATCTCATCAAAACGTTGAATCAAGCCCGGTTGAAAACCGAATATGCATCGTCGACGACCGATGCGGCGATCATTTCCCATCGCCAGCTTAATCAAGCCTTGGCTGTGATTAGTGAAAATGCTGATCAGGAATGGTCGGTGATCGGTGGCAACATTGCGTCGGGGGAACCGGTATCGGCTTTGATGCTCGAAGTATTGGCGCAATATCGTGGTGCATTGGAAAACGCCTGGGAAACCGTGCAAGGTGCCAATGAAGCTGGTTTGGTGTCGCCTGAATTGGTGCCGTTGATTGACGCGGCCAAGACGGAATTTTTCGGCGGCTTCCAGCAAACCCGCGAAGACGTTTATGCAGCGGCCCAAACTCAAGAACCCTATCCGATGACCGCTGCGGAGTGGATCGCGCAGTCATCAAAAGCTGTGGCGGCAATCACCAGACTGAGTGACGCGACCGCGGATGCTTTGGAAAGCATTGCCGATCGTCATTCTCTGTCGGCCGCGGCCAATGCCGTGTTCAGCACATTCATGTTGGTTGTCGGTATTGTTGTCGCTGCCGCATCGTTCTGGTTGGTTGCTCGTCGCATTATCGCGCCGTTGGGTCATCTGGGTGATGTGATGACGGAACTGGCATCGGGTAATCTTGATGTGACGGTGCCGGGTGCAAACCGCAGGGATGAAATCGGCGGCATGGCCAAAGCGGTTGAAGTCTTTAAAAACAACGCTCTGGATCGCTTGCGTTTGGAAGCCGAACACAAGCGGGCTGAAGACCAGGCACGTCTTGCCAAAGAAGCTGAAGCTGAGCGCCACCGCCAAGCCGAAGCTGAGCAGCGTCGTCGCGATCATGAACGTGAAGAAGCCGACCGGATGCAGCGCCGTCAAGAAATGTTGGGTCTGGCTGATCGCTTTGAACAATCGGTGATGCAATTTGTCGGATCGCTGTCGGCGTCTGCCGATCAAATGGAAAAAGCGGCGCAAGGCATGTCGGCTGTGGCCGATGAAACCAGCCGTCAATCGGGGGTCGTGACCAAAGCCTCAGAACAAGCCAGTGCCAATATTCAAATGGTGGCCAGTGCCGCGGAAGAATTGTCGGCGTCGGTCAAAGAGATTTCCAATCAAGTCGGCCAATCGACATCGTTTGCGCGCAATGCCGTTGCTGAAACCAGCCGCGCCACCGATGAAATCCAAGGTTTGGTCGCGGCTGCCCAAAAAATCGGTGCGGTTGTCAATTTGATCAGCGATATCGCCAGCCAAACCAACCTGCTGGCGTTGAATGCGACGATTGAAGCAGCGCGGGCTGGCGAAGCCGGCAAAGGCTTTGCGGTGGTGGCGTCCGAAGTGAAAAACCTGGCCAGCCAAACCGCGACGGCGACCGAAGAAATTACGGCCCAAGTCAACGGCATGCAGTCAGCAACCGAAGCCGCAGTCAATGCCGTGAAGGTCATTGCTGAAGTGATCCGCCGGATTGATGAAACCTCGGTGACCATTGCTGCGGCGGTGGAACAACAAGATGCATCGACCCACGAGATCGCCCGGAATGTGGCGGAAGTATCATCGGGCACGCAGGAAGTGACCTCGAATATCGTCACGGTCAACAGCGGTGCGGAAAGCACCGGTCATGCGGCCAACGAGGTGCTGACCTCGGCCCGGGCCGTGGCCAACCAAACCGACAGCTTGCGCAAGCAGGTCGAAAATTTCCTGGCGCAAATTCGCGCCGCCTAACACCAGTTAAACGGTCGGAGAGAGGAAGCGGCGCTTTTCGGAGCGCCGTTTTCTTTTGGGTAATCCTATTACGATCATATCCGCTGTCCCCGCCGGGCTCGGCCGGTGGTCCATGACACCGCATGCACAGCGGCACCGGCGTTGGATTGCCGGGTCAGGCCCGGCAATGACGGCATGGTTTAAACCGTCACCACCGGGCTCGCCCCGGTGGTCCATGGCGCCACGTGCACTACGCCCCGACGTTGGATTGCCGGATCACGCCCGGCCATGACGAGATATGGCTTATCGCCAC
>JBBCIP010000297.1:0-2967 GCA_037189785.1 Alphaproteobacteria bacterium
AGCCGGCGATGGTTTCGGGGCCGACCGCTGAAGATTACCCGCGCTGGGCTTTGCGTGAAAATGTCGGTGGACGGGTCGGCATGGACCTTGTGATCGATCACGCAGGGCGCATTGTTCATTGTAAGATCATCGGGTCTTCGGGAAACGGTAAGCTTGATGCGGAAACCTGTGTGATTTTTAAAGAAAAAGTGACCTATGCCCCGGCTGAAGGCGTTGCGAAACGGCAGTTTACCACCAGCATGGTTTGGTATTTGGACATGATGGGGATGTATAATCCGTTTTATACGTTTCAATTGCTGTCTACACGCATCATTGGCGGTAAGCGTTTGGGGCAAGCCAAATCGGATGCGTCTGTCGCCGACTGCGAAGATAAAGACACCATAAAAATATGCACGGCCCCACCGCTGGCAGAAACATATCGGCAAGATATTCCTGCGGCAGGCAATCTTACGCTCGCAGTCAGCCAGCAAGATAACCTCTTTCTCGGCGCTTGGCTGGACCGTATTGATATCCCGGAAAATCTTTATGAGGACGATATTAAATCGCGCTGGGGAGAGCCCTGTTACAATAATCCGGAGATGGGTGTTTCGGGGTGGATCGCCGGTAATGGCTATATTGTTTTAAGTCGCGATCGTGTTTCACTTGGTCTTAGATCACTGGATGACGGGACGGAAGCGACCGCTGCCGCATGCCCACCGTTATCTAGTATGGGGGCCAACTAAACGGCATATTGACGCCTAACCAAATCCTATGCGGCACCCACATTCCAAAGACCGGCACCGACAATCAAGACCCTTTGTTTGCTATGGGATAAATTTCATATCAGCATAGACGCCTTAAAATAGGGGAGCTGATATGGCACGATATATGGGCACAGCATTGGTCGTTTGGGGCATGGCCATGGCGACATCGGCGACAGCTTGGGCACATTATCCGCATTATCCAGGGACCGCATCGGCATCCGAAGGTTTCCGACAAATGGAATGGAAGTCACCAGCCATATCGCGGGTTTTGACCCAAGGTTGGGTCGATACCTTGGGTTTAAGTTTTATATGGCCGCGCCCCGAAGCGGCTGCGGTGAAAAAAATCGACGGCAAGACCTGTTTGGTCGGCGGCTTTTTTTCGTTCGATGTGGATGATCGCTTTGCCTTTGACGTGGATGAAACGATTGAGCTTGAAATCGAAGTGGAAGCAGCTACCACATCGACGCTTATTCTTGATTATGACCGCCATGGTGCGACGCTGCCGCCGCATGAAATTATTATCGGCAATAATGGGAAAACTGGTCGTTGGCATAAACAAACGATCAAGCTTGATCGTGCGAGGTTTGCGAATTTTGGCCAATATGGCACAGATATCGCCATCGCATCGGCTGGAGCTGCGGTCACGCCTGATCCTAAACAATCTTTCGATCGCTCAAAGCCGCACAGTATGACGTTGTGTTCGCTGACATTGCGGCGGAGTAACACGACTGAAAAGCCGGAAAAATTCGGGTGGCTTGATCTTCAGATCAGCGATGAAACAGGGACCAAGACACCGGCTCGGGTCGGTATTTATGACGAGGTCGATCGTGCGCCCATTCCAAGCGATCAAGCGTTACAGATCCAGCGCTATGGCGATCAAACGCGGATGGTCCGATTGCGGTCTTGGGGGCCTGGTCGTACGGAACCGTGGCCTAGCGACAATCGCTCGGTATTTTTTAGCGATGGACAATACCGTACACGATTGCCAGTTGGGAAATATGACGTGATCGTTTCCAAGGGATTGGAATACGGTGTTGAGAAACAAACAATAAACGTCACGGCGGAAGCGACAACCACGACCACAGTCAATTTAAAACGTGCGTCGCATATGGAGCAAAAAGGCTGGGTGTCCGGCGACGGCCATATGCATTTTGATCGACATGCCAAGATTGATAATGACGGTTTGTTATCGATTGCCGAAGCACAAGATATCAATATCATGAACTTGCTGCAAATGGGCAACCTGACGGATATCACCTTCCCGCAATATGCTTTTGGTGAAGACGGCCGCGCTCAGCGCGGCAACTATGCGCTTGTATCTGGGCAGGAAGATCCGCGATCGGGCCAGCGCGGTCATACGCTTCACCTCAATGTAAAAGAATATTATCGCGATCAAGATTATTTCGCCTATCATAAGGTGTTTGAAGAAATGCGGCGGCAAGGTGCCGTGTCCGGTTATGCGCATTTTGGTGAAGGTCACTTTAACGAATGGCACGGTATGGCTGTGGATGCACCGTTTGATCTTGTGGATATCGTCGAAGTTCTGCAATTTGGCGCCATCAATATTGATCTTTGGTATGATTTTCTCAATCTCGGATTCAAATTGACGCCGACTGCGGGGTCCGATTGGCCATATGGAAACTTGCCGGGTACGGAGCGGAACTATGTGAAAAGCGCGACGGCCAAAGATGTTTCGGCTTGGTACACGAATTTGAAAGCCGGGCGCAGTTTTGTGACCAATGGTCCGATGTTGGAGTTTACGGCAAATGGCCACCTGCCGGGCAGTGAGTTGGCGATGGCGCGTGGTGATGTTCTTAAAATTGTTGCGTCGGCCAGTCAAAATCCGGCCTATGATAAGCTTGACCGGTTGGAGATCGTCGTCAATGGCGACGTGATCGCAACGGCCGATCAACTGGATGCAGACGGCAATCTTTCGATCACCCATGATATCCGTTTAGATCATGGCCAATGGGTCGCGGTGCGGGCGTGGGGGCAGGGCTATGGCAAGGCCCATTCGACTCCGGTTTATGTTGTGGTCGACGGCGACCCCAGTTGGCGGCGGCAGGATGTCCCAATGCTAGCCAAGAAAATGCGTGGCGCTACCAGGGCATTGGTGGAAAAACCGGCGAATGCGCTGCTCGAATTGGAATATTGGGACACCCATGGCCAATTTGAGAAAACCTGGAACAAACAACTCCCGGCGTTGCGAGAACGGGTCAAAGCC
>JBBCIP010000298.1:0-1953 GCA_037189785.1 Alphaproteobacteria bacterium
CTGGCGAGCCATAGGATCGCAACCCCGATGATTGCCGACAGGACCGAAGCTGAGAACACCGCAATTTTTGCCGCGGCAAAGTCGGACGCTATCGGGAATGCTTGACCGGCAATAAACAGTGACATGGTGAAACCAATACCGGCGAGAGCACCGGCACCAGCCAATTGTGCCCAGCTGTATTCCTTGGGTTTGTCGGCAAGCCCGAGTTTCACGGCAATGGCGGCGGTTGCGAGCAATCCCAGCGGTTTGCCGATAATAAGTCCAGCCATAATGGCAAACATTAAAACACCGTGGCCATCAATGACGTCGGCGGTAATGGCGACACCCGCGTTGGCAAAGGCAAAAAGCGGCAAGATGGCATAACTCGACCACGGTTCCACATGTCGCAACATGCGGTCGGCCGGGGATTCTAGGCGATCATGAATATCGTCTATGGCACGCATTGTCGGTACAGACGGGCCATGGCGAAGCACCTCGCCTTCGTGTCTTGCCTCGGCGTTTAGAATGGTTTCGGCCTGGATCATAAGCGCGCGGAAGTTTGCCGGTGGGCGGGTTGGGATAAAGATTGCCAACAACACGCCCGCCAATGTCGCATGAAGACCACCAGCGTATACACAGCCCCATAATGCAATGCCCAAAATCAAATACGGCAGGACCCGGTAAACGCCAGCACGATTGAGGAACGCCAGCACGCAAACGATAGCCACGGCTGCGGCCAAATATTCTACTTGTATATTCCCTGAATAGAATATCGCGACGACAATGATGGCACCAATATCATCGACGATTGCCGCAGCTGTTAAAAAAATGCGCAACTCGATTGGCACGCGCTTTCCCAACATAACAATCAGCGCGATGGCAAAGGCTGTGTCTGTTGCCATTGGGATGCCCCATCCATGAGCCCAGGGACCGCTGGGTATGGTCATAATATAAAATAAAGCAGGAATGGCCATACCACCAATGGCGCCGGCAATCGGCATAGCGGCTGATCGCCGGCTGGCCAAGTGGCCAACTGTAAATTCGCGCTTTATTTCTAATCCGACGACAAGAAAAAATATTGTCAGCAGGCCATCATTAACCCAATGCCCCAATGACATCTTGAAACTGGTATCACCAAAGGTGAAGCCAAAGTATTGCAACCAGAATGTCGTGAATTGATCGCCATGGCTGGAATTGGTCAAGAAAATGGCCGAGAGTGTTGCCAGCAACAATAAAATGCCGGTGGAAGGAGCCCAGCTTGCAAAATCCAAAGCGGCCGATCTGACACGATGTCCTAATGATCCATAGAGCGCATCCGCGAACGAATTTTCATCCCAGGGCCCATCATAGCGGCGGTTGTTGACAAAAAATGTCGGCGTGAACATGACACCACTGTGTTGGGCGCTTCGCGTATCGTCATCCACTCTTTTTTGAGCTTTTTGTAGTCTATTTTCAGACGAGGTACCATCGTCAGCTGATAAGCCCAAGTCAGTTGCGACAGCTACCAGATCATCTTCTGTGAGTGTCTCAGACCTGGTCATCAACGCAATGTGCGCTTTCCAGAATTCTTCTGGAGTTCGACTGCATTCTACCAGTTCCGCAGCACGTCGAGCCAAATCGTTATTCGTTAACGGACGATGGCGAAATACATAACGTAAGCGATCCCCCATTTTGTCGCGTACGTCGGCAATGCGTTCATTCGCAGCTCGGCAATGGGGGCAAGCATAGCTACCATATTCAACAAGAGTAATTTCCGCTTTATTTGAACCTAAGTAATGATCTCTAGTAGGGTTGACCAGACGATCCAGGCGATTGCGGAACTCTTGTTGTGACATGGACCCTCCTGAAAGTGAGGTGTTGCCGAAAGCCATAGAATAGAGCGTGTAGCCTTATTTATCACCTAGGTTTTTTACAGATATAGCATCGGTCCGCTAGTCGTATTTCTTTGGGATAGTCCAGCAATTCCAGATGGTT
>JBBCIP010000299.1:0-7692 GCA_037189785.1 Alphaproteobacteria bacterium
CGTTGCCGTTGCCGTTGCCGTAGCCGTCGCCGTAGCCGTTGCCGTAGCCGTAGCCGTCGCCGTAGCCGTTGCCGTAGCCGTAGCCGTCGCCGTAGCCGTTGCCGTAGCCGTTGCCGTAGCTGTCTACCGCTCCGGCGCGCAGTGCGTATTCTTTCTCATCACCAGATAGGAGGTTCAGCAATTTTGAAAGCGGCATTGCGGCTGCGATTTTGCCCGCGAGACGATGCACGACTTCCGCAACGCCTCCTTGGCACGCACCAGCCCGGACAATGTCATCTGCCGTGAGGACAGGGTCGTCCATTATGCAGACTCCCATTTCTTCCAAGCTTCGTCCGTCACATCAAAAATTGCGGTGATGTCGTGGAGCATCGGAATATCGGCGGGTGCGCTGATCCTGCTTTTGCTGGTAGGGCCGGTTTGTGCAAGCTCCATCACGCCCTTGGTCGTGCCCCAATAAATCGCCATCTTGGCTGATTTGAGAGGCATGGCTTTTGCCGTTAAATCCTGATCCGCTGGAATAAGGCCCGCAAAGACGCCGCGATGTTGTGTGGTTACGATGACTGGTTTCATAATAAGTCCCTCCGAGATTGAAATGATTGGCAGCGTCTTCGGCCCCGTGGCGATCAGCTGATGGGAGGATGATAAGTGTGTTAAAACACACTGTCAACAAAAGAATGTGTTAAAACACACTATAAATTAGACACCCCCGCGCTGATGGGGTATAAGGAGGGGGAGGGATCGGAAATGAGAACGGGAGACCTGTTAGGGCCCCCCGTTTTTGGATCAGATCAGGAGAAGGATAATCACAGCAATTCTAAAAAGAACGGCAGCGATGTCCACTTTGACCGTCACCTCTACGCGAAGTGATGACCGCATTGGTCAATACTCCGAGCCTCGGCTAGCCTCAGCTCAAGGAGTGAGGAATCGGCCCCCACGTTACGGTACGACCGCCGTTCGTGGGTCTATCGGCCCAATCTTGGCACGTGCACATGCTTTGATTGGCCTTGTATGCAGTCCTCTATCTAAGGGTCGGCGGCACCAGCTTCTCGCCCGTTTATAGGTAGAGGTACAAGGATCTTGCTTGGTGGCACACTGGTCCGGGTATGCCTCCCGGATGCGGCCACCAAGCAGATCCATTTTGGATGGAATGTGGTGAGGAGTCGAGTCACCAAGAGGCACAATGAACTGGATTTATAGCGACAATTTGCTGATTGGGTTTGTGGTGGTTTGCGCAGTTCTATTTATTTAGCAGCTCCCTCAGCCGTGGAGAGGTCAAATGCCACGGGTAGCTATAGGCGTGACCGGATAGCGACCGGGACCGGCAGGAGGCGGGGGAGCTGCCCAAACAAAGCCCGCACAATACGAATATATCTAATTAAATGTCATTCTTCATTTGGCGGACTATCGTTTCGCCAGTAGAGCATCGCTGCAACTACGGAAGCAATTGTCGATCCGCCTATTATCGACGCCGCGACCTCCAAGCCTATGGATGCGCAGTACGCCGCAACGCTAAGCGCAACAATGGAAAATAAAAATGCGCTTATCCGAGCCCATTTTCTGTCGCTGATATCAGATTTTACAACTTGTTCTTCTAAAGCCCGTCGGTGTTTCGCTTCTTCTTGCCATTCATATATTATTTTATCTGGCAAATCAGGGCTGACTGCGCGGAATGCCTCTATTGATTCTGGGGACGGCAGGGGGCCCGACCACTGAGAGCTGCGTGTGATTTGGGCGGTAATTGTCTGGCGTTTCAGTTCTAATTCTAATTCTTTTTTCTCTTGAGCAGTTACGCTATTAGTTCTTGGTTTTCTGGGTTTTTTCAATGGCCACCCGATTTCTTTCAACCACACGATTCAAATCAGAAGCAATAACCCCAAAATCTTCTCTTAGGGCATCAATATTCGACATGCTAACGAATCTTATCGGGGTAGAGAGCTTTCCAAATGAGCTCAATTTACCCACTAAACGACCCGTTCTTGTTAATTTATACGCGTAACTCATAACTGCCATCCTTACCCCTGCATATAAATATGCATAGGAATTATTAATATACAATGACTAACTACCTTTTGTTGTAAAGAGTTGAAATTCTACAACCACGTAAATTATAGCAATGAAATAAGCCGGTTTGATGGCAACCTACCTCGCCCCCGCCCGCCAGCGCCAGGGAGGCATGAACTTGGTCGACCAGAGGGAGCGTTTCGCAGCTTTCGCCTCATTCTCCTCAGCCACGTACCGTTTGCTGTAGCTGCGAAAGGCCAGTGCGTGGCCCTCAAGCACCATCCAGCGGTTTAGGTCTTCTCCGCCAGCCTCGCAGACAGCGAGGATGCGCTTGTATCGGTCTGTGCCGGTTTGCTCACAAGTTACAGTCTGGTTCCCGATCTTATCCGCGAGGGCAAAGGCTGACTGCTGGCCACAGCGCATAGGCTTCTCGTCCACATAGCAGAGCTGGCGGCTTTCGGGCGCATCTATCCCATAAAGCCGTATCCGCTGGCCGTGGATCTCGATGGTGTCGCCGTCGATCACAGAGGCTGTGCCGATAAGGGAGGCGAGGAGGAGGGGGAGGATCAAAGCTTTTCTCGGTACGGGCCTAGCTCACACCAATATCTTACAGTAGACGCTCCATCTGTTTCACGTAAAACATTGCTTCGCAGCAAGTCTGCTACAAGCTGACAATTGCCCCTATTGTAATCATACTTGGCGTCCCCAAACCCCTTTTCATGCGCGTCGAAACTAGCGAAATGAATTCGCATCGTTGGGTCTATAGGTGAGTTTCTGTACAAGGTGTACGCAGGGCTAGTATCGTCATTTGATGATATCTGATCGTTACATCCGGTAAGGAGAATTAAAAATAGAGCTGAAAATTTATAATTTACGAACTTGGATAACCTCTGTAATGCCATGCTATAGCGTCCTCCCAAGCGATGTTTTTCATAATGTTTTCAGATAAATATAATGTGCTGGTTTGTATTTTAAGAGAGGCGGCTAGGTATGCCGCGGCTAAGCGAGTCTCAGTACTCAGATCATCATTGTCGATAATTTTACTGAAATAGCCTTCTGATGATGTTTCTTTGATTTCAGGGGGTGGCATATTATTGGCTACCAATAGGGTATAAAAGTTATTCGCTATTTCTTCGCGGCCCCAGAAATAAAAACTTATCCACACCCATACCAACTTCTTTAGCCAAATCGCTAGGTAAATCAATTGTAAGGCTATAAATACCCCACCGATAAATAGTAAAGAAAAATCGTCACCAATTATCATTGCTATGGCAATACTTAGGATAATATCAGGCACACAATTGCGAATACTGTTAAGCCAAAATTTCCGCTTTTCCCTTGATTCAATTTGCATGATGAATCCCCCTTTAGGTGTATTCTAAAATCTACATGAGGCTTGCGTCACCGTGAACAAAGTGAGAACATTCGTCTGGGAATCAGAAAATCAGGGAATGCGTCCATGAAGACAGTAAAAGAGTTAGTTAGAGAAGAGGTTAACCAGATACTTCGCGAACGGCTGCGGGTTCTAATAAATCCAGTTGCCGAGCAAGCTCCGAGGCAGTCATGTTCGTTTCGTGGCGCCGAATATAAGAACGAGAAACCGCGCGCGCTACCTCATCTGGTGAAAGCTCGCCCTGATATTTAAGGGCTTCAAGAACAAAATCTTGAAGATTTTTTGCGTCCGATACGGGGATAGTAATTGAAAAAATATCATAAATCGTAATATCTGCAGCCTGCATAAACTTATAAATAGTAGTAATCGTTGGACTGTTTGTTCTTGGTCTCTTGATGGTATCATCATACCAGCGCCGATTAAGACCTGCGTTTATACAAAGCTTATAAACGGTTTCCGAGCCTTCTGGTCTGCTTTCAATGATTTGTTGAATGCGGGCCAGAATTTCAATTGTCAACGGGTCTCTTGCATGGCTCTTTTCCATGTCTGGAATATGCCACACTGGATTGATATTAAAGAAATGTGAAATATCACATTGCATAGTGTGTTTTAACACATTATCATCCAATCTATGATAATTACAGATTCTGCCCTTTTGGAAAGCATTGAGGCTTTCCTTGAACTTCATAGGCTTAGCCCTACCCGTTTTGGAGAGGAGGCGGCTAATGATCGTCATTTTGTTCGCCACCTAAGATCAGGACGATCAGTCACGCTTCGTAGGGCGCAAAAAGTTCATGAATTTATGCGGTCCTTCGATCAAACCAAACACACCACCTAACCGCCACCTCGGCGGCTAAAAAAATTTGCCCTTTTGGGTAACTGAAAGTCACTGAAATTTTGTTTAAGGCAGTTTCAATGCGGCAGTTGGAGTTGAATTTCGAAGGCGGCTTAACCGACAGATATGAAACGCTTTTGGATGTCGTCGAGGCGTCGGTTGCTGGCTGTGGGAAGCAAAAGAAAACGATCGCCATGGATCTTGATATCCAGCCTTCGACGTTTTCGCGGATGTTCAGCGCTGATGATACTGGCGTCAACTTCCCCGTTTCAAAGCTGGCAAAACTGATCGAGGTCACAGGCGATCTAAGCCCAATATTTTGGCTGGTCGAGAAATACTGTGAGGGTGAGGACGCCAAACAAAAGCGTGCGCTGGCTGAACTGCCCGCCGCGTTGGATCGTATCCAGAAGCTATTGAAGGCGGTCGGCCAATGAAGAAATACAAAGAGAAATGGACCGACGCCGATCAAGCCGAATTGCTGCGGCTGCATGCGCTGGGGTTAAAGCGCGAGGCAATTGCCATCCAGCTGGACAGGTCGAGCTTAGGCGTTAAGGCGCGACTTAATCAGCTGAAAGAGAAGGGCGTCGTGCCCAAGAAATACGCGAACGGTGCCGGGCATAGAGCCGCCCGCAGCGATGAAGGTCGATATGCCAGACGCATGGCATCGAAGGACATCAACGGGCCGCCCATCGCGGAGCCAAGCTTTGTGTTGCGGACAGACGAAAGCCTGTTCGCAAAGGCGATGGCGGGGCAGCGGTATGAGGATATCAACTTGCGGAGGACGCGGTGACAATCGGACATAACGGTATAGCAGGCGAAATATTACAGAGCCTTATCGAGCGGATTGAACGGCTCGAAGACGAAAAGCGTGGCATCGCGGATGATATTAAAGATGTCTACGCAGAAGCTAAAGCGCAGGGGTTCGATCCCAATATCATGCGCGAGGTTATTAAGCTTCGAAAAATGGAAGAATCAGCTCGTGAGGAGCGGGAGCAATTGATCGCAGTATATGCCAATGCGTTAGGAATGCTGGTCGATACTCCGATTGGCCAAGCGGCGCTACGGAGGCTGTGACCAAAGAATGACCTCGCCCCTCGAAATCTACCAGAAGGTCAATAAATTCCGAGCCCAGTCTGTGCGGACTGAGGATGGCTTTTTCGCGTCTAAGCGAGAGCATAAGCGCTGGTTAGAGCTCAAGTTATTGGAGCGCGCCGGTGCCATCCAGGGGCTCGATCGGCAGAAAAAATACGTGATTAACGTTAACGGCCAGAAGATCTGTTCGTACATTGCGGATTTTACATATAGCGACGACAGCGGGTTCGTGGTCGAGGACGCTAAGGGCTTCAAGACGCCGGAATATAAGCTGAAAAAGAAGCTGATGCTTGCGGTGTTTGGCATCGAGATTAAGGAAGTGTGATGGACGACAACATCAAATCGCTTGCAAGTGCTCGGGCACTAAAAACCGGAAACAATACGCAGTGGTCGCCAGAAGAAGCCTTGGTCCAAGCTTTGGAAGATTTAAGGGCCGGAAGAATTAAACCAAGGTCAGTGATAATAGAATTCATCGAAGATGGAGAGGACGGCGTAATAGACGTAAGCGCTTATAGGGCTAATTTGGATTGGAAAGAAGAAATTGCGATCCGTGCAATCCGCCTGCAAGATTCAATTCGTAAACAGGTGTGACGTGGCTGGTTGGTTTCGCGCATATTCAGAAGCTCTCAACGACCCAAAGATACAGAAGTTGTCTTTGGAAGCGTTCAAGGCGTGGCACAACGCGCTCTATTTGGCCGCTCAGAATGACAGTCGTGATGGTAATATTGGAACGCTTGATGATGTTTCATTCGCGTTTCGTGAAACAAAATCGAGCGTTTCATCTGCGTTTCATCAGTTGTTACAAGTGGGGTTAATTGAAACGGTTGGTGAAACGTTTCGTATAAAAAGTTGGTCAAAAAGACAATATAAATCAGATACATCTACAGATCGCGTGAAACGCTTTCGCGAGCGTTCCAAAATCGTTACTGAAACGGCCCCAGATACAGAACAGATCAGAACAGATACAGATACAGATACAGATATAAAAAAAACCTATCCTTCGGATAGTCAAAAAAAAGTCGAGAGGACGATCAAGAAAAAAATCCCTGTTGATTGCCCAACGCCCGAGGATCGCGAAAAAGCCGTAGCGTACTGGCGAGACAAGGGCAGGGATGACCTGTCGCCGGATGAGCAGGCCGAGAAATTCCGGGCGTATCACACATCCTACGGCAATCGCATGCAGGATTGGTCCGCCGCCTGGAAGACCTGGTACGTCAACGCGGTTGATTTCAATCGGCCATCAGCACGCGGCAGCCCTGACGCCATCGCACAAGCCCTCGACCCCAATCGAAAATCTTTCTGGGATCAATACGATACGCCATGACCGTGGACGAATTCATAAAATTTTACAACGATCGTTGGGCTGTCAAAGCGCCGCAAGCCTTCGCGGACGACTGCCGGTCATTCCTGCGTGATTACGCTGGCGAGGCGTTGATGCGAGCCTCCAAGCGGCTTGTGATCGAGTGGACGAAGGATCGCAGGCCCACGGTCGCAGACATCGCGGATTTGTGCCGCCAGGAAAATCCTAAGCGCTATGAGCGGGCGACTGGCGAGATCAATCGCAAGCAACAATTCGATTGGGTCAACCAGCGTATCCCAGAGCTCCTGGCCGACTGGAAGCGGCGGAACCTCGACCTCGCACGCACAGCGACCGCAAACGGGTGGGGCGGCGATCTCAAGCAAGATCTGCTCAAAGCCGCCCACCTCTACGCGCAGTACGAATGGCTGATCGACAATGGCCACATGAGCGGGCAACTGCCGGAGTTCGACCCGAAAGACGCCAAGCGCGCGGTCTATTGGCACGCCAAGCCAAGCCGTGACTTTAAAAATAGTGATTCAGCATCAGCGGCTTAACATCAAAATGTTTTACTCTTTAAGTGCGGAAATGAATACATGTCTCGAAAAGGGCGGCGCAAACAGGCAAAGGCAAATCGGCGGATTGCACCGAGCCAACGCGAGCATGTTGATTTTGGCCCGACCAACGAGGCCGCGGTTAAAAAGATCGACGCGCTTGGGCTTACACCGGCCTGCAACGTGCGGACCCGCCGTGTTGTCGCGCTCGATCAAGCGGGCAGAGAGGTCAATTACCTGATGACAGACGCATCGACATCGCTCGCCATCCTCTTTGAGCGCGGCTTGCTTGCACAGCCTGGATACGAGGCAAGCGATTTGTTGGGCCTGGGAGAGTCGTACAGACGTTTCTTCTGGCGTGAGTATGGTCGACCTATCCCAAGCGGAGTTGGTGGTCAGGTGGCCGCCGGAATCCCGGCATTAACCAACCCAGATGTGCTGTTTGATGATGATCTCAAGCTTGGCGCCGAGCAGTGGGCAATCAAGGCGGCAGAGCGTGAGCGCGTCATGCGTGTCGCGT
>JBBCIP010000300.1:0-2251 GCA_037189785.1 Alphaproteobacteria bacterium
CGGTGGCGGCCACCACCGGACTGTTGCGGATCCTGAACAACCGCGAAGTGGCCGGGGTGATGGCCCATGAACTGGCCCATGTCAAAAACCGCGATACCTTGGTGATGACGGTGGCGGCGACCATTGCCGGGGCCATTGGTATGCTGGCCAACTTTGCTATGTTCGCGGGGATGAGCGGCAACAATCGCCAAAATGGCGGGCTTGGCGTGATCGGCGGGATTTTGATCATGATCTTGGGCCCAATGGCGGCAATGTTGGTGCAAATGGCCATCAGCCGCACCCGCGAATACGAAGCCGACCGCATCGGTGCTGAAATTGCCAATGATCCCTTGGCCTTAGCCTCGGCCTTGGCTAAATTGCAAAACGGTGCGTCTCGCATCGAAAACCAACAGGCCGAAGCCAATCCGGCGACGGCCCATCTTTTTATCGTCAATCCTTTACATGGGCGGGGCATGGATAATCTGTTCTCGACACATCCGAATATGGGCAATCGCATCGCCCGCCTAGAAGACATGGCCAAGCATATGGGTGGCGGTTCTTATACTCCCCCGTCTGGGGCGTCGTCTGGTCCGTCGTCTGGCACATCCCCATTTGGCGGTGCCGGGGCATCAGCGTCGCGGCCAGCCAGTCGTCCGGGCTCTGGTCGTCGTTCTGGACCTTGGGGCTGATATGGCGGTCTCAGATCGCGCTAAAGCGCCCCGCTCCTCCCATTCAAGAACCTGGTCGCAGTCAAAAGCCTCTCCCCAGTCAAAAGCTTCAGGGTCAAGTTCCCCGTTACCGGCGCGCCGTGCTGCCCGCGCGGCGTTAGGCCGGATCCTTGATGGCGGTCAATATCTGGATGATGCGTTCACCGCCGCGCTTGCCGCAGGGTCGGATTTATCGCCTCGGGATCGTGCCTTTGCGCGCCTGTTGGTGGCGACCGTATTGCGGCGTCTTGGCCAACTGGATGCGGTGATCAATGGCGCTTTGGCCAATCCGGGCAAATCGTTGTCGCCTGGGGTGCGGCATATTTTACGGATCGGGGCCGCCCAAGCGTTGTTTTTGGGAACGCCGCCCCACGCCGTGGTCGATACCTCGGTCAAGTTGACGGCGGCGGATCGTTCGCCGGCTGTCCGCCACGCCAAAGGCTTGGTCAATGCCGTGTTGCGCAAGGTGATCGACCAGGGTCCGGCTATAGTCGAGGCCCAAGATGCGGCCCGGCTCAATCTGCCGGCGTGGCTGTGGTCGTCCTGGGAGCAGCGCTTTGGGCTCGAGAAAACCCAAGCCATCGCTGCGGCTCTGACCGCAGAACCGCCGCTTGATATTACGCTAAAGCCTTCTACAGATAGGGAAAAATTAATTGACGCTTTGACGGCACACCGTTATGACGTCGTGACGTCACCATCCGGCGGGTTGCGAATTCAGGGTGCCGGGGCGGTCGATGAACTGCCGGGCTATGGCCAGGGCGACTGGTGGGTCCAGGATGCCGCCGCAGCCCTACCGGCCCAGCAAATCCCGGTTAAACCGGGGGACCGGGTGCTTGATCTTTGTGCCGCGCCGGGTGGCAAAACGGCGCAATTGGCTGCGGCCGGGGCTCGGGTCACGGCGGTCGATGCCTCGGCCAAACGGATGGACCGATTACGGGAAAACTTAACCCGCCTAAAGCTTAGTGCCGATTGTGTGGTGACCGATGGGGCCGCCTATGCCCCGGCGGAGCTGTTTGATCATGTGTTGCTGGATGCACCCTGCACGGCGACCGGTACGTTGCGACGGCATCCGGATGTGCAATGGATCAAAACCCCCGCCGATGTCACGGCCATGGCTAAGGAGCAGGCCAATTTGTTACGGGCCGCTGCGCGCTTGGTGAAGCCGGGCGGCACGCTGGTGTATTGTGTCTGTTCGCTCGAACTGGCCGAAGGCCTGGATCAAATTCGGCGTTTTCTGGCCGTAACGGATAGCTATACGGCCGATGGCGACCCCATTCAAACAGACCCATCGCAGAATATGGACGGCTTTTTTATCGCCCGGTTGCGGCGTCAGGCGTGACCTGATAAGCAGGGGCATTCGCTTGATCTTTCCGCCGCGCGCTCTCTCGGCGTGTGTTCTAATGGACATAATGGCCTTATGACCCAGACTTTAAAAATCGCCCCATCCATTTTGTCGGCCGACTTTGCCAATTTGGGTGCGGAATTGAAGGCCGTGACCGCCGCCGGGGCCGACTTTATCCATGTCGATGTGATGGACGGCCATTTCGTGCCCAATATCACGATCG
>JBBCIP010000301.1:0-11006 GCA_037189785.1 Alphaproteobacteria bacterium
CGGTATCGTGATCGTTTCGGCTGATACCCCGGCTCTGCAAGAACGTGTCTACCGCTTACGTTACGACGTTTACTGTGTTGCTCATGAGTTTGAAGATCCGGCTTTGCAGATCGCCGGATATGAACAAGACAAGTATGATGATTATTCAGTGCATAGTTTGCTCCTGGATAATCAGACCGGCAAAGAAGTAGGCTCCGTTCGGCTCATTCTACCGAATGACGACGTATCGCTGCCAGCCTATACGGTGTCGCCTGAAGTTGAGCGCCAAGCAGATATTTTGTTCCCGCGTGGAACCACTGCGGAAGCTTCGCGTTTCTTGAGGGCGCCCCATGTGTCGATAGGGCGGCAGCGTTTTGCTGCCTATGAGACAATGGCCCTTATGGCCGCCGTTACGAAAATGAGTGCTGAACAGGGTATAACCCATGTCGTCGCTCTGGTGACAGCGCCTTTGGTGCGTTTGGTGTCAAGGTTCGGGATAAGCTTTAAGCTTATCGGCGACCCCATCGAGTTCCACGGATTGCGTCAAGCAGTCCTCTTAGACTTGACGGCGGACTTGTCCGTCGTCGCCGCTCAGCGGCCGGATTTTTGGCGGATCCTCACGGCGAGTGGGTTATATTATAATCCACTTCGTCCCTGATCTCTGACCCCCCAACCCACCGTCAAAACATCCGGCCGCGGCGGTCCTAATCTCCCTTTAATCATAAGGGTATAGGTGCCCATCATGGCAACGACCCTTTCGATCTAACGCTTAATAATCGCGTTGGAGCTTGCAGCGCATAAAAGCTGTCTCTATTCTTCCTGTCGCATTTGTAGGGAGTATGGGGGAAATGCGTAGAAGTCAGTGCAAAGTATTGCACTCTTCCCTCTTTGTAATCGCCACTGTTGCCAGCTCATATGGGGCCGGCGAAGGGTTTTTTGAGGCCAAAGCACAGCCCGCCATCAAACCCGTATCGGCCGACCACAATGCCACCGCCACCCTCCAAGAAATCGTCGTCCTGGCCCGCAAGCGTCCAGAACAAGTCCTCAACCTGCCTGAAGCCTTGACCGTCATTGACGGCGTAACCGCAGAACGGAACGGCTTGGCGCGCGTTGAAGACATCGCTCGACTGACCCCGAGCCTGACCATTGCCTCAACGTTTCGTCCGGGCGTGGTGCTGATCACCATGCGTGGCATCTCCACGGCCCAGGGTGGCGAAGCACCGGTCGCGGTCGTGATCGATGGCGTTCAGATGCCAAGCCCCGATTTCATCAATCAAGAACTTCTCGATATCGACCAAATCGAAGTATTGCGCGGGCCGCAAGGATCGCTTTATGGCCGCAACGCCATCGCCGGCGCCATCAATATCACCACCCGGAAGCCTGGCGATCATCTTACCGCATGGATCAAGGGATCGTACGGCAACAATGACCACGTCCGCATAGCCGGGTCGGTTTCGGGCCCCGTGATTGAAGACCGGTTGGGCGTGCGGGTCACAGCCAGCTATCGCGATTATAACGGCGGCGTCGACAATGTGTTTTTGGGCACCAAAGCCGATCCGTTCCGCGAAGCCAGCATCAATGCTGCCGCCTATATGACCATAAGCGAGCGCCTGACCGCTGATTTGCGTTTTACCTATGCCGACAGCAAAGCCGGTAGTTTGTCGTCTGAGATCGTCACCACCGCCGCTTTCGACGATTTCAAACCGTCACAGATGGTGCGCAATCTCGATACCTTCGACGATCGCCGTCTAATCAATCTGTCATTCAAACTGGAGCTTGATTTGGATGACGTGATCGTTACCTCCATCACCGGCTATGACGATGTCGATCAGGCCCTGTTTGGCGACGGCGACTTCACCTCAGCTCCGGGTGTCGCCCAAGACTTGGTCACCAATGTGCGCGCCTTCACCGAAGAACTCCGGATCGCCAGCAACAACAATGACCGGTTGCATTGGTTGATCGGCGGCTTCTTCCAGGATCGGCATACCGATAACTTCCTCAAAATTATTCCCGATAATGGCGACGGTACATTTGGTCCCGGCTTGATCGTCGACAGTATGGACGTCAATAAAAGCAAATCCTGGGCGTTGTTTGGTCAGGCCAGCTACGAGGTAACCGATGCGCTCGAATTGACCGTGGGTCTTCGTTATGACGAAGACAAACGATCATCCCACGATCTTCTGATCCCGGCCTCGGCAGCAGAAAAAACGTTTACGTCCTTGCAGCCGAAAATTTCGCTGTCCTATGCGGTGACGCCGGAGTGGCGGTTCTATGCCACCTATGCCGAAGGCTTCCGGTCGGGCGGTTTCAACGCCTTTATCTCGCAAGCCGATCGCAGTTTTGCCAAGGAAAGCGCCGATAGTTTCGAGATCGGCACCAAAGCGTCGCTCATGGATGGCCGCATGACCTTATCTGCGTCAGTCTTTGATGTCAGCTTGGATAATCAGCAATTCTTTTTTGTTACGCTCAATCCACCGACGCAGAATGTGATCAACATCGCCAAGACAAAAATTCGCGGTGTCGAATTTGAACTGGCCGCCCAAGCAACCGACCAGCTCCAACTGATCCTAGGCGTCGGCTATATCGACGCCGAGATCCGCGACCTTGACGGCAGCGGGGCATTGCGCGGCAATCGGTCACCACAAACGGCCAAGCATAGTGTTCGGGTCGGCGCCGATTACGCCCAACCGCTCAACGACGACTATACGCTGCGTCTGACGGCCAATGCGGATTGGCGGGGATCCATCGTTTGGGATGCGGCCAATGCCGTCCGCACACCGGAAAAAGTGGTGGTGGATGCCCGGCTTAGTCTTGAAACTGCAAGCTGGGCCCTGACCGCCTACGCCCGCAACATCGGCGACACACGCTATCCGACCCAAGCGATCACCGATCTGTTCGGGCCGGGATTACATATGCGTATTCCAAACTCGCGCCGGGATTATGGCATCGAAGCCAAGGTCGTGTTCTAAGATGATGCGCGCCTAACCATAAATCGGCCAGAAATAGAGCAAAAGCGGCGTCGCCACCGCCAGGATCACCATTTCCAACGGCAATCCCATGCGCCAATAATCGCTGAACCGATAGCCGCCCGGCCCCATCACCAAAGTGCTGGATTGATGGCTGATCGGGGTCAGGAACGAACAGGACGCCGCGACGGCGATGGCCATCAAAAAGGTATCGGGATTGGCGTTGAGATACTGCGCAATGGCAATGCCGATCGGACACATGATCAACACCGTCGCCGCGTTGTTCAAAAGATCCGACAAACACATGGTCATGAACATCAGCATCGCAATCAAAATCGCCGGATGTAATTCGCCGGCATGAGCGACGATGAACCCCGCAATCAGATTGGCGCCGCCGGTTGTCTCCAACGCTTTGCTGATGGGAAACATCGCCCCCAGCAACACAATCACCGACCAATCCACATCACGATAAAGATCGCGCACCGGCATAATGCCGACCACCACATAGGCGATGACCGCACCGATGAACGCATAAGCCAACGGCAACCAGCCCATCAAATTGATGACAATGGCGACGGCAAAAATGAGCACCGCCTTCCACACCGCACGTGTGGAGCCGAGCGTTAAATTGCGTTCGGCCAGCGGCAAAAGTCCGGCTTCGGTTAAGGTGAGGCCAAGACTATTCCGCTCGGCCTGAACCAACACCACGTCACCGGCTTCGAAGGTTACATCCTTCAAGCGGCTATGAATGGGCGTACCCTGCCGCGACAAAGCGATCAAATTCAGGGCTCGCTGGGTGATGAATTCCAAATACTCGGCACCACGGCCAAGCAATTTCGACTGCGGCGGAATAACTGCTTCGACCAAACCGACGGTGTCCGACTGAATGCTTTCGGCGGTTTCATTATGGGTCAGCAGCTCGAGCTTTTGCTTTTCAATAAAGTTGGTCAGCGAGCCGGGGTCCGCCCGCAAAATCAGAATATCGCCGATTTCCAATGTATGCCACGGCGACGGGTGCAACAGACGATCTTCGCCATGGACCAAACCAACCGCCGTGATCGCCTCCCCCGCTAGATCTTCAAACACAGCGAGCCGCATACCGATCACCGGGCTTTTATCGGTGACTTTGACTTCGATCAGATAATCGCTGATTTCATAAAGACGGCTCGTGTCTTGGGTGCCGCGTCGTTCTTTCGGCAGCAAGCGCCACCCGATCAAAGCGATGAACAACACACCCGCCAAAGCCGTCGGCAACCCGACAGGGGCATAGTCGAACATTGCAAAAGAGCGGCCCGTCACCTCGGCACGGAAGGCGGCAACGATGATATTGGGCGGCGTTCCCATCAAAGTGATAATGCCGCCCAGCACACTGCCGAATGCGATCGGCATCAAGACGATGGACGGCGACCGTTTGTTCTGGGCCGCGGTCGCCAAAGCAATCGGCAACATGATGGCCAAGGCGCCGACATTGTTCATAAAGGCGGAAAGAGCCGTGACCACCAGCGTCAGAGCCCCCACATGCAAAGTGGGATTGCGTGTATAAGGCCCAAGCATTCGCGCCACCATGTCGACGAGCCCGGCATTCCGCAAAGCGCCGCTGATTATCAATACCGCCGCAACGGTAATCACCGCCGGATGACCGAACCCCAGCAAAGCTTCATCCGGCGACACAAAGCCAAAAATAACGGTGGCAAGCAGTGATAGCAATGCCACCAAATCATACCGCGGACGGCCCCAAATAAAGAGCGCAAGGCAAACGCCGAGAATACCGAAGACCGTTAATTGATCGGCGGTTACTCCCCCTGTCGTTTCAATCACTGCTGCTCCTCTATGGCCTTACGCACCGGAATGGCGGTCGTGTATTTTACTTGGGTCACGACGAAGCGGGAATGCACTTCACTGACACCGGGTAGTTTTAACACCCGTTCGCGCAGAAAGTTTTCATAGGCGCGCATGCTGGTGGTTACCACCCGTAACAAAAAATCCATGGCGCCGCTGACTGTATAACATTCGGTCACTTCGGGATAGGCCATGACCGCGGTTTCGAACTGCGCCAAAGCATCGTCCCCATGGGAGGTCAGTTTGACGCTTGAAAAAACGATGATCGGTAGGCCGACCGCATCGGGATCAAGAATAGCCACTTTGCGGGCAATCACCCCGGCATCCTCGAGCCGTTTGACCCGCCGCCAGCACGGCGCCGGGGACAATCCGACCTTTTCTGCCAAATCCGTATTCGGCAACCCGGCATCCTGCTGCAGGATTTCAAGAATCCGCAGATCTATCGCGTCAAGGGTGAGGCGCATTATCTATTCTCAGAAAATCAGAATATAAGCAATCAGGTTGCGAGGTTACTCATATATACGCATTAATCGCAAGGACATTTCCCTTCATTTTAGCATAATATAGCGTCAGGATTGCTGACATATCCGACCGCTATACAGGACTTGATATGCAAGATATGGAGGGGCCGTATTGACGATGCAGTATCTTGCAGATCGGGGGCCACGCCCGTACTATCCGCGCGCAAAAGAAAAACAGATCAAATACTCATAGAAAGCCCCAATAAAGGGCATAAATGCATAAGATAAGAATGGAGAACGCAATATGTCACAAGATCCGGTCGTTATTGTCGGCATGAGCCGCACCCCGATGGGTGGCTTCCAAGGCGATTTTTCTACGGTCACAGCCCCTGAGCTTGGCACCGCCGCCATCAAGGGCGCGCTCGCCGACGCCAAAATCAGCGCCGCCGATGCCGACGAAACCATCATGGGCTGCGTTCTGCCCGCCGGTCTCGGCCAGGCTCCGGCCCGCCAAGCGTCCCGCGGCGCCGGGATTCCGGACAGCGCCGGGGCCACCACCGTCAACAAAATGTGCGGATCCGGCATGAAGGCGGCGATGTATGCTCATGATGCTTTGTTAGCCGGGACCAACACCGTGTTGGTCGCGGGCGGCATGGAGAGCATGACCAACGCCCCTTATCTGCTGCCGAAAGCCCGTGGCGGCTATCGTATCGGCCATCAACAGGTGATGGACCACATGTTCCTGGACGGTCTGGAAGACGCCTATGACAAAGGCCGCCTGATGGGTGCCTTTGCCGAACAAGCCGCGCAGCATTTTCAATTCACGCGTGAAGCCCAAGACGATTTCGCTATCAGCTCGCTTAAGCGCGCACAGCAAGCCACCACCGACGGCAGCTTCATCCGGGAAATCACTCCGGTCTCGGTCGCCGGTCGCGGCGGCGCCGTCGAGATCAGCATCGACGAGCAACCCGGCAAAGCCAAGCTTGATAAAATCCCAACCTTGAAACCGGCGTTCGCCAAAGACGGCACCGTGACCGCCGCCAACTCGTCCTCGATCTCGGACGGAGCCGCGGCGCTCGTGATGATGCGCCGGAGTGAAGCCGAGCGGCGCGGACTGACCCCGCTCGCGACCATTCTTGGTCACAGCACCAATGCCGGTGCCCCGGCCTGGTTTACCACCGCACCCGTCGGCGCCATCGAGAAAGTGTTGGCCAAGGCCGGATGGGATAAAAACGACGTCGATCTTTTTGAGGTCAATGAAGCTTTTGCCGTGGTCGCCATGATCGCCATGCGTGAGCTTGATCTGCCACATGATAAAGTCAACATCCATGGCGGTGCCTGCGCCCTTGGTCATCCGATCGGCGCATCGGGTGCCCGCATTCTGGTGACCTTGATTGCCGCGCTCAAAAAACACGGTCTGAAGCGCGGTGTCGCGAGCTTGTGCATCGGCGGCGGTGAAGCAACCGCCATGGCGCTTGAAGTCCATTAAAAAAAACCACACCACCACATCACCATGACTGATCGGGTGAACCCGATCAGTCATGTTGCATAAAAAATCGCAGAGGAACGACCGATGATCCTGACCGAAGAACAAATCATGGTGCGCGACATGGCACGCGATTTCGCCCGCGAACAGCTCGCGCCCTTTGCATCGGAATGGGAAGAAAAAGGCGAAATCCCACGGGCGACCCTGAACGCCATGGGGGCGCTTGGTCTGATGGGTATGACCACGCCGGAGGAATGGGGTGGCGCCGCCACCGACTATGTGTCTTACGCCCTGGCGCTGACCGAGATTGCTGCGGGCAACGGCGCTGTTTCAACGGTCATGAGTGTCAACAATGCACCGGTCTGCGCCGCCCTTTTGGCCAATGGCACCGACGCGCAAAAAGACCGTTTTCTAAAACCTTTGGCGCGCGGTGAAATCATCGGCGCGTTTTGTTTGACCGAACCACAAGCCGGATCCGACGCGTCGGCCTTGAAAGCCCGTGCGAAAAAAACGGCTGACGGCTATGTGTTGACCGGCAGCAAGCAGTTCATCACATCGGGTCGCATCGCCGGGGCCGCGATCATCTTTGCCGTGACCGATCCCGACGCCGGAAAGAAAGGCATCTCGGCCTTTATCGTACCGACCGATATCCCGGGTTTTGTGGTCGCGAAAACCGAAGAAAAACTCGGCCAAAAAGCGTCCGACACCTGTTCCATCACCTTCGAAGATATGATCGTACCGACCGACGCCTTGCTCGGCAAAGAAGGCGACGGCTATAAAATCGCGCTCGCCAATCTCGAAGCCGGACGGATCGGCATTGCTGCGCAAAGTGTTGGCATGGCCGAAAGCGCGCTTAATTACGCCATCGCTTATGCCAAGGAACGGATCGCTTTCGACAAACCGATCATTGATCACCAAGCGGTCGGATTCCGCCTTGCCGACATGGCGACACGACTGGAAGCGGCGCGCCAATTGGTGCTGCACGCGGCGTCCTTGAAGGATGCCAAGATCCCGTGCCTGACCCAAGCCAGCATGGCCAAATTGTTTGCGTCGGAAACGGCGGAAGCGGTCTGTTCAGCCGCGATCCAAACATTGGGCGGCTATGGCTATTTGAAAGATTATCCGGTCGAACGGATCTATCGTGATGTCCGCGTGTGCCAAATCTATGAAGGGACGTCGGACATTCAACGCCTGGTCATCACCCGCGCCCTTGGTGCGTAGAGGATAGTTAACCCCCGCCACGGCGCAACAAACTGGCGATCGACCGTAAGCTGACGTAAGCTGGCGTCTATACCTAAGAATGGAGGCCAGCATGTCGGATTCGTTTCGTGTGACCCGTGACCCCCAAGGTGCCGTCGGCGTCGTTCAAATATCCCTGAACAGACCGGACAGCCGCAATGCCATGGATGGCGCCTTTTGGCGGCGTTTTCCGGAATTGCTGCACGATCTCGATAACGACAGTTCGGTCCGCGCCGTCGTCCTGAGTGGCGAAGGCCCGCATTTCACATCGGGCATCGATCTTGGGTTCCTGCAATCCATTGTCCCGGTCGGCGCCAGCGACCCGGCTCGGCGCCAAGAAAAGTTACGGCGCGCAGTCAAAGACCTACAAGATACGGTCTCGGCCGCCGAGCACTGCCGGTTGCCGATCATCGCCGCCATCCATGGCGCCTGCATCGGCGCCGGTGTCGATTTGATTTGCGCAACCGATATTCGCTACGCCACAAGCGACGCAATTTTCCGCATCGAAGAAATCAACATCGGGATCGTCGCCGATGTCGGCACCTTGCAACGCATGCCGAAAATTATCGCCCCCGGTTTGGTCCGGGAATTGGCCTTGACCGGACGCAATATGAGCGCCGACGAAGCCCTACGCGCCGGTTTTGTTACAGCCGTGTTGCCGACCCGGGATGAGCTTTTGTCGCACGCGATCGGCGTTGCTAAAACCATTGCCGATAAATCACCCTTGGCCGTCGCCGGGACCAAACACGTTTTGAATTACGCCCGCGATCATTCCGTGGCCGATGGGCTTGATCAAGTGGCAACGTGGAATGCCGGTCACCTTAGCATGGAGGATGTCATGCGCGGTGTGACCGCTTTTAAAACAAAACAGAAACCATCGTTCGATGGGTTATTGAGCTGAACAACACCCGCACAAAGACCCACAACAAACAAGTAATGGACGTGACGTCATGCGACAAAAAAACGGCGAAATATTTGTCGCCACACCCGGCGGCGGATTGCATCTTTGCACCGATAAAATAAGTGACTGGTTACACACAACCGGTTTGCAGAGCGGCTTATTGACTGTGTTCATCCGCCACACATCGGCGTCGTTGCTGATCCAGGAAAATGCCGATCCGGATGTTTTGGCCGATCTCAAAAATTTCTTCAGGAAACTGGTGCCGGAGGATGAGCGGTTATACATCCACAGCGATGAAGGCCCCGACGACATGCCCGCCCATATCCGCGCCGCCTTGACGCAAACCCAGCTTAGCATACCGTTTCACGATGGACGTTTGGTGCTCGGCACTTGGCAAGGACTTTATGTCTTTGAACACCGGTCGGCACCACATCGCCGCCGTATCGCCTTGCATGCAATTGGCGAGTGAATTCAAGCGGAGAATGAATGCTGCCGAAAAAAGATGGACCACCGGGTCAAGCCCGGTGGTGACGATTTAAGTGTGCCGTCATTTTAAACTGTACCGTCATTGCCGGGCTTGACCCGGCAATCCATAGGGCAGTGGAAATCAGATATTTCCTCTGGACCCCAGGCGGCCTTTAAGATTTCTTCTTCTTCAGAACCTTCGTCAACCAGATGATGCCGTAAATCGGCACCACCACAGCCGCGCCCCACAACAAATAGGTGAGGCCATCGCTCAAGATCGACCGCGCGAGATCGACAAACCATTCAAACACCCCGACCACCCAACGCCAAAATCCATCGGGCGTGATGCCGAGTTTGACCATCACAAAACCGACGATCAAACACAGCACAATAAGCCCAAGAATTTTACGAGCGGTAATTTCGGGTAGTTGCATATCCCGCGCCTCCTAGCACCTATCTTACGCGCTTAGAAGTCATACACAAGAGCGGCGCGCGTCACGGTGTCGGTCTTGACATTGCCGATCGGCACATCGGTGTTATAGCGATAATTATAGGAAAGACGGGCCGACAACGCGCCATTGATACGCATCTTTAAAGCCGCTGTGGTGTCGATGGTTTGCTGGCTGCTGCCCCAAACATAGAGGAAGTCGTGAATGAACGACGATGAGTCCGAGATAATCCATTCGAAATGGGTCCGACCTGTTGCCGCAAATTCGTTTTCACTGGTGCCGTCCGTGAATTTGGTTTGGCGCGCACCAGGACCAGCTTCCACATCGAAGATAAAGCGGTCGGTCTTGATCAGCCGATAACCGATACCGATCGTTTCTGCAAATCGGGAATCAAAACCGCTGAACCGATCAGCTTCATATTGGAAAATGCCAAAAATATAGGCGCGATCCGACAGCGCATAGCGCGGGTCATACGCGACCAGCCAACGCCGTTTGGTGGTTGCACCGGCGCTCCGTTCGAAATCGATCAAGCCGCTGAACTTATGGGTCCAGTCACCCATTTCCCGGGCCGCACTGGCAGCCGTACCGAGCGAGGTTTGCTTGGTGTTCCCGGTGCTGCGCGCGCCTGAAAGCTCCACATTGCCCTTCCATTCCGACAGATCCCAGAAGCTTTCCGATTTACGGGGCGGCAAGCCTGTGGGGGCAGCGGGAGCGGCCGCAGCTTCGGCCACAGCAGGGGCAGTCGCTTCACCCAAAGTCACATCGGGCATGGCGGCATGAACGGCAGTCCGAATGGCTGCGACCCGATCCGGGGCCACATGTTGAATGGCGGCCAGGACATCGGGCGCTTTGGCAGGGTCAGCTTCGATAGCGATTAAAGCAACCGATTGAAGATGAGCGCCATTATCGCGTGCAGCGGCCTTTTGGATCATCGACAACACATCGCCGGATAATCCACCCATGGTCGTCAAATCCTGCGCCAGCGCGGAGGACGCCACACCCAGGCATGACAAGAGTGTTGTCGCATAAAGTATTTGCTTCATTCGATAGCCCTTTTTAATCAGTCAAACTAAGTCCAAGCCCAGCACCAAAGCGTACAGAGTGCCTATGGGTTTGCTGCTTACCCGGCTTTTAAGACGATTTTAGGGCTTAATCACGACTTATCTGCAAATGATGGACAGAATGTTTAATCTTGGGCCGCTGTAATTAAGCATGTGGCCA
>JBBCIP010000302.1:0-13259 GCA_037189785.1 Alphaproteobacteria bacterium
TCATGGCATCGACAATGCTGGTACCGGCAAAATAAATACTGGCCAAAACCATCGTCGCCACCGTCGTCACCGCATAGGTTTCGAACAGGTCAGCCGCCATCCCGGCGCAGTCACCGACGTTATCGCCGACGTTATCGGCGATCACCGCCGGATTGCGTGGATCATCTTCGGGGATACCGGCTTCGACCTTGCCGACAAGATCGGCGCCGACATCGGCCCCTTTGGTGAAAATACCGCCGCCCAACCGTGCAAAAATCGAAATCAGCGATGCCCCGAACCCGAGCGCAACCAAGCCGTCAATCAATGGACGTCCGCCGACGCCGGTCGACGTCAGCACGGCGTAATATCCGGCAACGCCCAAAAGCGCCAACCCGGCCACCAACATGCCCGTCACCGCCCCCGATTTGAAGGCGATATCCAAGCCTTTTTGCAGGCCGCTTCGTGAAGCTTCAGCGGTCCGAACGTTGGCACGCACCGAGACATTCATGCCGATATATCCGGCCAGTCCCGACAACACGGCGCCGATGACAAAACCAATCGCGGGATAGTGACCAAGTGCAAAAAACAAAATGACTGTTACAACGACACCAACAATACCAATGGTCGTGTACTGCCGATTAAGATAGGCGCGCGCGCCCTCCTGAATAGCCGCGGCGACCTCTTGCATTTTGGCGTTGCCTGCCGGGGCGGACAGCACGGAACGGCTGGTCCAGATCCCATAGATCAGCGCAAGCACGCCAGCGACGATAGTCAGATGTAGAATCGTCTCCGTTGACATACAAACATAGCCCTTTCTTGAAAGTCCCTATTTCGACGAACACGCCAACCTTCAGGAAAGGCAGGAAAACAGCCACAGCCCTTGGCGGCGCGGTATTTGGGGGATAATTATTCAAGGTGGGGAAGTAAGCCCATTTTGCCCCAGCCATTTTGGCTCCGGCCCCCCGATCCAGGCTGCAAAACTCTACGCACAGACAAAAGGGGTATGCAAGCCGGGCCCCTGGCTCGGACCTAGCCTGTTGATATCCTTAATTATATATTAAATTCGCGTGGTCTGGCTGATCAGCACACGATCAATAACGGCACGCTTTAGCTCCTGATTCGCAACGGTTTTCAGGCGCTCGACCAGATTTTCATAGTCGATCACCATCGGCTGGTCGGTTTTTCCGATTGGAGCGCGGGTCACTTCCCGTAAAAAAGCGTCTTTTAAAATCGGCAGGCGCTGGGTCACCATGGCCTCATCCCCGGCCTCGACCAGTTCCAGTGATAGATCCAACAATACATAACCGCTGACTTGGTCATTGACGACCAAAGGCGCCGATAACCGCTCCAGTTTGACAAAAATACCGGAGCTTAGTTTTGGGTCTTCCTTGGGTGTTTCTTCAGCGACCGGCACAGCTTCCGGCTTCGGCGCTAAGAACAGAAAATATGCAGCAGCCACACCACCGCCGAACAACAGCCCCGCCACCAAACCGATAATCAACAGCTTCTTGGAACCACCCTTGCCTGCGGTCTCTTCGGTTGCGTTATCCGGCATCTCGGTTTTGCCACCACTCATAGCGAAGTCTCCCCCCTGATCTGGCCCTGATCTGGCCCTGGCCTTAAATGCCGATCGTGTTTACACGCCTAGAAATGGCAATAGCCAGCACCACTGACTGCAGCCGGTGTCCGGTCTGAATTTAACAAGAAAACTCCATTGCCTTCAATGACTTCCCCAACTTCTGTCAGAGCAAGGCTCAAGTCTTTGGAAAGCTGCGCGATTTGGTCACGCGCCGTGGCGGGCGCCGTAAACAAAAGCTCGTAATCATCGCCTTGGAAAATCCATTCAAAGCGTGACTGATCGCCCTCTACCGCAGCGCGCACCGCCGCTGACAGCGGAATGCGATCAACAAAAAGCCGCGCCGCCATAGCGGAGGCGGTCGCGATATGCCCAAGATCAGCGGCGATGCCATCCGACACATCCATAGCCGCATGAGCCAGTCCCGCAAGCCGCTGCCCAAGCGCTAAGCGTGGCGACGGCAAGTTAAAGCGATCTATTAAGAAAGCCCGGGCTTCGGGGTCAAGATCAGGCACCCCCCCTTGCCGTGCCCGCAACCCAAGAGCGGCGTCGCCAATGGTCCCCGACACATAAATCAGATCGCCGGGTCGCGCTGCATTTCGTCTTAATGTTTTAGATAAAAAAACAGATCCAATTGCTGTTAATGACAGCGTTATGGGACCATCAGTCCTAACCGTATCGCCACCGAACAAACGCCAACCGAACGCGCTTTGGTCAGCGGCCAACCCTGCGGCAAAGTCAGCGATCCAGGCACTACCACCCTGTTTTGGAACCGCCACCGACAACAGATAACCGACCGGCTCCGCTCCCATGGCGGCCAGGTCGGATAAATTCGTGCGCATCAGCTTACGGGCAACCAATGACGGTTTCTCATCGGCAAAAAAATGAACGCCGGCAACCATGGCGTCTTTGGTGAACACCAGGGATTGGCCGGGCGGCGGGATGTAAAGCGCGGCATCATCCTGTAACCCCAATCCTTCAGGCCCAGCCAATGGCGCAAAGTAGCGGGCGATGGCCTCGAACTCACCGGGCGATGCCGCGTCATGTGTTGCAGGATGTGGTTCAGGATCTGGCATTCCTGAGGCTGCTCCTCTGAATGATTTACTTTAAGTATCAGCCCTAAGAGGCGCAAAGATGGTCGAAATATGGATTGCCGGGTCAAGCCCGGCAATGACGTGTGAATACTTGGTCTACCCCTACCCTGGGCTCTTCTCCCAGTGGCCAACAACGATACGCTATTAAGCCGCCCTAAGCTCCCGGCTCAGCCGATCCAGCACGCCGTTGACGAACCCCGGCTCGGCCCCTTCGTAAAAGGCGTGGGCGACGTCCACATATTCATTGATGATGGCTTTGGTCGGCACATCGGGCCGATGCTTCAATTCATAAACACCGGCACGCAAAATGGCACGCACCACCATTTCCAAACGATCAAGCGGCCAATCCGCCACGAGCTTTTGGGCAATATCGTCGTCAATGGCGTCTCTATTGGTGCTGGTACCGATCACGAGGTCGCGGAAAAAGTCCTTGTCCGGATTGCTGTAAAGGTCACCTTCGACCTCTTGCCCGAGCCGATGGGCCAGAAATTCGGTGCTGACGTCGGTCGGATCATCGCCCGCCAATTCGATTTGATACAGCGCCTGCACAGCCCCAAGACGGGAGGCACTGCGCGGCCCACCCTTTGCGACCCGTTTTGGGGACGCTTTCGATACTGTCGTCACGATACAACTTCCCCCAACAGGCGGCGTTTGATCGCAACCATGGCCAAAGCGGCTTTCGCGGCATCGCCGCCTTTATCTTTTTCGTCAACACGGGCTCGCACCCAAGCTTGGTCGCCGTCTTCAACAGTCAGGATTCCGTTGCCGATCGCCAAGCCGTCGCGGATCGCCAATTCCTGAAGCCCACGCGCGCTCTCGTTACAGACCACTTCGAAATGGTAGGTCTCGCCGCGGATGACGCAGCCCAAAGCCACGAACCCATCATAGTGCGTACCACCGCCAGGGCGTTTCATGCCGTCAACGGCAAAGCGGATGACGCCCGGAATTTCCAACGCCCCAGGGACGCTGACGCGATCATAGGTCGCACCGGCCTGGGTCAAGGCACCCACAGCGCCCCGGATCATTTCATCGGCCAGATCTTCGTAGAACCGAGCCTCCACAATCAGAAAATGCGGCTTTTCGGGAAAATGATTGACCATATCAGACTGCCTTGATGATCGGTTTCAGGTTTTCAAGTCTCGCAGGCGGAATGGGCCGCCGCTCCACCACTTTAAGCCCATATCCCTCAAGACCGATAATATGTTTTTCGGTATTGGACAGCAGCACCATGCTTTGTACCCCGAGATCGAGCAGAATTTGCGCCCCGATCCCGTAGTTTCTGAGCTCCGACTGGGCCTTGCGTTCTTCACCCAACCGATGGCGGATAACATCGGTCAAGGCGGTCGGATGGCTGTCGCGCAACAGCACCACAACGCCACGTTCCGCGTCAGCGATCATTTCCATCGCCCGCCCCAATTGCCCGGCGCGGGTCGAGGCTTCCGACAAAATGTCTTCAAACAGGCTCAACGAATGCATCCGCACGAGAACCGGTTTATCCGTTCGGACATTGCCTTTGGTGAGGACCAAATGCTCGCTGTAGTCGACTTTGGTGGTGTAGGCCTTGAGCCGGAACGTACCGCCATGAACACTTTCAATATCCATTTCAGCGGTGCACGACACCAAGCTGTCATACCGACGGCGATAGGCAATCAGATCGGCAATGGTCGCGATCTTGATCCCGTGTTGCTTACCGAATTCGACCAGATCCGGGAGACGCGCCATATGGCCGTCGTCCTTCATGATCTCACAGATCACACCGGCCGGGATCAACCCGGCCAAGCGGGCGATATCGACCGCTGCTTCGGTATGCCCGGCCCGCACCAGAACACCCCCATCCCGCGCCACCAACGGAAACACATGGCCAGGGGAAACGATGTCATGGGCGCCTTTGGTCGGATGCACCGCAACGGCAATGGTATGGGCCCGATCATGGGCCGAAATCCCGGTCGAGATTCCTTCCCGCGCTTCGATCGAAACCGTGAATGCGGTCCGATTGCGGGCCTGATTGTTTTCAGACATGGAGCGCAAGCCCAATTCTTTGGTGCGCTCGCTCGTCAATGACAAACAAATCAAGCCACGGCCATAGCGCGCCATGAAATTGATGATATCCGGGGTCGCCATCTGCGCCGGGATAATCAAATCGCCTTCATTTTCACGATCTTCATCGTCCACCAATATGACCATGCGGCCATTGCGGGCGTCTTCGATGATGTCTTCAATTGGTGATAAATAATTTTGCGGCATACTGATTTACTCCCGCGTTTTCAAACGCGCCACATAGCGCGCCAATACATCAATTTCCACATTGATCCGATCCCCAACCTTCAAGCCGCCAAAGGTCGTATGGACGCGGGTATGAGGGATAATATTGATCCCGAATTCCGCATCCCCCGCGGCTTGATCGGCAACCGCATTGACGGTCAGCGAAACACCGGCCAAAGCCACAGATCCTTTTTCGGCAATATAGGGGGCCAAACTGCCGGGGACCAGGAACGTTACCCGTACACTGTCGCCTTCGCTGACCATCGATGTCACCGTCGCAACGCCATCGACATGGCCAGTCACGATATGACCGCCAAGCTCATCACCGACTTTGAGCGAGCGTTCGAGGTTAATGGCAGATCCAACGGCCCAGTCGCCCAGCGTCGTCCGTGACAAGGTTTCTGCCGAAACATCGGTATCGAACCAATCGTCACCCTTGGCAACCACTGTCAAACACGCGCCCGAACAAGCAATAGAGGCCCCGATTTCAATCGTATCAGTGTCATAGTGTGTCGCGATACGGATCCGGGTGTCGCCGCGCTTTTCGATGGCCTGAACCTGGCCGATATCTGTGATAATCCCTGTGAACATAACGCTTTGTACCGGCTTCCTTGCTTACGGGTCGATTGTATATGTTTCCACTATATCGTCGCCCAGGTCGAGAGATTCCAGTCTCTTTAAGCGCAACGCGTCTTTAAGCTGCTCGACCGGCCCGATGACAAGGCTGGCGCGATGCCAAACCAGACGATCAACCAAACGATCAGCCAACAAAGCTGCTGTGACGGCCTGACCACCTTCAACCAACACCCGGGTGATACCGCGTCCTCCCAAAGACCGCAAGACCTCGCGAAGGTCTAGCCCCCCCGGCGTTGAGCGCGTGGCTCCGGCCATAACCTCAACTCCCAAAGCGGCCAAGATTTGGGCCCTTGGATGATCCTGGGGCAAAGCCGTAAAGACCCAGGTCGGCACGGCCCGCGCCGTTTGGAATACGGATAAATCAGGACTAAGGGTCAAATCGGTATCGAGCACGAGCCGCACCGGCGACCGATCTTCCAGGCCCGGCAAGCGGCAGGTCAACGCCGGATTATCGGCTTCGGCCGTTCGCCGTCCGATCAAAATCGCATCGTATTGCGCCCGCAACAAGTGACCGCGGGCCCGGGCTTTGGGCCCGGTGATCCATTGGCTATCACCGGCGATGGTGGCGCTCAGGCCGTCCAAACTGGTGGCGAGCTTGACCGTGACCACCGGCAGTCCTTGCGCCAAACGCTTGAAAAAACCGGCGTTGAGAACGTTGGCGGCGGCTTCGAGCACACCCGTTGAGACACTGATCCCCGCCGCTTTCAGGCGCTCGATGCCCTGACCTGCGACCCGTGGATCGGGATCGACCGTTGCGATCACCACCCGCCCGACAGCCGCCGCGATCAACGCATCGGCACAAGGCGGGGTGCGGCCATGATGCGCGCAAGGCTCCAAAGTCACATAAACCGTCGCCCCCCGGGCCTGCTCACCGGCCATGGCCAGGGCTTCGGTTTCAGCATGGGGGCGACCGCCCGGTTGGGTATGGCCCCGACCGACAACATGACCACGGGGATCGACAATCACACAGCCCACAGCCGGATTGGGCCAGACCCGGCCCAAACCACGACTGGCAAGCGCCAAAGCAGCCCGCATATGGGCGATATCATTATCCGTCGTCATGGTCGCTGCCACCCTCGGTCGACCGTTTTCGCCCCTTGGGCTTTTTTCGAAAGTGTAGCGTTAAAAAGGGCCCGATCAGTCGAGATCGCGGGGTTTCGCGATGGAGCCGACAAATTCCTCGAAATCCTTGGCTTCGCGGAAGTTCCGATAGACCGAAGCAAAGCGGACATAAGCCACCGGATCCAGGGTCTTCAAGGCTTCCATAATCATCTCCCCGATCACATCGGAGGACACTTCGCTTTCACCCATGCTTTCCAATTGCCGCACGATGCCGTTGATCATGCGATCAATCCGTTCCCGCTCGACCGGTCGCTTGCGCATGGAAAGATTGATGGAGCGTTCCAACTTATCGCGTTCAAACGGAACCCGGCGGCCACTTTTCTTGACCACCGTCAGTTCTCGGAGTTGGACCCGCTCGAACGTCGTGAAGCGGGCCCCGCAGCCTGTGCAAAAGCGGCGGCGGCGGATCGCCGCGTTGTCGTCGGTCGGCCGTGAATCTTTGACCTGGGTATCGTCGTTACCACAAAACGGACAGCGCATTGATCCTCCCCCTACTTATTAAAAATCGCTGTTAGCGGTTCGCATAGACCGGGAACGCATCAGTCAATTCTTTCACCTTGGCGCGCACGGCGGCTTCGGTGTCAGAGGTATCATTAGCCCGCTTTTGCAACGCCTCAAGTATTTCAAGGATGCAATCGCCAACTTTTTGGAATTCAGCCACACCGAAGCCACGGGTCGTGCCAGCCGGTGTCCCGACGCGGATACCCGACGTTACGGTCGGTTTTGCCGGATCGAACGGCACGCTATTTTTGTTGACCGTGATATGAGCCCGGCCCAAAGCGGCTTCGACCACATTTCCGGTCAAGCCTTTGGGGCGCAGATCGACGAGGATCACATGGGTGTCGGTGCCGCCGGACACGATATCGCAACCGCCTTCTTTCAGGCGCGCCGCAAAGGCTTTGGCATTTTCGACCACTGCGCGGCTGTAGGCTTTGAATTCAGGGGTCAGCGCTTCGCCGAACGCGACCGCCTTGCCGGCGATCACATGCATCAAAGGACCGCCCTGAAGACCAGGGAACACCGCCGAGTTGATCTTTTTGGCGATATCTTCGTCATTGGTCAGGATCATGCCGCCGCGTGGACCACGCAGGGTTTTATGGGTGGTGGTGGTTGCGATATGGGCATGGGGGAACGGGCTTGGATGGGCGCCACCCGCCACGAGACCGGCGAAATGGGCCATATCGACCATGAAATAGGCACCGATCTTATCGGCGATTTCACGGAACCGTTTAAAGTCGATCACGCGCGGATAAGCGGAACCACCGGCAATGATGATTTTGGGCTTGTGCTCAAGCGCCAATTTCTCGACCTCATCGAAGTCAATCAGGTGGGTATCGGGCAGCACACCGTATTGGATCGCGTTGAACCATTTGCCCGACAAGGCCGGAGCCGCACCATGGGTCAAATGCCCACCAGCCGCCAGTTTCAAGCCGAGAATAGTGTCGCCCGGCTTGGCCAAGGCCAGCATCACGGCCCCATTGGCTTGTGCGCCGGAGTGCGGCTGCACATTAACATACTCGCAACCAAACAGCGCCTTGGCGCGGTCGATCGCCAATTGCTCCGCAATATCCACGAACTCGCAACCACCGTAATAGCGCTTGCCCGGATAGCCTTCGGCATATTTGTTGGTAAGAACGGAGCCTTGGGCGTCGAGCACGGCCTGGCTCACCATGTTTTCCGAAGCGATCAGTTCGATATGCTCTTGCTGACGGACTTCTTCTTTGGTGATGGCGGCGAAAAGCTCCGGATCCGCCTTTGACAAGGGCGTCTTGAAAAATTGGCTAAGATCGGTCTTGGCATCGGAGAGAGACATGGAACAGCGGTCCTTATTATGGTGGTCTAAATTACTCGCCGCTGGTGACAGCGGGCGACATTTTGGCAATGCGGCGGCCATGACGGCCACCTTCAAACGGGGTTTCCAGAAACACACGGAGACAATCTTTGGCCGTCTCGATCCCTGTGGTGCGACCACCCAGGACCAAGACATTGGCGTCATTGTGTTGACGCGATAACCGTGCCGTCAAATGATCGTGGCAAAGGGCGGCGCGGATATGACCGTGGCGATTGGCCGCGATGCCGATGCCGATGCCGCTCCCGCAGATCAAAATGCCGACATCGCTTTCGCCGGCGCCCAAAACCCGCGCCAAAGCGTCCGCATAATCAGGATAATCAACACTTTCAAGGGTATGACAGCCAAGGTCCATGACGTCCTGGCCAAGTCCTTTCAGCTCCTCGATGAGCTGAGCTTTCAATTCAAAACCGCCGTGATCCGAGGCGATGGCGACCGGTTTGCGATGCATGCGCAGATCCCTGTGCCGAAGGTTAATTAGGATCACGGACTTAGCATAAGTCTTTCCATTAGGCTACCAGATCTATGATAAATTCGCGCAGAAAGCACAAATTCATCGATCATCACGGCGGATATCGGAAAAAAGCGTTATTTCTTTAATTGCGCCAGACGGAATTCAAGCTTTTGAATAGCTGTCTTGGTCAGAATATCGCGACTGGTCCGGGGAGACCCGACGATGGAGACTTCGACCCCTGACTTAGGGTCGATCGCGGATACCTTGACGGCGTTGCCGATTTGTAGGAATTCAACGAGATAACCGCCAGAAGATGGGCCAGAAGACGGAGATGAAGCCATGCTCACGCCCGCCTATCGCTAAGCCGCCTTGAGTTTGACGTTCAACCGCGACCATACGGACTTCAAGGCTTTCACCAGGTCATCCATCATCGCATCGTCATGCAACGGGCACGGGGTAAAGCGCAGACGCTCGGTCCCGCGGGGCACGGTCGGATAGTTGATCGGCTGAACATAAATGCCGTATTCGTCCAGCAACATGTCGGATGCCTGCTTGCATTGTACCGCATCGCCGACCAAAACCGGCACGATATGGGTCACGCTCGGCATCACCGGCAGGCCCGCCGCCGCCAGCTTGGCTTTCAATGTCGCCGCCCGCTCTTGCTGGGCCGCCCGTTCAACCTGGCTGGTTTTAAGATGCTGGATGCAGGCCAAAGCCCCCGCCGCAATCACCGGCGACAACGATGTCGTAAAGATAAAGCCCGGAGCATAAGACCGGATCGCATCCACCAAGTTATGGCTGCCGGTGATATACCCGCCCATAACGGCAAACGCCTTACCCAAGGTTCCTTCAATGATATCAAGGCGGTGCATCACACCATCGCGTTCCGCCACACCGGCGCCGCGATGACCGTACATACCGACCGCATGAACTTCATCCAGATAGGTCATGGCCCCATATTTATCGGCCAGATCGCACAGTTGTTCGATCGGCGCGATATCGCCATCCATGGAATACACCGACTCGAACGCGATAACCTTGGGCCGGGCCGGATCGACGGATTTCAATAATTCTTCGAGATGGACGATATCGTTATGACGGAACACCTTTTTCTCGACCCCACTGCGCAAGATCCCTTGGATCATCGAGGCATGGTTAAGTTCGTCCGAGAAAATCACGCAGTTCGGCAACAGCTTGGCCAACGTGCTGAGCGTTGCTTCGTTAGAGATGTAGCCTGAGGTGAACAAAAGCGCGCCTTCCTTGCCATGGAGATCGGCAAGCTCGCGCTCAAGCAACACGTGATAATGGTTGTTTCCGGAAATATTGCGGGTCCCACCGGCACCGGCGCCGCAACGATCCAGCGCTTCATTCATAGCATTCAAAACTTTGGGATGCTGGCCCATGCCGAGATAATCGTTGGAACACCACACGACGACATCGCGGGTGCCATTGGCGCCATGGTACGTCGCTCGTGGGAAAGCACCTTTTTTGCGCTCAATATCAATAAAGACACGATAACGGCCTTCGGATTTCAGGGCATCCACGGCGTCGGCAAATAGGCGATTATAATCCATATGCGGCAGGCCTCATAACTCAAGCTCCACCCCCTCTAGATACACGGTCACCCCCGGCCCCGCAACCCGTGTAGTAGGCAAAAATGCAGAGATTCTGAAAATATCGACACCCCACCCCGGCAGTCGAGAATCATTTGCAATCAGAGAGTTGCGTAGCTGATTTGATCCGACCAGAAGCGCTCGAGCCCGCGCAGTGCATCGCGCAACGCCTTCATGTCGTCTCCGCTCATATGATTGCCATTGACGGCTTGCGCCAACTGCTCATCAAACAAAGCAGCAACCAGGGCCTTGATATCGCGACCACGATCACTCAGACGGATCCGCACCGAACGGCGGTCGAATTCCGATCGTTCATGCTCGATATAACCCATTTCGACCAATTTCTTGAGATTATAGGACACGTTAGAGCCAAGATAATAGCCCCGTGTGCGCAGCTCCCCGGCAGTCATTTCATTGTCGCCGATGTTATAAAGCAGCAAAGCCTGGACGCTGTTGACTTCGGTCCGGCCGGTTTCATCAAGCCGCATTTTCACGATATCGAGCAAACGCCGGTGAAGGCGCTCGACCAATCGCAGGCATTCTAGAAATTGAGCTTTGGTCTGCCCCTCGGGCGTCTCGTCGAGCCCGACTAAGGAGCTTTTTGGTGCGCTGGCCATAGTCCCCAATCCGCTTTTTCATCAAAAAATACACGTTCTTGAAGAAGTTATACGGATCGAGCCCCTAAAATTTTATTAACCAAGGCTATTTCGGGCGGGAAAAGCGAACAAATCGGGCGTCTATGCACCGTCATTGCCGGACTTAATCCGGCAATCCACAGCCTCGGGCGTTGCGTGGGCGGCGCCATGGACCACCGGGTCGAGCCCGGTGGTGACGGGTTAGGGACCGATACCACCACAGTGTCATTGCCGGACTTGATCCGGCAATCCACAGCCTCGGGCATTGCACAGGCGGCGCCGTGGACCACCGGGTCGGGCCCGGTGGTGACGGAGTAGAGGCCGATACCATCACAGCGTCATTGCCGGACTTGACCCGGCAATCCACAGCCTCGGGCGTTGCATGGGCGGCACAATGGACCACCGGGTCGGGCCCGGTGGTGACTGGGCTCAGCCACGTAACATCGTGATGATCCCGGAAAAGTCCGTGCCGCCATGGCCTTGGGCCTCGAACTCCTCATAAAGCTTCATGGCGTCGGTCCCCAAGGGCGTGCTGGCTCCGGCGCTGGTCGCGGCTTCCTTGGCCAGCTTGAGATCCTTGAGCATCATGGCGGTGGCGAAGCCGGGTTTGTAATCACGGTTGGCCGGTGATGTCGGGACCGGGCCAGGCACTGGGCAGTAAGACGTCAACGACCAACTTTGACCCGAGGCTTTGGACGAGATGTCATAAAGCTTCTGGTGATCGAGCCCGAGCTTCTCGGCCAAGGCAAAGGCTTCGCAAGTGGCGATCATGGTGATGCCGAGCACCATGTTGTTACAAATCTTGGCAGCCTGGCCGTTGCCCGACCCACCAGCATGAATGATGGCCTTACCCATGGCATCAAGAATGGGTTGGGCTTTGGCAAACGCCGCATCCGTACCGCCGACCATGAACGTCAATGTACCACCGGCGGCGGCAGCGACCCCGCCCGACACCGGCGCGTCGACCATCTCGAACCCACGCTCGACCGCGGCTTGGGCCACAGCGCGGGCGCTATCGACATCGATCGTAGACGAGTCGATGAACAAGGTGCCGGGTCGGGCGTTGTCAAACACCCCACCAGCATCGCCATAGACACTGCGCACATGTTTGCCCGCGGGCAACATGCTGACCACCACATCGACATCCCGGGCCGCTTCACCGGCGGTTGCGGCCTTTTCAGCACCGGCATCGACCAAAGTCTGCACATTGGCGGCGACCAGATCGAAGGCTTTCACCTTGTGTCCTTTGTTGACGAGATTGAGCGCCATTGGACCGCCCATGTTTCCCAAACCGATGAAGCCGATGGTTGCCATCGTCGTGCCCTTTCACTTCTTGCTTGTTATCAGTTACCTGTAGTCTCAGTTAAACGTCAGCTCGGCATCGCCAAGCGTTGCAAAATAACGGTCGACCTCGGCATCCAGAACGCTTTCCAACGTATCCGGTTTCCACTTAGGTGTATTATCCTTGTCGACGATCACGGCGCGCACGCCTTCGAACAGATCATGACCTTCGAGAATACGGCTGACGATGCGGTATTCCATGCGCAAGCCGTCATTGAAATCCAACGATGCCCCGGTGCGGAGCTGGCGATTGGTCAGCTTCAAACTGGTCGGCGACTTACTGAGAATTTGATCACGGGTTTTCTTGGCCCAGTCGGTCGCCATGACCGTCAAACTATCGACCACACCTTCGACCGTCGCCAAACTGAATGCCCGATCAATGTCACCGCGCAACTGAGCCAACGGTGCGGGTCCGGCATCTTCGGCAAATTTCGCCAAGACTTGATCGACGTCACCGCCAGCACGCAATTCAGCCTTTAAATCCGCAAGTTTCTCGGATGGCACATAATGCGTTCCCATCCCCATATAAATGCAATCGGCGGCTTTAAAGCGTGCGCCGGTCAACCCGACATAAAGACCGATTTGTCCCGGCAGACGCGACAACACATAGCTACCGCCGACATCAGGGATAAGGCCAATACCGGTTTCCGGCATGGCGAACAGCGTGCGTTCGGTCACGATCAGATGGCTACCATGCG
>JBBCIP010000303.1:0-4234 GCA_037189785.1 Alphaproteobacteria bacterium
TGTCAGTTTATCGTGGCAATGACAACACGTCATCCGTATAGTTAACGCGACCTAAAATGGTGTAAATGCACCAAAAATTAAGAGGCTGAGGCTACTTTAGCTTCATAGTTTAAGGAACCGCCGACCCAAATCTTGGTGGACAGTTAGGAGACGTGGGCGCCGATGCTGCGCAGCTGGCTTATTGCACTTTTGATTTTTGGCTCGCTGCCGCTCATTTTGATGAAGCCGCATGTGGGGATTTTGGTGTGGTCATGGATTTCTTATATGAATCCGCATCGTTTGACCTATGGCTTCGCCTATTCCTTCAGCTTCCTAGATTTTGTCGCACTATGCACTATGGTCGGCTTGGCGGTTGCGCGCGAGCCTAAATCGATCCCCAACCATCCTGTCGTCTGGGTTTTGGCAATTTACTATTTGTGGACAACGCTCACCCTGATGTTCGCTGCCTTGCCAGACATGGCGATGGAAAAATGGATCAGCTATAGCAAGATCATCCTATTCACTTTTTTGACCATGATGCTGATGCAATCCAAAGTCAGGGTTACAGCTTTGATTTGGGTGATTGTGTTGGCTGTGGGCTTTTTTGCCGTCAAAGGTGGTCTATTTACCGTCATGACGGGTGGTGCTGCACGGGTTTGGGGCCCTCCCATGAGCTTCCTGGAGGACAATAATCAGTTCGCCTTGGCCGTTGTCATGTTGGTACCGTTGATCCGCTATTTGCATATCCAAACCGACCATAAGTATCTGCGTTGGGCGTTGATGGGTGGAATTCTATTTTCCTTTTTCGCTATCTTCGGCACTCAATCGCGTGGTGCTTTGGTGGCTATCACGGCAATGCTGTTATTCCTGACCTGGAAATCAAAACGCTTTGTATTCGGCCTTTTTTCCATTGGCTTTGCCCTGGGGATTGCATTGCTGTTCATGCCGGAAAGCTGGCATGAACGTATGGCGACGATCCAAGACTATGACACAGATGCGTCCGCGCAGGGTCGTCTGACCATGTGGAAGTTTGCTATTGATGTGGCAAATGACAATCCCATTCTTGGCGGTGGATTTAACGTCTTCTATCATGAAGGGTATCGGGCTCACTATCTTGAGGAAGGTGCTACGGGTCGCGCTGTGCATTCGATCTATTTCGAAGCTCTTGGTGAACATGGTTATGTCGGCTTATTCTTGTTCCTCCTGTTGGGTATGACGACATTCTTTACCTGCAGTACCATCATTGAACGCAGCAAAAGTCGTGAAGATTTGAAATGGCTAAGTGATCTTGCTGCGATGACCCAGGTCAGTATTGTCGGTTACGCGGCGGCAGGGGCGTTCCTGAACTTGGCCACATTCGATTTCTACTATCATCTTATCGCCATCACCGCGATCATGCGGGTGATTGTGGCCAAGACCGAAAAAGATGAAGCCGAAAAGTTGAAACAAAGCATAGAGGCGGCTCGACCGTCAGTCCGCCCTCTCATGCCTGGACATATTAAGTAATTATCCTAAACGCTCGTGCTCGAAAGAAAGTGTTCTAATGACCAAAGTTGTCGTTCATCTTATTGCCGCTGCCCGTCCTAACTTTATGAAAGTTGCGCCGGTCTATCATGCGCTGAAACGAGAACCATGGTGCGATGTGAAGCTTATTCATACGGGCCAACATTACGACGCCAATATGTCGGATGCGATCTTTCAAGACTTAGGGCTGCCTGCTCCCGATTATCATCTGGGTGTCGGCAGCGGCAGTCATGCCGAACAAACCGGTGGCGTGATGATTGCTTATGAAAAAATCTGCATGAGCGATCGGCCCAACTGGATTATCGTGGTCGGTGATGTGAATTCAACAGCAGCCTGCGCCATGGTCGGCGCGAAATTGTTGATCCCCGTGGCTCATCTTGAGGCCGGTCTCAGAAGTGGTGACCGCCGCATGCCCGAAGAAATCAACCGCCTGGTGACCGACGCTATCGCCGACGTGTTGTGGACGCCCTCCCCCGACGCTGATGAGAACCTGAAAAAGGAAGGCGTTGCTGATTTCCGCATTGAACAAGTCGGCAACGTGATGATGGATTCGTATGAACTGCTGCGAGACCGCATCACCAAAGAAAACGCCCCGGCTGTTTATGGTCTGACGCCTGGAAACTATGGGGTGGTAACATTGCATCGTCCCTCCAATGTCGATGACAAAGCGACGCTATCATTGCTGGTCGATCAATTGCTGCAAGCGGCGCAGAAAGTCCCATTGTTTTTTGCTATTCACCCACGTACGCGCAAGAAACTTGAAGAGTTTGGCCTGATGGCTTCATTGAAGAATGATTCCAATGTGACCTTGGCCGAACCGGTCAGTTATGCGCCGTTCATGAGCTTGGTCAGCAATGCCAAGCTGGTCATTACCGATAGCGGCGGGGTGCAGGAAGAATCGACATATCTTGATATTCCCTGCCTGACCTTGCGGGAAAACACAGAACGCCCGATCACAATCAGCGAAGGCACCAATCGTTTGGTAAAACCTGAGGTGTTGCTGGAAGCCGTCGACACTGTAGTGCGCGGTGACTGGCCCCATGGCCGTTGCCCGAACCGTTGGGACGGCAAAACAGCAGACCGAATTGTTGCCAGCTTAAAGAAACGAAGCGGCGTTTAACGCACCGCCAGTTTTTCCAGGAATTTTTCAAGCCGGGCAAATTGCTGAGCGCGGGCAAAGTTTTCCACGTTGGGATTAGATGCGGGCACTTGCCCGCTGCCCTTCTGCGACAACCAATTTTCTAAAGCTGCGGCAACCTCATCAACGTCATTCGTGACAATACCGAAATTGTTGTCACGAATAATCGCGGCGGCCTCCCCGGTCACGCTCCCCAACGACAAAATCGGGCGACGGGCACCGATGTATTCGAATAATTTTCCGGCAAGAACGCTGTCTTCGCGTGGGTCATTCCACCGCAACAACAGCAGTATGTCCGCAGCGCATTGCCGTAAAATGACATCTTTGCGCGGGATCAAGCCGTTGATTTCCACATGGGCCAAGACATCATAACGCTCGGCTATAGCCCGCACTTCATCGACTTCGACCACATGGAAAATGACTTTAATCCGCTCCGCCACCGGGCCGAGTTTCTTGATCGCCGCGAATAAAACGGAAGGATCACGCTTCCCACCATAGATCACACCGGCATAAATGATGGTCAATACAGAACGATCCAGAGGCTCAGGCTGCACGTCTGGATAATCGGCTGGATCATATCCGTTCATCGCCAATTCGACCGGCTGGTACGGATGCTTTTTTTGTAACCAATCGGCCCAGCTCTGAGTCACGGTGACCAAACCCGCGGCACTTTTCAGGGCCGACCGTTCCATCTGATCTTCGATATATTTTTTAACCTTGCCGGAATCGTAATAGGGATGATCGACCCAAAGATCACGAAACTCGGCAACCCAAGGAATATTGAACAAACGACCTAATTTACTGGCAACCAAGCACCCCGTATGAGGCGGGGCGCTGGAAATGATAACGTCGGCTTTCCATGACCCCAGCAGCAACCGCCCGGCTCGAATCGCATATGGATACCAACCGATGCGGGCATCCGGTAAGCTTACAAGCTCGGTATAGGCGGCCATCACCTTAGTCCACCAACCCGGTCGCTGTTGGGTGGTTTTTTGGCTGTTGTCGCTGTTTGAGATTGGTGCTGATTGAGCGGCAATCTGGTTCGATCCGGATGCCGATTTCGGGGATTTGCCGAGCAGACTTTTTAAACCATCCTTGATCCGTCCAGGAACATCCAGAACCTCGAAGACCGGAGTAAAGGTGATCCGATCCAGGGGGATCTCGGCGGCCATGACTTGAGGAAACGCCAGGTTCTTGGGCGCCAAGACCCGAATGTCATGTCCCTGATCCAGCAAATACTTGGCAAACTTATTGACCCTAGTCGCGGAAACTGGCGCGTGGGGCGGAAAGTAACCGGCAACCAATAAAATTTTCAATTTTTTCTCTGTCAGGGAGCTCATTTGGACCTTGGCTCTTTAGTTCTTTTAAGGATTTTGCAGTATAATTGCCAAAAATACGCTAAACAGACGTTGATATCGTCTAACACAGATAATGAAGGTTTCCTATGGGCTTGGCATCTGCCACAACTTTGCCGCAGGACCAGTGTAACGAAGACGTGCTAAGGTTTATACAAACTGGTCGATCCGTAGGGCTATTGAGATTATTCTTGATGGAGAGAGACATGTTCAAAGCTGTTTTTCTAGGAATGACAGC
>JBBCIP010000304.1:0-8816 GCA_037189785.1 Alphaproteobacteria bacterium
CGTTTGGACTGAACGTACGGCGCGGGCCAAGGCGATCCTGGCCTTGGGCGGGCGCGGGTTTGACGCTGAACTGGCAAAGACGTTCGGTGACTTCTTGGGGGCTGTGTCGAGCGAAGGTCCACGCTGGTCTTATCCGCTATCGCTTCATGTGGTTGATCGCTTCACGGATCGCCGCTTGGCGCTATTGGGTGATACCGCACACGGCATTCATCCGATCGCCGGTCAAGGGCTCAATCTTGGTTTGAAAGATGTCGCGGCCTTGGCGGAAGTGATCGTCGACGCGGCCCGTGCTGGTGAAGATATCGGCAGCGATGCGGTGTTGGATCGCTACGCCCAGTGGCGGCGTTTCGACACGATGACATTGAGCGTCGTAACCGACAGTTTGAACCGCTTGTTCATGATCGATCAACCGGCGTTCCAAACCATTCGATCATTGGGGCTTGGCGCGGTCAATCGGTTGCCGGTGATGAAGCGTTTGTTTATGGAACATGCGCGTGGCACCGTTGGTGACTTGCCGCGCTTGTTGAAGGGGCAACCGCTCTGATCGATTGATCAGGGATCGCGGCTCAGTCCTTGTGCCGCAAGACCATCCAAATATGTTTGCCATAGTCGGTCATGATCGCGACCGAGTGTGGCAAGATAGTCCCATGAATAAAGGCCGGTATCGTGACCGTCATCGAAGATGATGCGGATGGCGTAACTGCCGACCGGCTCCAACGCTTGAATGACAACATCGCGTTTACCGCCGATGATGCGCCGTTCGGATGGATGATGGCCTTGCACTTCGGCTGATGGGCTTTCAACGCGCAAAAACTCGGCGGAAAAAACCGCGTGATCGTCATCATCAAAAACAACGGTCAAATTTTTTCGATTTTGATCGACACGAATGCCTTTGGGCGGTTTGCTCACGCCGCGGTCTCGTCGTCACTCAAGGGCCGCGCTTCTTCTGCCAACATGATCGGAATACCATCACGAATGGGATAGGCAAGATTGGCTTTACGGCTGATCAATTCGTTGGCGCTGCGATCATACTCCAGCGGCCCTTTGGTGAGCGGGCAAACCAAAATTTCCAACAGCCGTGGATCGAGAGTCGGGCCTAATGTCTCTGTCTTTATCTCTGTCTCTGGCATCATGTGATCTTTCTATGGTTTTCGGCCCTGGTTTCCGGGTCACGCAGATTTAATGAGGCACCGAAGGCGTGTCACCCGTATCGGCCAAAGCAAAATCCATCATGGTGATCATCAAGCGGGCCCGGTCGGTCAAACTTGACGCTTCGAGCAGGGCTTGTTTTTCGTTGGCTTCGAACGGACAAATGGTGGCCAGGGCATTGACCAACATTTCGTCGGACGCGGTATCAATCAAACTCCAATCCGCAGACATATTACGGGTCGCGAGAAACTTCCGCAAATGGCCGATGAGACTATCACGATCAGCGACGGCAATGTGATCAATGGCGTCAATATCGGCCGTGAAACGATCGTAATCGACGCGGGCTTGGCGATAGGGTGTTGTGTGGGCTAATTCTTCGACGATATCGAAACGACTGATGCCTTCGAGAGAAATCATCATGCGCCCATCCGGCAAATTGCGATGCTCGGTGATCCGGCCCAGGCAGGCGATTTTGTAGATGGGTGGTTCAAACCGTGTGTCGTCGGGATCTTGCGGCTGCACCATCCCGATAACGTGGTCGCGATCCAGGGCATCCCGCACCATGGCCAGATAGCGCGGCTCGAATATATTGAGCGGCATGATACTGCGCGGCAGCAATAACGCACCGGTCAAAGGAAACAACGGCACCACCGTTGGCAAAGGCGCTATGACATCTGTCATGTCGTCGCGGGAACCGGAAGCATCGGTGGCCATCTGAAATCCTTAATCTTACTCAAACTTTGGGCACTACGGTCCCAAAGACACCAAATCTCATGAAAACAGCACCGACGACAGTTTGCGACGATTTGCCAACGTGAACGGGCTGCTGTGGCCGAAGGCATCGAACATCTTGACCAATTGTTTGCGGGCGCCGTCATCGTTCCAAGCGCGATCACGCCGCACGATATCCAAAAGGGCTGTGGCGGCGGCGTCGAAGTCGCCGATTTTGGTCAGGGCCAAGGCCAAATCAAACCGTGCTTGATGATCGTTTTCATCTTGGTCCAGGGCGGCGCGGTATTGGGCTGGATCCCCGGCATGGCGGGTTTCTTCTGCTAACGCCAAAGCGGCGCGGGCGGCGACGATATCGGCTTGGTCTGTGGCGTCGGCTGGGGCTGTGGCCAGGGTGGCCTTGGCGGCCTCGACATCGCCCAGCTGGGTTTGGATCAGGGCTAGGCGACCGATAGCCTTGGCATTGGCCGGTTCAGCCTCCAACAGGGCGGCAAAAAATTGCGCGGCTTGCTGTGGATCGCCGGCAGCCAGAGCTTGTTCGCCGGCTTCCAATAATTGTTCGGTCGGTGTCGGCCCGACATCCCCGGCCAGGGCAGTGATGAATTGCTTCAATTGGGATTCCGGCAACGCGCCTTGGAAGCCATCGATTGGGCGGCCGCCCTTGAACACGATCACGGTCGGGATCGACTGAATTTGCAACTGTTGGGCCAGCATTTGGTTTTGGTCGACATTGATTTTGACCATACGCACGGCGCCACGGGCTTCCCGCACCAATTTTTCGAGCATCGGGCCCAAGGTTTTGCACGGCCCGCACCAGGGCGCCCAGAAATCGACCAGAACCGGCACCTCCAACGACGCTTCGAGCACGTCTTTCTGGAACGTGCTGATGCTGCTGTCGATCACAAGGTTGTCAGTCGCGAGGTTATCGGTCTTGGCCGGGTTCGCGCCATTTGCTGAGCCGATCAATGTCTCCATGGGATTTTATCCTCTTTCTGTCGTCGGATGTGGCGATATGCGCTTGATATAGCTTGCCTGATCTCGATTTTAAAGGTGGCGCTATGGTTTTAAAACGAGCGGCTTTACCTCTGGTCCTAAAACCGGCTTCGCCTCTGGCCCTAGAAGATGAGGCGGCCGCTTTAAAGAGCGTCGAAGTCGACCACTATAGGGGGGAATCCGCAATGGTGCAAAAACCGTATCAGATCATCTTTAGCCACAGCTGTGGTCGCCGCATTATGGAGCGGATGGGCGTTCAGACGATCGTGGCGCATCAAGCCGGCGTCGACAATAACCGTCAAAGCGTCGTCGCCCTGGGCGTTGATGACCGCAAACGGGGTGACCGAGCCCGGGGTCACGCCAAGCCGAGCCAATAGCGTCTCGGGCGAGGCGAAACTGAGCCGACCAATGCCAAGATCAGGAATTTGGCCCAAGGATTTGATATCGACCCGGCGCTGAGCCTCTACCACCACAAGCAGGCTTTGCCCCTTTTTGTCCTTCAGAAACAAATTTTTAATATGGCCGCCCGGAAGCCGGTCCAAAAGTGCCGCACTTTCCTCGACTGTGAACACCGGGGCATGGCGTTGGGTCTCGTGATGGATGCCAAGCTGATCCAACAGCAGGAAAAGATCGGTTTCCGTGGCCAGTTGGCGGGGCCCGGCGCCGGACTCGTGTGAGGTTTGTGGTGAGTCTTGGTCTGACATCCTGCGCTCTCAGTGGTTGGCCAAATTATTCGGGCGAAGCCCTGATCCTGTGAGCAAAGCCACCCCGTTTGATACTGGGATCGCCGGAATGGGGCAAGGTTGAAAAAGGCAACTTTTTGCACTTGCAATGCCTTTCCTTTTGCGTATGATCCGCCCACCACGCCGCGGAACACGTCCGCGGTGCCGTGTCAGGAGCGCGGGCGTAGCTCAGGGGTAGAGCACAACCTTGCCAAGGTTGGGGTCGTGAGTTCGAATCTCATCGCCCGCTCCAAATTTTCACAGATCATATTGAAATATTAAAGTCAGCACGCGCTGATTGTTTTGCTGCCCTGCGTTGTTAAGGGTCCGGTTGCCTTATCACTCTTGCACCCATGGCGTGATCTGTCATTGCCCTTACGGCCTGCCTTGCTAAGATCAACAATAGGCTGTGCTGATGAAAGGAGTGCTTTCCGTGTCTTTGACTGGTCCCCAATGCCGCGCCGCGCGGGCCCTTATTCAATGGCCTTGCAGTAAAATCGCCCGTCTTTCGGGTGTTGACGCTGAAACCATTGCGGCTTTTGAAACGGGTCAATGTGATCTTGACGAAGATGCGAAGCACAGTCTCAAACAGGCCCTTGAAGACGGCGGCGCTGTGTTTATTGCCGAAAGTGCAGAGGGCGGGATTGGCGTGCGGTTAAAGTTCACGGCCAAAGATGTGCGCGCCATCAATAAATGGGAAGGCGAAGGCGGCCCGGCGGCTGACGACGATATCTGAGCAAACGCTGCGGCCCGTATTGTTTCCCTTAGAGCCTCATGTTTAGCGAGACGATACCAACGCGGTCACCCCGGTGATGGCGGGGTGGCGGGTGTTTTGTCATATTCTGAAATAATATAAAAGTTACAATGGGTTGGTGCTGTCGACGGGGTTGTCAGCGTTAACTTTAACCATTAAATAATATTGAGAATTATTATTATCTATGTATTCTGCGTGTCGGATACGCGGAATTCTGGACTAAAAATCGACGAAAAATATTTTCCAGTTGTTTGTGTGCATGACGACATTTTGCAGGCAAAGCGGGTGATCGCGGTGCTGAACAGTGTTTGTAAAAGTATGTGTAACGAAGAAAGGGCTTAAAGACCGTGTTGAAAAAGATACTGTTAGCATCTGTGGTGATGGCTATTCCGGTCACGGCAACGGCGCATGAAATGTGGTTGGAGCGTGGTCAGGGAAATCTTGTGCGCGCGTATGTCGGTGATGTCAACGGCACGCCAGACAAAGGCGATGACGTCGCGAAGTTGGTATCGGTGACCGAGGTGTTCACGACCGATCGGACGACCCCGGCCGTTCTTGTGGCGCGTGACGATCATCTGGAAGCAACACTATCTGGCGCGGGTGATGTGCGTCTTTATACGGATCAAGTATGGGCGCCTTGGAAAAGCGATGACGGCGCGTATCAAGCTGCCGCATTCCAAGCCAAAGCAGGACGGGATAGCACGACGGCAGTGTTTGATCTTGAACTGGTACCGGTGCAAGCCAACAGTGATACATTCACCGTAATCTTTCAGGGCAAGGCGCTATCTGGTGCAGCGGTCACTGTGATAACGCCGGATAAATGGGAAAAAACATTTACGGCAAATGAACGCGGTCAGGTGACGGTGCCGGTGAATGAAAAAGGATTGTTTATTTTGGTAACGCGTCACAACGCCGCGACCAACAAAGACATCGGCGGCAAAACCGTTACCAAATTGCAGAATATTGCGAGCGTAAGTTTTACCGTGCAATGATACGCTTAATAAACGAAATGATATAAATGAAATGGCGCAGATCAATGTTGATCTGCGCCATAAAAAGTCTTGCAGCAAACAATAAAAACTGTCGTTTACTGTTTAATCTCGAAGCTGATGTTGACATTGACGCGATAACTGTTTTCACCGGCTGCCATCGGAACGGAATCAGCTTCCGGCGCAGCAGCTCTCATGGCTTGTGCATACATGATCGGACGCGGCATATAGGATTGTTCGTTGATATCTAAGATCCGACCAATATTAACACCCGATGCTTCAGCAAGTGTCTTGGCTTTTTCCGTTGCTTCAACGACGGCGCGTTTGCGCGCTTCGGCCAAAGCTGCTTTTGGATTGTCGTTGGTGAACTGTAATCCGCCACCGCGATTGACGCCAAGCGTAACGGATTTATCAAGAATGCCGCCGACCGCATTGATGTCGCGAATGCGCACCGTCAAACTGTTGCTGACGGTATAACCGGTGATGCGCGCTTCCTTGAGCCCGTTGTTTTTATCAGGATACTGGTAGCGCGGTTGAATATTGATGCCGGATGTTTGCAGGTCGCGTTCAGCGATGCCGGACTCTTTCATGGATGCCAGGACTTTGCGCATGGCATCGTTATTGGCGGTCAAGGCTTCGCGCGCTGTGGCCGCTTCGCGAACGACACTTAAATTCAAGATCGCCATATCGGGGGCCAGCGTCGCTTCGCCTTCACCGGATACGCTAATGCGTGGGGTCGGATCATTATCGGCATGGGCCAATCCCATACCAGCAATGGTGGCCACCGACGCCGTGCCGATCATCATGGCAGCGACCGGAATAGCTTTGAATGCTTTTTGCAACTGTTTCATATGCAATGGTGTCATAGGGGCAGCCCTTTCTGATGGTATGTCCATAATTTGTGGACCCAATAGTCCGTCACTCTACAGCCTAGGCAAATAAGACTAGCACTCTCCATCCTGTCATAGCCATACTGTCATAGAAGGTTGCATATGAACGATGGCTGAAGCGATCATTGATCGATAAGGTGGCACCAACAAGGCGTAAATCCGGAGAAATCATGGCGGGCAGCGTGGCTTGACTTCTGCTGTGCTCTCCCTCAACAATCCAGCACAGCCATCGGATGATCACCATAGGGTGGCGTGTGAGCCCAGTATACGAGTCTGGTATACGAGTCCCGTATACGATCAAGGACAGCGATGAAAAAGAAGAAGCCGAGCGGGCAATACAATATCGATGATTTCGATATCCGGATTCTCGAGATTTTGCAAAGTGATGCGTCCAAATCGACCAGTGAAATTGCGGATATGGTTGGGCTGTCGCAGTCGCCGTGCTGGAAGCGAATCAATAAACTCGAAGAACTTGGCTATATAGAACGCCGCGTTGCGGTCTTGAACAGACAGTTGCTTGGGCTAGAAGTGATGGCGCTGATCCAAGTGAAATTGTCGGAACCAGGGCGGCAGATGCTTGGCAATTTTGAAACCCGTATTACCCGTATGCCGGAAGTTTTGGATTGCTACACAATCTTAGGCGAAATGGATTTCGTGTTGTTGATCTGCGTTAAAAACATCGAGCATCTGGAGCGGTTTTTGAAAGAAGGCCTGTGGAGCATTTCGGGAATCCAGGAAATTCGAACCAATATCATTCTGTCCCAATCCCAAGGCGGTGGAAAACTCCCGATTCAACCTGAGGGTTGATCGGCGAGAAGCTTGATTCATGACTATATTAAGCATGATAAATTGTAATTAAGAATAAATTATTTGTATTTATGAATAAAACAAATAAATCATACTGATAAATATGATTTTTGGTCCCATTTAGAATAAAAAATTCCCATTTCAAGCGATAATATTTGAAAGTCAGCATTTTTGTGCCAAAGCGAGCATGATTGTCGCTGTCGATAGAGCGAATTAAGTCTAATTTCAAATTAGAATAGAATAATTTTATAAATCGGAGGAATACATCATGCGAGTCATGAAGACATTCTTGATGTCGACGGCAATCATTTCCTGTGTTGCGGTACCAGCCTATGCCGAGGATGACACCGACAAACCTTTCGCCATTGAAGAAATTATGGTGACGGCGCGGATGCGTGGGGAAAGTTTACAAAAAGTTCCTGATTCCATCACTGCATTTTCGGCCGCCGATATTCAAGCGGCTGGTATCGACAATGTGCAAGATTTCATCGACATGGTGCCGAACGTCATCATGCGCAAAACATTCCGGTCCGGTCTAACCTTTATCACCATTCGTGGGATCACATCCGGCGCTCAAGGCTGGCCGCCGATTTCCTATGTGGTGGACGGTGTGAAAGCGTCATCCTTGGATTCGATCAACCAGGGCGCTTTATTAGATATCGAACGGCTCGAAATTTTGAAGGGTCCACAAGGCGCGTTATATGGCGCGGGCGCAATCGGTGGCGCGATCAATGTCATCACCACAAAACCGACCAATGATTTGGAAGGCAAGATCACGGCGTCTTATGGCAAAGGCAATGATATCGCGTTGTCGGGTGCGGTGTCCGGTGCGTTGGTCGAAGATAAGTTGTTGTTCCGTGTCAGCGGTTATTTCAATGATGCCGATGGTTTGGTCAACACAACGGACGGCGAAGATATCGATTTCCGCAATATGAAAACGATACGGGGTCGATTGATCTTCACGCCGTCTGATAATCTAAGCTTTGACCTGCGTGCGGCGTTTGTCGATTCCAAAGGCGGCAGCGTGATGCAAGACAAAGTAGCGTCGCCGGCTTTGATCGATGAATTCCGCACCGCATCTGCCCCAGGTCCGGTGCGCCGTCTTGGTTTCCTTGGTCGTGAAGATCGCGAATTTGTCGATATTTCGTTGAAAACCGATTGGGATATGGGCTTTGCGACATTTACCGGCGTGCTCGCGTATCAAGATCTCGGACAAGATTTATTTGGGCCTGTGAACTTTGGCAAACCACCGCTGCCAGGCGGACAAACTGTGTTCGGGTCGCCGCTTTATGGCGATGCGGCGTTACCAGGTCAGCCGATTGATGAATTCCAAGATTTGACCGACGATTACGAAACCTGGTCGGCTGATTTCCGTTTGACCTCAAATTCCGATCAGCGCTTGCGCTGGATTGTCGGCGCTGAAGTGTTGTCGCGGACATCCCTGGTTCATTTGGGGGCGGGCCATATCGTAGCACCCGCGCCAGGTAACTTGGTGTATTTGACCAACCGGTATGACGACAAAAAAGACGAAATGTGGGGGATCTATGGTCAGATTTCCTATGACATCGTCGATAATTTGGAGCTGACCGTTGCCGCGCGCTATGACGAAAACAAGTTCAGCAATGGACGTGTGACCGACGCGACCGCCAATACGCCGATACAAGCGATCGATCCCAACGGCAACCTGGTGGACCGCTTACGGGCGAAGAACAGTAAGTTCCAACCGAAAGTACAGTTGGCGTATTCGTGGTCAGATGATTTCATGACCTATGCCACCTATTCC
>JBBCIP010000305.1:0-3932 GCA_037189785.1 Alphaproteobacteria bacterium
CTGCGGGGTTCGGCAAATCACTGATATAGGCGAGGCGGATCAACACCATTTCCGCTGCCGACAATGGCGACGGTGCAACCCGGGTTTCTTCCAGCCCTTTGATCAAGACTTGCCAAGTCCGGGTCAAGGTCGGGATCGACAAATCGCGTGCCAACTCGCCGCCCAAAGACCGTTCGGCTTCCGACGTCACGGCGTCATCACCGGCGTCGGGGACGACCTTCAAGCGGGTTATCCAATGGGTCAGCTCCAACATATCCTGCAACACCACGATCGGGTCGGCGCCAAGATTATATTGCCCCCGCAAATTGGCGAGCGCGCTATCCACAGCCCCCGACATCACCGCCCGATACAAATCAAGCACCTGGGCCCGGTCGGCCAGACCCAGCATGTCGCGGACCTGAGATTCTGTGATGGCACCGGCGCCATGGGCGATGGCTTGGTCCAATAACGATAAGCCGTCGCGCACCGATCCTTCGGCAGCGCGGGCGATCAGCGCCAAGGCCGCGTCATCGGCTTTGGCACCTTCTTTTTCGACGATGGTGCGAAAATGGGATACCAAGGTTTCGGCTTCGACCCGGCGCAGGTCAAAGCGCTGGCAGCGTGACAGCACCGTTACCGGTACTTTGCGAATCTCGGTCGTCGCGAACAAGAACTTTACGTGTTCCGGCGGCTCTTCCAGTGTCTTCAGCAACGCGTTAAAGGCGTTGCGTGACAACATGTGCACTTCGTCGATGATATAGATCTTGAACCGTGCCGATACCGGGCTATAGCGCACGCCGTCGATGATCTCACGAATGTCGTCGACACCGGTGCGGCTCGCGGCATCCATTTCAAGCACGTCCACATGACGCGACTCAGCGATCGACACGCATTGGTCGCACACGCCGCACGGGTCAACGGTTGGGCCGCCCTGGCCGTCGGCGCCGATACAGTTCAGCGCGCGGGCGATCAGGCGGGCGGTCGATGTTTTACCGACCCCACGCACCCCGGTCAGAATAAAGGCATGGGCCAAGCGTCCGCTTTCAATAGCGTTGGCCAGGGTTCTGACCATGGCATCTTGGCCGATCAGCGCGGAGAAGGTCTGCGGGCGATATTTACGGGCCAGAACCCGATAAGGGGTACCGGAGGAGCCAGAAGTCATCAAAGCGTCGTCTGTCATGCGGCGCTGGCACTCCAGTTAGACATGCGCTTCGGCGGAATACGCAGTGCAGGATCAGAGGTGGGAGATCGACAAATGACCCAAGCGAAACTCGTTGCGGCTGCTTCCTTCCGGACCTGACCGGATTGGCGAGCGACTTGCCCATCGCCAATCTCCCGGGTCAGTATATCGGATATTTCCGCCGGGGGTTCAAGTCCAGTATATCTCCGGCTGTCTTCTTAATGTGATCGAGGGTCTTGTGAATACCATGATATCTGCCGGAAACCCCCTTACTTTTACCGGAAATCCTTTAGATCGCGCCGAAAACCAGCGCCTTGATGCCGATTGGGTGGCGGCGCGTTTGCTGGACCCAAAAAGCCGCCTTTTGCCGTATCGGAACTTCGAGCCGTTCATTCGCGATGGCCGGCTCGGTTGGCTGGATGCCACAGATATCGGCGGTATTGCTGGATTTCCATGGGTTTTACTGGGGATCGAGGGTGATTCGGCCAAATTCGCCGTCGACCTTGGCGCCAAAGCGGATATTGCCGGCGGCGAATTTCAGGACGCCCGCACGGTGGCGGCGTTTCTGCCGCTCGAAGAAAGCGCCATTGTCGCCCAGGGCAAGTCGCTCCTGGATTGGCATGCTCGCCATGGGTTTTGCGCCAAATGCGGAGCGCCGACGCGCCTGGCCAAAGCTGGCGCACAACGCATTTGTACGGCTGAAAGCTGTAAGGCCGAACATTTCCCGCGCGTTGATCCGGTCGCGATCATGCTTGTGACCCGAACGGATGCGCGCGGTGATTATTGCCTGATGGGTCGCCAGCCACGATTCCCACCCGGCATGTATTCGGCTTTGGCCGGATTTATTGAGCCCGGCGAAAGCCTGGAAGAAGCCGTGGCCCGGGAAATCTGGGAAGAAGCCGGGCTCCGGGTGCGGGATGTGCGCTATATGAAAAGCCAGCCCTGGCCTTATCCATCCAGTTTGATGATCGGCTGCCGGGCCATTGCCGATGATGACAAATTGACGCCGGACATGAACGAGCTTGATGATCTTCAGTGGTTTACCCGGGATCAGGTCAAAGCCGTTTTGTCAGGGGACAAGTCATTGAATTTCTTTGTCCCCCCACGCTTTGCCATCGCCCACCACCTGCTCAGGGACTGGGCCGAGGACTCGTAATGGTCTGATGAGCAAGCCGCCCGCAGCACCGATATGCGGGTGGGGCCATGGACCACCGGGACAAGCCCGGTGGTGACAAATTATCGACCGTCATTGCCGGGCTTGACCCGGCAATCCATCCACCGGTTCGGGCTGCGCAGCCTCGACCATCACCTCAACGGCTATGCAGGCGGCAATCAATAGGCCGGATAGGGCCGAACACGCGCACATTAGTGGTGACAACTTATCGACCGTCATTGCCGGGCTCGACCCGGCAATCGATCCACCGGTTCGGCTTTTGCAGCCTCGACCATCACCTCAACGGCTATGCAGGCGGCAGTCATAGGCCGAATAGGTGCCGAACACGCGCACATTAGTGATGAAAAATTATGGACCGTCATTGCCGGGCTTGACCCGGCAATCGATCCTTCGGTTCGGGCTGCGCAGCCTCGACCATCACCTCAGCGGCTATGCAGGCGGCAGTCATAAGCCGGATAGGGCCGAACACGCGCACATTGGTGGTGACAAATCATCGACCGTCATTGCCGGGCTTGACCCGGCAATCGATCCTTCGGTTCGGCCTGCGCAGCCTCGACCATCACCTCAGCGGCTATCCAGGCGGCAATCATAGACCGGATAGGGCCGAACACGCGCACATTGGTGGTGACAATTTATGGACCGTCATTGCCGGGCTTGACCCGGCAATCCATCCACCGGTTCGGGCTGCGCAGTCTCGACCATCATCTCAACGGCTATGCAGGCGGTAGTCATGGGCCGGATAGGTGCCGAATACGCGCACATTGGTGGTGAAAAACGCCAGTTCCTCCATGGCCAGCTTGACGGACCGATGGTCGGGATGGCCTTCGATATCGGCATAAAACTGGGTTGCCGTGAACGCGCCGTTCAACTGATAGCTTTCCAGTTTGGTCAGGTTGATGCCGTTGGTGGCGAACCCGCCCATGGCTTTATAAAGCGCGGCGGGCACGTTCCGCACTTGGAACATAAAGGTCATCATGGTCAGGCCGTTATCGGCGGGCGGCAATTGCGGCTCCCGGGACACGATGATGAAGCGGGTGGTGTTGTGTTCCGCATCCTCGATATTGGTGGCAAGGGTGTCCAAGCCATAGATTTCACCCGCCAAGGACGAGGCGATGGCGCCGACGGCCGGATCGTTCCGTTCGGCGATCCAGCGGGCGGCTCCGGCCGTATCACCAAAGGTAATGGGCGTTAAGCCTAAGCGTTTCAGGGTGCCGCGGCACTGGCCCAGCGCCTGAACATGGCTGTGAACTTCCGTCAACGTCTCTAATGTCGCCCCCTTCGGCGCCAACAGTTGATGGTTGATCCGCAAAAAATGCTCGCCGATGATATGGAGCTTGGAATGCGGCAGCAGCTGATGGATATCAGCGACCCGCCCGGCGATGGAGTTTTCGATCGGAATCATGCCGAGCCGCGCTGTTCCATCCTCAACCGCTTGAAAAGCATCCTCAAATGTTGCGCAGGGCAGCACCGTCATGTCAGGAAAAGCTTCCCGGCAGGCAAGGTCGGAATTGGCACCTAATTCGCCTTGAAAGGCGATTGTCATATCGGGATTGGGACTGCGCATGGGGACTTGGGCCTTATTATCGGTTTCTAATCGGG
>JBBCIP010000306.1:0-7374 GCA_037189785.1 Alphaproteobacteria bacterium
ATTCGTCACTCAGCTATCTGCAACGGTTCCCCTTTGATAAGGTCAAAATTGATCGCAGCTTTGTGAAGGAAATGGAAACCAATCCGCAATCTGTTGCCATTGTCAAAGCGGTTATCGGACTGGCCCACGCGCTCGATATCCCTGTCGTGGCCGAAGGCGTTGAAACGAATAGTCAAATGGACCTTTTGCGGATCGAGGGCTGCGACGAGGTTCAGGGCTTTCTTCTGGGGCATCCGCAAAAAATCGATGCTTACCTAGATATTACGGGTAGACAGCAAACAAAACAGGCGGTCTAGCCCTACTCCATAAAACCAATACGAAATTATTCCTGACTTCATCTTTTGATCGCGTGACACAGATTTGTCACGCGATCTGTTGTTTCTCTGTCGCAATTTCTGCGTATAGTTTTTCCAACGCCAAAAGAAACTTGGGAAATGGGGGGCCACTTTCTGATGAGCTAAAAAGGTGGCCTGAATGCCCGCGGACATAAAAATAAAGGCTAATACATCAAAGCCTTCTGACAACGCCAGGAATGCTTTCGCTGGCTACCCAATTCTACGATATAAATCCGGAAAAAGCCCGCCGCCAAATGATACGGAGGATCAGCACAAGTTACGGCTGTCGCCAAAAATTATCATTGGGATTTTGGCACAAATGGAAGCCGTGCTGTTGATCATTTCCGGCTTTCTAATCTGGTTCTTCTACGTTGCCCCAGATGCCCCCGAAAGTATCATGCGCTATGTTCCGGCCATTTTTTCGGGCACAGTGGCATTCCTTGGCATCCAATATTTCACGGGTCAATACACTCAGGAACGGTTACGCTATCTTAAACGTCGATTGTTTCATGTGCTCGCGAATTGGGCCCTGGCATTGACTTTCATTGTCATGATTGCCTTTGCCTTGAAAGCCAGCGAAGACTTTTCCCGTGTTTGGCTATTCAGCTGGTTTACTGCCGGATCGCTGCTTCTCATCGTCAATCGGATGATGGCCGCCAAAGCCAGCATACGGCTCGCCCAGCAAGGTCTGATCGGTGAACGCATCGCCATATTGGGCGCGGGTCAAAATGGGCAGCTTTTGGTTGAGCATTTGATGAAAGAGCGTCACCCCTATCTTCAGGTCGCCGGCATATACGACGACCGCATCCCCCCACGCGTGCCCGAAGATATCTGCGGATATCCCGTTTTAGGCGATACGAATGATCTGGTGGCAGCAGCCAGACAAGGCAAGATTGACACCGTCGTGATTACCCTGCCCTGGTCCGCTGCAGAACGCCTTTCACAATTAATGACCGCGCTTGAAGCGGTCGCGGTCGATGTTCGCCTCTCCCCATCGGCCATTGGCTTTCAACTGTTAGAACCAAAATTAGCGACAATGGCGTCCGTACCCATGTTGAACATTTGGGACCGTCCCATCAAAGACTGGCAAGCCGTAGCTAAATGGATTGAAGACAAAGTGATCGCAACCACGGCCTTGGCCCTGCTCGGTCCCTTGATGTTATTGATTGCTTTGGCCATCAAAATTGAAAGTCGCGGCCCGGTTTTTTTCCGTCAACTTCGTTTCGGTTTTAATAGCGAAACCATTGAAGTCCTCAAATTCCGGAGCATGTACACAGGTCGTCAGGATGCGACCGGCACGGCCCGAACCGTCAAAGGCGACCCCCGCGTCACACGGGTCGGACGGTTTTTACGCCGTAGCAGTTTGGATGAATTGCCCCAGTTACTGAATGTTCTCCGTGGTGAGATGTCGATTGTCGGTCCCCGCCCCCATGCACTTTCGATGAAAGTCGGTCATCTATACTACTTTGATGCCGTTAAGGGCTACGCATCACGTCATCGCGTCCGCCCCGGCATTACAGGATGGGCCCAGGTCAATGACTTGCGCGGTGAAATTGATGATCTTGAAAAAGCCCATAATCGCGTCAAATACGATGTGCATTATGTAAATAATTGGTCTTTGGCATTCGACATCCGCATCATCATCATGACATTTTTAAGCTTGATTCAAACCAAAAATGCATACTGATCGCTCTAAATCTGTTCATCACTTGCTGTGTGCCATGACTACGTATGATAGCCAGGAGCATGCAATCAGCGCCATCTTGCAAAACACACAGAAAAGGCCGACCGTTGTCAGCTTTCTTAATCAACACGCGGTCAATTTGGCTCGTAACGATGAAATATTCCATCGCAATTTGATGTCGTCCGATTTTTTACTACGCGACGGCGCCGGTGTTGAACTGGCTTGTCGCGCTTTAAATTTATATCCCGGCGCCAACTTGAACGGAACCGATCTGATTCCAGATATTTTGCAAAAAACAGTGGGGCGCTCTCTTGCACTTTATGGCACTGCCGAACCATGGCTCAGTGCTTCTGCCAAGCTTTTAACAGCACAAGGACATACCATTGTTTCTCATATTAACGGGTTCCAAAACCCAGATCACTATTTAGAGGACATTCGGACCAAAAAACCAAGCGTTGTCATACTCGCCATGGGCATGCCGCGCCAAGAAGCTCTGGCCCAGCGTATTGCCTACGAAATTTCTAGCAATCTCTTGGTCTTGAATGGTGGCGCCATATTGGACTTTCTGGCAAACCGCTTCACACGCGCCCCCTTGTGGATGCAAAAATCCCGGCTCGAATGGTTGTATCGTCTCGCTCAAGAACCCAAACGCTTAGCGCACCGCTATGTTGTTGGGATTCCAATTTTTATCTATGCAATCTTAGAAGCACGCCGCAACGCTAAATCTGTAGCCTAAATCCTAGGGATATGCGGTTGCGTGAAAACTCAATCGTATCCAAATCAGATGAACGATCACGATAAGCATAGTCTAATTTCATATGAATATAACGATTTAAACGATAATCAATACCCGCGGTATATTCCATCACGTCATCGCTTCGACCGATATTCTGGAATTTTTGATTAATATAAGATGCCCCAAGGCTAATAATAATATTACGTTTTAATTCATGATTGACGGCAACGCCCACAAGACTATCAATCCGAATGGGAGACGCAATCTGAACTGTCGCATGGGGCGCGCGCTCGGCCTCGAAAGACACTGTGGTCAATCGTGTCACATTCCAATCAAGTCCCGCTGCAGCCGAAAATAAGATTTTGTCATCAAAAGCAGGATCATCAAACCATAGCTTCGTCGCCCCCATCTCAACGGTCCCGATCAAGATACCGCCAAAGTCCAATTGTACGCCCAGAACTGCGCCACCTTCGTCCCGATTACGATTGAGCCCGGTTCGGTCAACCATTTCGTCATATCGCACGGAACGCCACCGTGGCGAAACATAGAGTGATGTGCTTTCCGTCCTTATGAATCTCAAATCCAAATGACCGAGATACTCTTTACGATCTCTATCATCGTTAAAACCTTGCCTAAAATCTATGCGCCGTGCTTCGCCCCCAGCCCCAATTTGCAGACGACCGAAATCATATCGCATGGCAATGCGGCCAAAATAACGATCAAGCTCGCTGCGCTCATCAAGAATACGTTCTTCGGGATCGGCACGATCTTGTGTAATGCGCCGAAAGCCGGTTCTAGCTTCAACTTTAAACCGCTGATCTTGTGCCGACTGATAGGCCGCTTCCGCTCCAAAATTCTTGGCATCTTCTGACGTATAATCTTTGTGGTATTCAAGATCGCCATAAACTTCCGCAGCAATCAGCCCAAACGCACCGTCATTGGTCACACGGATCGAAGGACGAGCCACAACGACAACATCATCTTTTTTATGAGTTTGCTCGGCAAAAATATTATCATCATAGCGTGCCGACAGATCTAATTCAGGATAAACGCGCCATCCTCCCCCGATCGGCATACCTTTGGCATCTGTGGCCGGGCGCAAACGCTTCAACACCGTATCCCCCCTTTTGGGTTCCGGATAAAGATCCTGTGCCGGTGCTTGAACCTGTTGCCCCACAGCCGTCATCGGCAGCAAACAAATGGCGACGACCAAGGCCTTAGAACAAACGTTCCCGAACATAGATGATATCCCCTGGATAAAGTTCTGAATCTCGCTTTGCCGAACCTTTGCTTTTCTCCCCATTTGAAAGTTGACGCACAACTTCAAAATCATCGGTATTGGCACGATATGTAAATCCGCCACCAATCGCCACGGCAGAAAACACCGTTAAACCCGGTGTATAGGGATACTTACCTGGATTACGCACCTCACCCAGAATGAAAAATGGCCGATAAGTCACCATTTCCACACGAACGTTCGGATTATTCAGAAACCCATCGGCCAATTTCTGCACCAGCACCTGTTCTAAACCAGTTGTCGTTTGGCCGCGCACAGGCACCGTGCCGATCAACGGCATGGAAATATTACCGGCAGCATCGACTTTATAAGTGTCCGATAATTCTTCTTCGCCATAAACAACGACTTTAATTTCATCTTCGCTATTTAACAAATAGCGCCATTGCCCATCGGCTGCGAGTTCCGTGGCCACAGGTTGCGACGCGCAGGCCGCGACCAGCACCATCGCAAGTAGCCCAACAATTCCTCGAATTATGACCTGTATCATGCAGCTCCGTTTCTTGATGACAGTTTTATGATCGATACCGCTGTTTTAGCAAAAGATTGGGGCACAAACATATCTAAACCCCCATATTTGACACCATAATGTTGGATGTCTCAGAATTATCACGCACAGCAGCACAGATTTCTGACCTACTGAGAGTCTGAATTCATTTTACAAAGTTAGGCTGGTACATATATGCCGATTGCAGGAACAGTTACGGCGATCATTCCAACTCGGGGTCGTCCCAGCTATCTCCGTGATGCTATCGCATCGGTTTTGAACCAAACCGCAATCAGCGTCCAGGTTCTGGTTATTATTGATGGACCTCGTGATATTGAAAGCGAGCGTGTCGTTGAAAGTTTTCATGATCCTCGTGTTAATTTTCATGCGCTTATAGAAAACCACGGTCCTGCATATTGTCGAAATACGGGCGCTTTTCTTGCCAAGACGGAATGGATCGCCTACCTTGACGATGATGACACTTGGTTTCCTGATAAATTGCACAAGCAAATGTTGATTGCCGCTCAGCATCCGGATAAAGATGTCGTCATATCTTGCCGCTCTCAAATCGAAACACCGTCCGGAAAATATATATGGCCCAGGCGTTTGCCGCGGCGTGACGAACGTGTTGGCGATTATTTATTCTGTCGCAGATCACTATTCAAAGGCGATAGTTTTGTCCAAGCGTCAACCATTCTCTGTCGTCGCGATCTGATCATCGCTTACCCTCAACGGAATGTCGCCCATGAAGATTGGGATTGGTTGATCCGTGTCACAGAAAAAGGCAAGGCCCAGTTTTTTATCGCCCCTGATACACTCGCCTGCCACTTAACCGAATTCAAGCGACAAAGCCTCAGCAATATGCACCAATTCAAAAGCTCCCTGCTTTGGTGCCTCAGCATGCGTTCTTTGATCAGTCGCGAAGCCTTTGCCGGACTTCTATTGCAAACCTTGAACGGGGCCTTGACAGAACGCGGAGACTGGCGAAACGGATTACGTATCTTTTCGATGGCTTGGCGCCATGGCAACCCACGTTTTCTTGACACCCTGCTATTCGGATTGCAGTGGCTATTTCCGGTTTCATTGCGTCGATACATTCGCTCCCTTTTCCTCAGTTCGCCACAAAGGAAGGGAGTCCCGCAAGTATGAGTACGCTGAGCGATCTATTGTTTGAAGATCTGCGTGGTGTCATTTCAAGCTTGCGTGATCATCTCGGATTAATTGTCACAACCACCGCCGCAGTTGTCGGCTTGGCATTCTTGGTCGTAGTGACCATGCCGGATCGTTATGTGGCCATGTCCCTCGTTATGTTGGATCCTCGTGGGCTGCAAACTGATGTTTTCGAGCGACCGCAATCATTGTTGATGAATGAGGATAAAGCTCTCCTGAGTGAGATTGAAATTCTACGGTCCCGCGAAGTCGCAACGGCAGTCATCGGACAATTAGCCTTAGACAGACGCGCCGAATTCAATCCGGCGATCGAAAGACCGTCACGCTTTGAAGGGCTCATAACATGGCTCGATGACAATGCTCCCTATATCGCGCCCATTGCACGCCTATTCAAATCCGACGATGCAGCATCCGATAGTCTGCCCTCTCTACAGGTCGCAGACTTAACAAAAACAGACATTTTATCCGATGACGGCACTCCCATCATCCCTATGCCCTATCCTGCAGAGGTCTATCAAAAATTTTCAAGCTCTCTGGGCACGCGCATTCGCGGTGGCTCTCGTATTATTGAAACAAGTTTTGCGTCACAAGATCCGAGGCTTGCCGCAGCGACTGCAAATCTAGTGGCAGAAACATACCTGGATCTTAGAACCGAAGCAGATGTTTCCGTCGCAGGCACCTCGGCCGAATGGCTGGGGCAACGGATCGACAGCTTGCAAAATGATGTTCAACAGCTCGAAACCAGCTTATCGCGCCGTCAACAAAAAGCCGGGATCTTACATGCCGACAGTTCGTCGATCGTTACCAGACAAATTGAACAATTCAGCGATCGTTTGACCGAAGTCCGCTCAATCCAAACCGGCTTACAAGCCCGCGCTTTGGAAGTACAGCAATCGCTCAATCGCGGCAACTATGACAATTTGGCTGAAATTGTAGAAGCGCCCGAGATGGCGCTTTTGAAAAACGAGCTTTCAGCAAAACTCGGAGAAGTCAGCCAACTCAAGGTCAATCTCCAATCACAGCATCCACGCCTTCGCGCCGCGGAATCACAGCTAGAAAGTATCCGTTCCAGCATCAGAACCGAAGCAGCGGCTTACGTTCGTAAACTCCAGCAACAAGTCAATGCCGGAGCCCGCGAAGAACAAGACCTACAAGCCCGCATCGACAATATGCGACGTGAACTCAGCGGCATGAGTCAATCCCTCGCCGACATCAGCGCTATGGAGCGCGATATAGCCGCCAAGCGTGAGCTATTGAATTCTTTTCTTGAGCAGCGAGCGCGTCTCAGCGCAGTTGAAAATAGCGGTACCGCGAAAAGTGAACTCCGCTTGGTGTCGCGGGCTGATGTTCCCCAAAAACCATCCGGGCCCAAACGCATGCTGTTACTTGCCGTGGCTGGTGTCATTGGGGTAACCATGGGAGTAGTCTTATCGCTATTACTTGACCTTATGACGAAGCGCTTTATGCGCCGTGGGCAGATCAGAAGCCTTAGTCACATAACAAAGATACTGGGATATTTACCACCCAAAAAATTAAATTGGGCTGAACAACTGAGCTCCGTTTATCATATAGGCAACAGCCCTCGCTATCATGATGAAGCCCTCCGCCGTCTGCATTCTACAGTGTCTTTGGAATTAAGCCGGGATCGGACAGTGCCTGGCAAAGTCA
>JBBCIP010000307.1:0-1569 GCA_037189785.1 Alphaproteobacteria bacterium
TGAAATTACACAGTGTGGTTTTACCTCTTGGTATGGTTTTCCTGTGTACAAACCGCGCCAACATATCAATTGTGGCTATCAAGGAACCCTGGGCTATGGATATGCCACGGCTTTGGGTGTCAAAGTCGGAAATCCGGATAAAGCCGTGGTCTCCATCGCCGGGGATGGTGGCTTTATGTTCAATGTACAAGAATTGGCAACGGCTGCTCAATACAACATTCCTCTTGTGACAATTGTTTTTAACAGCAATTCTTTTACAAATGTCCAAAGGCAACAAAAGGAATGGTTTGGTAATCGAATTATTGGATCAGATTTGCAGAATCCGGATTTTGTCAAACTTGCGGAGGCTTATGGAGTTGCAGGCTATCGTGCTGAGACACCGGATGCCTTAAGGACGATTTTGCGTAAAGCACTGGAATCATCGCGCCCAGCCTTGATTGAGGTCCCGGTTGGACGTGAGATGGCAAGTCCATGGGAATTTATTATTATGCCCCCTAATCGGGCCGCATAATATCTTATAGAGTCTGGAGCCGGGATAAAAAGTAACAAATTAGGGTATAGCGATGGCTGTTTTGCGCGAGCTGAGTTGTGAAACGAAGGAATTTATATCCAAGCCTCGGTCAATGCTGATCGGTGGTGATTGGGTTACCGGTTCCACGGGTGAACAGAATGATAGTATAGATCCGTCTACCGGTTCAGTGATCGCTACATATTCTCGTGGTGATGAACGAGATGCCGATGCTGCGGTGGCAGCTGCGCGATTAGCATTTGATCAGAAAGTCTGGCGAGGGCTGACACCATCAGAACGAGCTCAACGTCTGTGGCGAGTTTCTGAGCTCATCACGGCACATGCGGATAGCTTGGCTGAATTAGAAAGCATTGATGCCGGAAAGCCCTTTGCCGCGGCACGCCATGGTGATGTAGCTATTGCTGCTGAAGCGTTTCGTTATCATGCCGGATGGTGTAGCAAACTCGAAGGAAAAACGACCGATATTTCTGTCGTTTCAGCGCCTTTTCATTGTTACACACGACGCGAACCGTTGGGGGTTGCAGCGCTTATTATTCCGTGGAACGGGCCACTTGCCATGGCCGCTTGGAAAATGGCGCCGGCGCTGGCGGCGGGCTGCTCGGTTGTTGTAAAGCCTGCCGATCAAACCGTTCTATCGACTTTGAAGCTTGGGGAGCTCTTGATCGAGGCAGGTATTCCGGCGGGTGTTGTTAACATTGTGACTGGTAGCGGCAGAACCGTGGGTGCGCGATTAGCCTCCCATTCATCAGTTGATAAAATATCTTTCACGGGGTCAACGGAAACTGGCCGCCATATTTTGATGGCGGCAGCAGGTAATTTCAAAAAGGTTACATTGGAACTAGGCGGTAAATCACCAGCAATCGTTTTTGCTGATGCGGATCTTGAGGCCGCTATAGACGGTATTGCTGGGGGTATATTTGGTAACGCAGGACAAGTCTGTGTGGCATCATCCCGATTATATGTGGAACGGCCTGTTTATCAACAGATGCTCGACGGGATTGCTAAAGCGAGTAAGAGACTGCGAGTCGGTGGGGCTTTGG
>JBBCIP010000308.1:0-4864 GCA_037189785.1 Alphaproteobacteria bacterium
TATGTTTTTCCTGAAACGGCGTGTTCCAACGTTTTGACCATATCGTCATAAGATCCATAGCCTGCGGATCTTTTCTTGTCGTCAGGCATGATCAAGCCCAAGGTTCTATCCAGAACGGCGCTTTCAAGGGGGCCTGCGGCAAAAAACATCCAACGATAATATGAGGCGCGGTCTGAGTGGGCAGGAGCAAGGCCAGCAGTGGGAAATGCATCGGCCAAATATGCACAAATTGCCGCTGTTTCTGTGACCACTACATTTTTATGGCGAATGGCCGGGACTTTCCCCATGGGATTAATGGCGAGATAGTCGGGGCTTTTCATATCCCCTGCGTATTCGAGGATCTGAGTTTCATAATGAACGCCAATTTCCTCCAGCATCCAACGGACAATGCGTCCGCGGGACTGCGGGTTAGTGTAGAAAATCAGATCTTTACTCATGATTGTAAGCCTCCACACAAGGGAGGCTTATCTTACTGCAGGGCAAAGGCGCCGGAAAGCAGATTGATCCGGGCCTTGGTGCGGCTCAGTTTACCCGAAGACGTTTTGGGCAAAGACCGGGGATTGACCAAAACAACTTCACAAGGCACGCCGAAGAATTGCTGAACCGTGGCTTTGATCTGGCGTTGCAGTTCAAGCCGGGCGTCTTCTTCGCGTAGACGGCACTGGACCAATATGGTCGGTACCTCTTCGGCATTGATGCCGGGCACCGAAATGGCGGCGCTGTCACCGGCACGAATACCAGGGATTTGTTCAACGGCCCATTCGATATCTTGCGGCCAATGATTGCGGCCGTTGATGATCATCATGTCCTTGAACCGGCCAACGATGAACAGGGATGGGCCTTTGGTGTAACCCATGTCGCCGGTATCGAGCCAACCACCACTGCTTAAAGCGGCGTCGGTGGCTTCATCGTCACGATAATAGCCTTGCATGACACTAAGGCCACGAACGAACACCCGGCCGATTTCCTGATCAAACAGGATATTGCCATCGTCATCACGAATTTCGACGTCATACTCCGGCAGCGGAATACCGCAGTTCACCACAGCACGATAGGCAATGTTGTCATTGCTGGTACCGACAGTGAAGAAGCCGCCGTTGCTGTGTCCGTTATGGCCATTGTGGCCATTATGACCATTGTGTCCGTTGATCGCATGGCCATTATGGCCATTATGACCGTTGCGCTTTGCAGGCAGATCACCCGACAAAACGCGCTCATCGACCATATCGACTTCGATGCCGCGGCCCAAAGGTGCAAAGCTGACCGCAAGCGTGCATTCGGCCAAGCCATAGCTGGCGACGAACGCTGTTTCACTAAATCCAGCTGGGGCCAGGGTTTGCGCAAATTTCTCAAGTACATTCGGGCGGATCATATCGCCGCCAATGCCGGCTACACGCCAGGCACTGAGATCGAGATTGGCAATGGCCGTTTCACCAGCACGCCGGGCACAGATTTCATAGCCGAATGTCGGGCTATAGGAAATCGTACCGCGATTGGCGCTCAACAATGTCAGCCATTGCAGCGGACGGCGGGCGAAGTCTTCGGTCGCCATATAGTCAACCGACACTTGGCATGTCACGGGGGTCAGGAAACAACCGACCAAGCCCATGTCATGATAGAACGGCAACCATGATGTGCAGCGGTCATCGTCAACCAGTTGCACGCCCTGGAAGCCCATACCGTGGGTATTTGCCAGAAGCGAACGATGGGTCACGGCGACGCCATGGGGGAACCGGGTGCTTCCGGAAGAATATTGAAGATAAGCAAGATCATCTGGGGACGGCAGGCGTAACGGGGTCAATTGGCCGTTCGCACCTTCCGGCAGCAAATTGAATTCAGCATGGGTTCCACAGAAGGCGAGATTAAGATCCTCGGTCGCTTCTTGCAGAAAGGCAACCATGGCATCGGCGGCGACTGCAGCGTCAGCAGCGCAGCTCTTCATTTGCAGGTTGAGCTGCTGCGTATAGCCTTCACGGCCACCAAACGAGGTTGGAAGCGGTAGCGGCACCGGCAGCACATTGGCGTATTGGCACCCCAGGAAGGCGATAACGAAATCAAGGCTGGTGTCGGCGATCAACGCGACCCGGGCTTCTTTTTCAAGGCCAAGGGTCAATATCCGCCGGGCAAAGCCGATTGCGCGGTCGCGAATTTCGGCATAGGTGGCGGCGACCTCGAGTTGTCCTCGGGCCGAGTAAAAATTTAGGCCTCTTTGGCCTTGTGCGGCGTAATCCAACGCATCCGTTAGCGTCGCGAAATCCGCGAAGCGGCGAGGTTGCGTATCATCACGCGTCGGCGTTGGTGCGAGCATTCTGTCTACCAAACAAGTCGAGCGTTCCGTCCCACGAGTAGTAACGATATGACGCCGTGTCATGAAACCTTCACGAGGTCAAATACCGTTAACCCAGCTTTTTCGCAAGCGTTTAGTGACGTTTGCCTGTCCGACAGAGTGGAGATCTGGTGAGTTTTGGCCCCCAAAGATCCGCTCTTAACCGAAAAGGCTGCAGCCAATAGCCACAAGCGAACGCAAACGTCATAGAAACGGATTTTGTCAAGAATGTGGACAAGCTTGCCTCAAACCGCGCATGACAGAGATAGAGATGTTTTTTATTCACCACTCTGTTGTTTATTTGTCACAGGTTGCCGAGATGCAACAGCAACGCCGGATAAAATCAGAAGGCAGGCGGCGACCATCGCCCAGGTCAGGATCTCATTCAGCCAGATGACGCCACAGGCGACGCCGATGACCGGGACCACGTAATTATTAAGAGACGCTGTTGTGGCGCCAACCCGGCTAATCAGGAGAATAAGGATATAATTCGCAAAGGCTGTACCAAAGACGCTCAAGATTAGAAGCGCTGTCAACGAGTTGGTCGATGGGGAAAGGGTCCAGGGACGGTCAAGGATCAGGCTGAGCGGGATCATGATGATGGCCGCCACAACCAAACCCGCCGTGGCGAAGACCACGCTGTCGAGCTTGTAGAGCCTGCGGATCAGCAGACCTTCTATGGCATAACTGAACGCACCCAACAAAATGGCTCCGATCCCCAATGCTGTCATGGTGTTATTTGGATCTCCACCGCCATCGCTCACGGTCTGACCGAGGAATAGAAGCAAGATCCCTGCAAAGCCGATCAGGATGCCAGCAATCTTGGCGCCGTTCAATTTTTCGTCCTGGGTCAGCAGATGCGCTAGGGGAAAGCTGAATAAGGGGACGCTGGCCAAGCAAATGGCGCTGATGGCGCTATCGACATGGATTTGCCCCCAGGCCAGGAAGCAAAACGGAATAACCATGCCAAGGATGGCAATAACGGTGAACCAAGCCCACAACCGCAGTGATCCCGGCAGACGTCGACCGCTGGCATAGAGGTAGGTAAGGGCGAGCAGGGCGGCCAATGTCACACGACCGGCGGTGAGGGTGACGGGTGGCAGCGTTTGTACAGCTATTTTGACCAGCATCGGTGACGTTCCCCACAGCACAGCCAGCGCTATCAGGAGGGCGATGTCCAGGGCCCCTATATGGGGTGGGTGTAAAACCGGCTCGGGCGAAGACATATTATGTTTTCCAGCGTGTTATAGTCTTGCGGTCGGGGGCAAGCTTGGGCACTGTCACCGCCATGGCTGAAAATCGCAAGACCGAAAACACCAGATCCCGGCCGCGCCCGAAAGCTCCCGCAAAAACCACATGGACAGAGGCGGGGTTGCGGGCCGCGGCTCTTTATTACATGGGGCGCTATGCGTCGACCGAAGCCAATCTCAGGAAAGTACTTCAGAACAAGATCCGGCGTCGTCTCGGGCCCGAGGCGGACCCCGAAGAACGATCGCGGTTGAATGCGGTGGCCGCCAAAATTGCCGCGGATTTGGTCAATCAGGGGGTGGTCGATGATACGAGTTATGCCGGAGCACGGGCTCGCCGCCTTCATGGCGAGGGGCGCTCATTGCGGCACATCAGTCGCGATCTGACAAGTAAAGGGGTTGCGGTCGATGCGGTGACCGGTGCTTTGGCGGAACTGGAGGACGAGCATGGGGAGGCGCCGCAGCGTGTGGATTTTGCCGCAGCCGTGGTGTTTGCTCGCCGCCGTCGTCTTGGGCCGTTTCGGCGCGCAGATAAAGCCACAGATGACAAAGACTACAGGCGGGCCATGGGCGCATTCGCCCGAGCCGGATTTTCTATGGAGATTGCCCGTCAAATTCTCAAAAGCCAAAGCGAAGACGATCTGGATGCTTTCGGTGAGGCTTTATGACCGGATTTTCTTTTCGCTATGGCGCGGTTTATGGCGCGTATTTTCTATTCACGGGGGTCACGGCTGCCTATTGGCCGGTGTGGTTGGTCGATCATGGTGTTACGGCCGTTCAGGTCGGCGTGCTGATCGCCCTCAGCCAAGTTATGAAGGTCACGGCATCGCCGTTAATTGCTCACTGGTCAGATGAAACCGGGCGGCGTCGCGAGTTAATGATTGCCTGCGCCTTACTGGCAACCGTGGCGTTTTCTGCCTTTGCTTTTGTTCAAGGGTTCTTCCTTGCGGCGGTGGTGACGGCCTGCGCCTATTTGTTTCTTCCGGCGATTTTGCCGCTGAATGAACAACTGACCTTGGCTGCAGTCAGGGCCGGAAAAGTCGATTATGGACGGACCCGGTCGGTTGGCTCCGTCACCTTTATGGCGGGAACTATCGGCGGCGGTATCATCATTGCCTGGAGCTCCTTGGAGAGCGTTTATTGGATGGCCGTGTTCGCACTGTTGGCAACGTGGTTGGCAAGCATGGCGACGCCGAAATCGGTGCGGCCACAGCAGCAGCGGGCTATGGCATCGTTTTCCCTAAAGCCCGTTTGGGGGCTTTTGACCATGCCGGGGATGGCAGTGTTCCTG
>JBBCIP010000309.1:0-2521 GCA_037189785.1 Alphaproteobacteria bacterium
GAAATTTGACGCTGCCGGAAACCACCAAAAACCATGAAGTCGGTTTCAAAAGCCAATGGTGGGATGGCCGTTTGACCTTGAATGCCGCAGCTTTCTATACCAAGTATTCCGATCAGCAAGTGACGTTGAGCATTGCTGTGCCGCCGTTCCGCACGACGCAAAACATTCCAGCCACAGACATCTATGGTCTTGAAGCGGATGTTGTGATCCGTCCGACCGAGAAGTTGTTGTTCTCGTTCAGTGCCGGTTACACCGATGCCGAAGTGAAAAATGGCATGCGGGCACCAACCACACCAAAATGGACATTCAACAGCACGGTGCAATGGACTGAGCCGTTGACCGACACATTGGATTTCATCGCGCGTGTCGATTACCGTCATCAAAGTTCACTTTATCTGCGTCCGAACGAAGTTTTCCCAATCGCATCGAAGGATTACATCAACGCGCGGGTCAGCTTCGAGACGGAAAACTATGGTCTCCGGTTCTACGTGGAAAATTTGACCAACACCCAACAAGCGACAAGTTTTTCGGCATTTGCCGGATCTTATGCGCGGTCTTATGACGCCCCACGCTCGTATGGTGTGGAAGCCAGTTATAAGTTTTAATCACTCGATATAGGAGATTCCGAATTGTCTGCGTTCGTGAAGGAGTCCGCGCTGATATGGCACAATGGCCGCCTTATTCCTTGGAAGGATGCGACTGTGCATATTCTTTCGACCGCGGTACAATTCGGCTCTTCTGTATTTGAAGGCATACGCTGTTACAAGACCAAGAACGGGTCGGCGATCTTTCGGCTGCCGGAACATTTGAAGCGGTTGCATCAGTCGTGTCGGATTTACCGCATCGATCTCGCGTATTCGGTTGCCGATCTGGTCGACGCTTGCCGTGTCACGGTGCGAGAAAACGGGATGGAGGCTTGCTATATCCGGCCCATGGTGTTGCGCGGCTATGGCGATATGGGCATGGCCAGCACCGTCAATCCGATCGAAACCTATGTCACCGCCTGGGAGTGGGGCAATTATCTCGGCCAAGACGGCGAGCAGATCGGTTTGGATGTCTGTGTGTCGTCATGGAACCGTCCGGCCCCGAACACGTCGCCCGGTTTGGCCAAAGCGGCGGGGCATTACAACAATGCGCAGCTGATCAAGCTTGATGCCCTGGCCAAAGGTTTTGCCGAAGCGATTGCATTGTCGCCGGATGGCTTGGTCAGTGAAGGCAGCGGTCAGAATGTGTTTGCGGTGATCGACGGGGCGTTGGTGACCAGCCCGATCAACGGCACCAATTTGTCGGGCATCACCCGGGATACGGTGATCAAGTTGGCGGCGGATCTGGGGATTGCTGTGATCGAGCGCCCGATCCCGCGCGAACTTTTGTATGTGGCGGACGAGTTGTTCTATACCGGCACCGCCACAGAAATCGTCTCGATCCGCAGCGTCGATCATATCAAGGTCGGCGACGGCAAGATCGGGCCGGTGACGCGCTCGCTCCATTCTGCGTTTCAGGATATCATCACCGGGACTGTTCCCGATCGCCACACCTGGTTGACGTCGATTTGACAGGTCACCACATTTGGGAGAGTAAAATGTACAACGATTTGCAAATTATGGATTGGGATGCGGTGCCATTGGAAGATGTGGCCGAAGGTATGCAACGCCGGATCGTCACCGGCGAGAAAATGACCATCGCCAAGATCTATTTCAAAGACGGGTTCCGGGTGCCGCAACACAGCCACGAAAACGAACAGATCACGCAAGTGCTAAAAGGCACCATGCGGTTTTGGTTCGGCGCCAATCGAGACATCATGCGTGATGTTCATGCCGGTGAGATCGTGGTCATTCCATCAAATCTGCCTCATGAAGCGGAAATGATCGGTGAGGTTTATGAAATTGACATGTGGTCGCCACGCCGTGAAGATTGGTTGAACGGCACCGACGATTATCTCAGAAAAGGCAAGTAACATGGACTTGGGGTTGACCGGGAAGGTTGCGCTGGTCGCGGCCGCAAGCCAGGGCTTGGGCAAAGCGGTTGCCACAGAATTATGTCGCGAAGGCGCCGATGTTATTATCTGCGCCCGCAATGCCGATCTGCTAGAGGCAACGGCGACCGAGCTGCGGGCTTTGGGCGGCGGTCGTGTGGTGGCGGTGCCTGCCGACCTGACTGCCGATGACGCGGCCCAGACGGTGGTCGACGCTGGCCTTAAAGCCTTTGGTCGGATCGATATCCTGGTGACCAATACCGGCGGCCCGCCATCGGGTCCGTTTGAGAACCACACGATCGAGGCCTGGGATCAGGCCTATAAGCTGTTATTGCGGAGTGCCGTGACGCTGATCCAGGCAGTCGTGCCCGGCATGAAAGCGCAGCAAGCGGGGCGGATCATCACCATCACCTCGCAAGCGGTCAAACAGCCGGTCAATAACTTGATCCTATCGAACAGCATCCGTACCTCGGTGGTGGGGTTGATGAAGACGTTGGCCACTGAGCTCGGGCCCTATAATCTCACCGTCAACAATGTGATGCCGGG
>JBBCIP010000310.1:0-16777 GCA_037189785.1 Alphaproteobacteria bacterium
ATCACCACTACCGCCGCCTTCAGCCGAATCCTCTGGTCCCCCATCAACAGATCAAGGCAAGCGGTGGCCGTTGATTGCCGGCGCTGCGACTGGATTGCTGGTGCTGGGCGTCGCCTTGGGTGTGACTGTTGCGCCGCAAGCGCTGCAATCGATCCCTGGTTTGTCGTCTTTGGTGCCGAGCCAAGCTGGCGGCGACATTGATGAAGTCAGTGCCGAGTTGGCCGCGACCGATGCTTTGGTCGACCGTTTGCGCCGCAGTCTCGAAGCACAGTCCAACCGGCTCGCGGCGTTGAGCGATGAAACCGCGGCTCAGGGCCTGAGCCTGGCACGCCTCGAAGAACGCCTTAATAATCTGGAAGGTGGGGAAGGCGGCACTGGCGCAACCAGCGCCAAAAGTAGCGCTTCCACCAATATGGCAGCACGTATCGATATGTTGACGTTACGGCTCGGGCAGTTGGAATCGGCGTTTATTCCCCTGAGCGAACGCGCCGAAAAGGCTGCCGAAACCGCCCGTAGCCAAAAGGATTTGGTCACCGAACAAGACCGTTTATCGGCGGCCATCCTCAGCCTTGAGGAGCGCTTGGGCGGGCTTGAACACTCCGCATCGGGCGACCGTCGCGGCAGCTTGATTGCTTTGTCGTTTGCCGCCTTGCGCGAAGGTGCCAATCGTGGGCGCCCGTTTGCGGCTGAATACGAAGCCTTGTTGGGACTTTTAGAAGATTCGCAACGGCCCGAACTGGTGGCGCGCTTACACACCATCGCCACCGCCGCCGCTTCGGGCGCGCCGACCCTCAGTAATTTGCGGACGACCTTTGCTGAAACCAGCGGCAATGTTTTACGCGCCGCCGCCATTCCCGAAAATGCCAATTGGTGGCAGCGCTCGATCAGCAGCCTTAAATCGATGGTGATTGTGCGTCCCGTCGGCGAAACCGCCGGCACAGATGCCGGAGCCATCTTGGCTCGAACCGAACGGCGACTGGCCAATAGCGATTTGGCTGCCGCCATCCGCGAATTGAACAAATTGCCACCGTCCGCCGCTGCAGCCGCTGAAGACTGGCTGCGCAATGCCCGGGCTCGATTGGCTTTGGATGAAGCCATGGCTGGATTTTCCGCCGCCTTGATCCGCGCCGTGGCCAGTGACAGCCACGGGGACGCCCCAGGAGATGCCCCAGGGAACGCGCAACCGGATACGGGTCCGACAAAATCTGGTTCACCAAAATCTGGCTCAGGCGACGGAGCATAGATGATGCGGCGTTTGCTTCTGATCATTACCATTGCTTTCCTGACCGCCGTTGCCGCCGCCTGGCTCGCTGATCATCCGGGCCGCGCCATCATCGAATGGGAAGGCTGGCGGATCGAAATGACGGCGGTCGTGCTGGCGTTGCTGATCCTGTTACTGACCTTGGTCATGCTGGCGCTGTTCCGGCTGTTGGTGTGGTTGTTCCGGGACACCCCGTTTGCCCCCGAGCGTCGCCGTGAACGGCGTCAACGCAAAGGCATGGAGGCTGTTCATAAAGCCTTGGCCGCGTTGGCCGCCGCGCGGTCCCGCGATGCCACCAAATTCACCGAAGAAGCGGTTAAGAACCTGGGCGCTACACCCCTGACCCTGATGCTGCGCGCCGACACCGCCCGCTTGCGTCATGATGACGGCAGCTTGCACGAAGCCTTGACCGCACTGGCCGAACGCGAAGATGCGGGACTGATCGGTTTCCGGGGCTTGGTATCGCTGGCGCTCGACAAAGATGATCTGCGCGATGCCCGGGCCCTGGCCGTAGCCGCCGAAACCCGCGATCCCGACAGCTTATGGGTGCGTGAAGTCAGCTATACCCTGGCCGTACAAGAAGGACGCTGGGAAGAGGCTCGCGCCACATTAAAAGAACTGCGCCGGATGCGGCGATTTGAGCCCCAGGTGGTGGATCGCCAGGAAGCGGCCTTGGCCCAAGCCCAAGCCATCGAAGCGGATTTGGTTGGTCAGGGTAACGAAGCCTTGGAGCTGGCCCGGGAAGCCCTGCGGCTTGATCCGAAACTGACCCCGGCCGCGATCTTGGCGGCCCGCCTGGCCAATGGCGCTGGACGCCCAGGTATTCGCGACACGATCCTGAAAGATGCCTGGGCGGCCCGGCCCCACCCTGATCTCGTGGCGGCCACGTTTCGCGGCATTGAAAATGAGACGCCAGGGGCCAAATTGGCGCGCCTCCTTGATATCACAGCTGGCGCGCCGGACGACGATGAAACCCGTATCGCCAAAGCCATGCTGTTGCTCGAAGCCGAGGATTGGACCGAAGCCCGCCGAGCGCTTGAAGCGGTGGCCGCCAATTCCGGCACCACCCGCGCCTTTGAACTGTTGGCCATTCTGGAAGAAGCCGGATACCACGACCACGAGGCGGCGGCACGCTGGCGCACCAAAGCCAAAGGCGACGACGGCGAGGCCAGCTGGACCTGCATGACATGCACGACCCAGCGGCCCCACTGGTCAGCTCTATGCCCGGCCTGCAATAGTCTGGGCAGCATGGACTGGCAGCGGGCCGCGGACGTTCCTCAAAGCGGCCTTAAAGATCGGCCGTTCGGCCTGTTGCCTTCGCCATAAACCACGTCATACGCCGCGCAGAAATGCCGATAAGACAGGACTTCACAAAACAAATGTTTCAGCGTATGGTGCGCCCCGTCTTGTAGGCCATTGGCCAGGCCGCCTTAGCTCAGTTGGTAGAGCACCGCATTCGTAATGCGGGGGTCACGTGTTCGAGTCACGTAGGCGGCACCATTTTTCCTTTATTTGTCTTTCAATGTCTTGTTCACAGCCGAATTTACCTTGGCGAAAATCTCCTTGGGGTAGTATCCGGAATACGATATTCTGCCCCTGAGCAATGGGGAGAAGATCATGGGGCACGCCACAGTCAAACGTTTTGATGTACGCTATTGTCTGGTCATTTTGTTAAGCCTATCGCTTCAAGCTTGCGTCAGTGACGTCAAACCAACCACGCGGAGTGAAGAAGACCTTCAACCGATCCGCTCGATCGCTATTTTGTCGACGTTGAGCAATCAATTTACAATAACGGCTATCGGCCTGACAACGGACGGCGATCATGGCTTGCGGCCCCTAACGTGGGATCCGAACGAATACGTTATAAGCCGCGTGCAAGCTTTGCTTGACCAGCGCTACACCATCAAGCCCATGGAGAACGCCGAGGCTTTTATCGAAAACCCACAGAGCATCGCAGATAATAAATTCGATATCAAAAAAGCGATGGCTAATATACCGCCTCGTGAAGACGTCGACGCCTATTTGGTGATCGTGCCGACCACAGTAGATTTTTCTATTTATATACCTGGCTTCGGCATGAGCTCGAGTATTCTTGGACAAGGCTTTGTGTTGAAAAATCACGATGGCGCATTCATTCGCGGACCATCAACAATCTACGCAATGTACGTTTTTTATTTAGTAAATGCTAAAACCCATGATGTCATTGCTATGCAGTCAGGCCATTTACCAAAGCGAGATGGCTTCACCTACATGAGTCCATTGAAACAAACCAAAGACGTTTATCCTGTGAAGTTTGCTGCTTTCACAGAGGCCGACAAACAAAGATTAGATTCAGACTTTAGAGAACTGCTCGATTCAAGCTTAGCGTTCTCGCTGCAACTCATAGGTTTGCGGCGTTAGGTGTCACCCATATATCGTCATCATCGGGTTTGACTCGGTGGTCCATGGTTCTGCCAACAACGTATCGAAAAAAGAGATTGCCGGGCCGAAGCCCGGCAATGACGCCGTGTAACGCAACGCTCGTATAAACACTACCTATTAAGCGGCTTTTTCCAAATCTTGGCGTGGGCCGAAGAATTCGAAATGGACTTGGGATGCCGGAATACCCCAGGCTAAAAGTTTGTGATAGATATTGACCATGAATGGTTTGGGTCCACAGAAGTAATAATCTCCATCGCGCTCAGGCACCAAGCGTTCGATCAGATCGGTATCGACAAAACCTGTGCTTGTATCTCCGTTGCGCGTTACGGCGGCCTTCGCGGGTTCACTATACCGACTGTGGACCGTGAGATTTTTATGGGATGCCGCCAAGTCTTTTAAGAACGGGCCGAAGGCTTGCACATCTTCGTTCAAACACGCATGAATCAAAACAATTTTGCGATCTGGTGTGATCTCGATCGCTGTTTTTAAAATGCTGAGCAATGATGTGATACCGATACCGCCCGCCAGCAAGACCAATGGCCGGGTATGGCGCGCATCCACATCCAAGAAAAACTCGCCGCAGGGCGGTGCGATGTCAAGTAATGTGCCGACCTCGACCTTGTCATGGAGATAATTCGACACAAAGCCATCGGCCACACTGGCTTCCGGCGCCCGCTCGCGTTTGACGCTGATGCGGAAATAATCGCGGCCAGGGCGATTGGACAAACTATAATTCCGCATGGTCGTATGACCGCACGGGCTCGGGAGACGCACCGTGATATATTGGCCTGGTTTGAACGTCGGCAGGCCGGAGCCGTCGGCTGGAACCATGTAAAACGACGTGATGATATCGCTTTCTTTTTCTTTACGCACGACCTTGAATTTGGTGAACCCTTCCCATCCATTCGGCGCGTCTGCCAGTTCCCGATAGATCTGCGCTTCACGACCGATCAAGATGTTGGCCAAAAAGCCGTAAGCCTCGGCCCAGGCATTGATGATTTCATCGGTCGCGCCGTCCCCAAGCACTTCGCGTATGGACGCCAGTAAGTTTGCACCGACGATCGGATAATGCTCGGGCTTGATTTGTAAAGACGCATGCTTTTGCGCAATCAATTCCACCGCACCGCCTAAAACATCCAAATTGTCGATATTGGCGGCATAAGCACAAATGGCCCCGGCCAAGGCTTTTTGTTGTGCCCCAGATTCTTGATTGGCTGTGTTGAAAAAAGGAGCAACTTCCGGATTGTGGCTGAACATGCGCTTATAGAAATGCCGGGTCAGCGTTTCCCCATGTTGGTCAAGAATAGGCGCGGTCGATTTGATAATTTCGATTGTACGGGCATTCAGCATGTGGCGTCCTTACCTCTTTAAATATGTATTTAAAATACATATTATAAATTATGCTATAGATGCAAGCAGTTTTTGTTGAGCATGATGTGACGATGCAGTTAACGATTTTTACCGATTATGGACTTCGCAGCTTAATGTTCCTGGCCATGCACCCCGAAAGACGGTGCAACGTCAAGGAAATCGCTGATCATTTCGGGATTTCCCGCAACCACTTGGTGAAGGTCGTCCACCGCCTGGGTCAGCTTGGCTATATCGACAGCACAAAGGGGAAAGGTGGCGGCTTGATCCTCGCCAAGGCGGCCGAGGATTTGAAGCTCGGCGACTTGGTGCTGCGGCTTGAGCCCAATATGGATTTGGTTGAATGCTTCGATCCCAGCACGAACAGTTGCAAAATCACCGAAGCCTGTCAGCTCAAACATTATCTGGGCGAGGGGCAACGGTCCTTTATCAAAACACTCAACCAATACACCTTGGCCGATACCATCAAACATAAAAAATTGATGAGCTTGTTTTAACGACCCCGCCATAGAAAAAGGCGGCGCCCTATGGACACCGCCGATCTCAGATCTGGATATGATATTAGGCGAAACGACGGCGGCCCAAAGCCAACAGACCGAGACCTAACAAAGCCAAAGACGCAGGCGCTGGAACAGTTGTTGGGTCGCCTGGATTTCCGGTGCCGCCGGTGTTGCCATTATCATCATCGTCGTCATCACCGGTGCCGGGTTGCCCGCTTCCACCTGACGAATACTCAATGCCCCAGCTCGGGCCGACTTTGTAATACCGGTAGCCGGTGTTGCCGCTCTGGTTACGGGCGATACGGAATTCGGCGTTGGCCGCATCTACATACGGCGTCAGATCTTCGTCTTTCAATGAATTGACATCCGTATAGAATTGGTTGCCGTAATCCGACAGGCTGAATGTCAAATATGTATAGAAGTTGCTGGTGGGTGAGAAATTCTCGACCAGGCCAATTTGGAACTCCATCATTTGATAGCCCCAATAACTGTTCTGCGTCATAGTGATGTTATAGCCAGCAAAATCATTGCTTGATCCGACATGACCACTCACCAATTCAACATTATATACGCCAGCGGTGCCAGTGGCCGCCGTGTCGTAGCGGAATGTGAATGAATAATCACTGTTCCAACCGAAGCCGTTGAAAAAATTTTGTTGGCTTGCGGTGTATGTGTCGTAAACAGAATTTGTGTACGAGAAATACGAATTCACCCGGGGGATGACACCGGAAAACGTCACTTCGACCGGAGCCGCCACAGCGGCTTGCCCTGCCAACACGGTAGCCGCCGTTAAAAGTCCTAAACCCAACTTACGCATCTTAATCCTCCACTGATCTCTCATAAATGCGGAGGTAAAACAGCAAGTTTGATGCCAGACTCAAAAAAGGAGAAATTCTATATTACTTTCAGATAGTTAAAGAAAACGCACCAAACCGGCCACCAGACCACCTGTAAAAGATGCCGACAAAATGTCCCATAATTTCAATGTGTTACACCCCCTAAACAGGGGGGCACGCTTAATGCGGAAAACCATCGGGGTTTTGATCTTGCCAGCGCCAGGCATCGCCGCACATATCGGCCAATGATTTTTCCGCCTGCCAATTCAAAACCGCTTTGGCGTGAGATGGATCGGCATAACATTGCGCCACATCACCCGGACGGCGGGCGACTATTTCGTAAGGCACGGAGCGACCGCTGGCCGCCTCGAACGCTTTGACCATATCCAGAACGCTGTATCCTTGCCCCGTTCCAAGATTGAACGTGGCCAGCCCCGATTGTTGCTGCAGATATTCCAAAGCGCGCAGATGACCACGGGCAAGATCGACAACATGAATATAATCCCGCACACCGGTGCCATCGGGGGTCGGATAATCGCCGCCGTAAACACTGAGATGTTGGCGTTTACCAATGGCCACTTGCGCCACATACGGCATCAAATTATTGGGAATGCCGCTTGGGTCTTCGCCGATCATTCCCGATTTGTGGGCCCCGACCGGATTAAAATAGCGCAACAGCGCAATCCGCCATGTGTCGTCGACCTTGGCCATGTCACGCAACATGTCTTCGATCATCAATTTGGTTTGACCATAGGGATTGGTCGCCGATAGGGGAAAATCTTCGCGGATCGGAACAGACGCCGGATCACCATAAACGGTGGCGGACGACGAAAACACCAAGGTTTTCACATCATGTTCGACCATGGCTTCGAACAAGGCGATCGACCCGCCCACATTGTTGTCATAGTAATGCAGCGGCTTGGCAACGCTTTCACCAACAGCCTTGAGACCGGCAAAATGAATGACCGCATCAAATTTATGCAGGGCAAAGAGATCGGATAGCAGGCGGCGTTCGCGGATGTCGGCCCGCACAAAAGTTATGGGCTTGCCGGTGATTTCCCGGACACGGGCCAGGGCCGAAACCTTGGCATTGACCAAGCTGTCGATCACCACCACCTCGTGACCATGATCCAGGAGATCAACCACCGTATGACTGCCGATATAGCCGGCCCCGCCTGTCACCAAAACTTTCACGCCGTAGAGTTCCTTCTGTGTCGCCATACATCCTTATATATAACAAGGCTTTATACAATGCGACCCATGTTGCTCCCATGAGACAAATTCGGGCGACTCTCGGATATCGATCGAACGGATCTCTGTTTCAAAGATCCCATTTCAATCCACCGTGCCCCATGTTTTGATAAAGAAAACGCCGTTTTAGCCACAATTGAAGACTCGTCCAACAAAAACAACCTATTGAATTATAATGAAATTATCCAATTTCCGCGAACCCCGCTTAACGTGATACAAAAATTTCTTTTAAAATAGATTTTTTGTGGCATAATGAGGTCATGGATGGATAAAGGAGGATAAGTCCGTGTACACACAAGGTCTCGATATTCCGAAAGGCGATAAAAGCATTCCTGTGGCGGCCCACAACAGCCCCGAGGACCTCCGCTTTCAGGCTCGAATCGATGTCGACGAGAAAATCGAGCCGCGCGATTGGATGCCCGCCGCTTACCGGAAAACCTTGATTCGCCAAATATCCCAACATGCCCATTCCGAAGTCATCGGCATGCAGCCCGAAGGCAACTGGATCACCCGCGCCCCGACCTTGCGGCGGAAGTCGATCTTGTTGGCCAAAGTCCAAGATGAAGCCGGTCACGGCCTTTATTTGTACAGTGCCGCAGAAACGCTTGGCATTTCCCGCGATGAGCTGGTTGAACAATTGCTTTCAGGCGCTGCAAAGTATTCGAGCATCTTCAACTATCCGACCCCGACCTGGGCCGATATGGGGGCTATCGGGTGGCTCGTTGACGGCGCCGCCATCATGAACCAAGTACCGATCTGCCGCTGTTCTTATGGCCCTTATGCCCGGGCCATGGTGCGGGTGTGCAAGGAAGAAAGCTTCCATCAACGCCAGGGCTACGAAATCATGATCGCCCTCAGTCGCGGCACGCCGGAACAAAAAGCCATGGCACAGGACGCGTTGAATCGCTGGTGGTGGCCGAGCTTGATGATGTTCGGGCCAAGCGATAAAGAATCACTTCATTCCGCACAATCCATGAAGTGGAACATCAAGCGCGTATCGAACGACGATTTGCGTCAGAAGTTTGTCGACGTCACCGTGCCGCAAGCAGAATTTCTGGGCTTGACCTTGCCGGATGCGGATTTGAAGTGGAATGCAGAAACCGGCCATTATGATTTCGGTGAGATCGACTGGAGCGAATTGCAAAACGTGATCGCCGGGAATGGCCCTTGCAACAAACAACGCATCAAGACCCGCCGCGAAGCCCATGAAAATGGTGCCTGGGTGCGCGAAGCCGCCAATGTTTACGCGGATAAACAACGTGCCCGCAAAGCTGCCGCAGCCGCTTAACAAAACTGATTACGAGACCGAAGGATCACGCCACAATGTCACGCAAAGATTGGCCGTTATTTGAAATCTTCCTCAGAAGCCGCAACGGCTTGAACCACAAGCATGTGGGTAGCCTGCATGCCGCCGATGCGGACATGGCGATCGAGAATGCGCGCGATGCCTACACCCGCCGCGGCGAAGCGGTCAGCATTTGGGCGGTGCCGTCGAGCGCCATTGTGGCATCCGATCCATCCGACAAAGACGCCTATTTCGAGCCATTGGCTGAAAAAGTTTACCGTCATCCGACCCATTACGACATTCCGGATGAAGTGAAAAATATCTGAGGGCGATGCCATGACAACCGCCACATCGACACCGACGTCCACCATCGATAAAAACGCACTGTTTACCTATGCCTTGCGGCTTGGGGACGATGCCTTGATCTTGAGCCACCGCTTGGGCGAATTGGTCGCCCATGCCCCCGAGCTTGAGGAAGACATCGCGCTGACCAATATCGGTCTTGATCTGTTGGGCCAAGTCCGCGCGCTTTATACCTATGCCGGACAAGTGGAAGGCAAGGGTCGCGACGAAGACGCCATCGCGTTCTTACGCGAAGAACGCGATTACAAAAATCTGTTGTTGGTCGAACAGCCCAATGAAGATTTTGCCCATGTCATCGCCCGGCAATTTTTGTTCAGCGCCATGAGCCTTCCGTTCTATGAGGCGCTTGCAAAATCCAGCGATGAAACTTTGGCCGGTATCGCCCAAAAGGCGATCAAGGAAGTGCGCTATCATGTGTCGCATTCCGCCAAATGGGTGATCCGGCTTGGTGACGGCACCGAAGAAAGCCATCGCCGCATGCAAGACGCCCTTGATGCCTTGTGGATGTACACCGGCGAAATGTTTGTGATGGATGACGTCGAACGCGCCGTGCTTGATGCTGGGATCGGCGTCGACCGCGAAAGTCTGCGCGCCACCTGGAACGACACCGTGACGACCGTTCTGACCGAAGCGACCTTGACCACACCAGCCGATGGTTGGATGGCCTCGGGCGGTCGCGACGGGCGGCACAGCGACCATATGGGTTACATCCTGACCGAATTGCAATTCATGCAGCGCGCTTATCCGAACATGACATGGTGATGCTCATGGCCGAGGTAACATCATTGGCAAACTCGCGGGAAGAAAAGGCAATCTGGTCTGTTCTGGAAACAGTCATGGATCCTGAGGTTCCGGTATTGTCTGTGGTGGATCTTGGGATCGTGCGTGGCGTTAAAACCGATGGCGACGATGTTGAAGTGACGATCACGCCAACCTATTCCGGATGCCCGGCGATGACGGTGATCGAACTGGATATCCTGACCGCCATGAAGCGCAATGGATATCCAAAAACCCATGTGAAGACGGTATTTTCTCCGGCGTGGACCACAGATTGGTTGAGTGATGCCGGGCGCGAAAAATTGCGGGCTTATGGCATTGCTCCTCCTGAAAAAGGCGGCGCAGGCAAACTGCAATCCCGGATTTCTGCGTTGCTGGGTGAAGAACAGACAGCACCCTGTCCTCATTGCGGAGCGAGTGATACGAAACTTGTGAGCGCGTTTGGATCAACACCTTGTAAGTCGCATTACACCTGCAATATCTGTCTCGAGCCGTTCGACCATTTCAAATGCCACTAAAAGAGATCAGCGATGGCCAAATTTCATAGCTTGACTGTAAGTGATGTTCACAAAGAAACAGACGATAGCGTCGCTGTCACGTTTGCTGTGCCTGATAGTCTGAAAGACGATTATCAATTTACCCAAGGTCAACATCTGACCCTAAAAACCATCATTAACGGCGAAGAATGCCGCCGCTCGTATTCGATCTGCGCCGGTGCCGATGAAGGTGTTTTACGCGTCGCCATCAAGGCCATCCCGGAAGGGGTGTTTTCAGGGTATGCCAACAACAACTTGGCCGTCGGCACAGCGATCGACGTTATGACCCCGATGGGGCATTTTTTCACAGAATTGAATCCGGACAGCACCAAGACCTATGTCGGTTTTGCCGCCGGTAGCGGGATCACACCGCTGTTGTCGATCATCAAAACAACTTTGGCCCGTGAACCAAAAAGCCGCTTTCATTTGTTCTATGGCAACAAAAGCGTTAGCTCCATCATGTTCCGGGAAGAACTTGAAGACATTAAGAACCGTTACATGACACGGTTCAGCGTGACCCATATCTTAAGCCGCGAATATCAAGAAACCGAGCTTTTCTTCGGCCGCATTGATGGCGAAAAAGCGAAAAAGTTGTTATCCGCATTGTGTCCGTTGGATACGGTGGACGATGTTTTCCTGTGTGGCCCGCAAAATATGATCGAAGATGTGGTCAAAACATTTGAAGCTGACGGCTTCTCAAAAGATCATTTGCATTACGAGTTATTCTACACAGACGCGGCACCCGCCGTACAACGTATCGTTAAAGTGGAAAGTGTAAAGAACGCATCGCGCGTATCGATTATATTGAACGGCGTGCAAACAGAATTCGATTTGCCGTTCAACACCGACACCATCTTGGATGCTGCGCAAAAGCAAGGCGCCGATGTGCCGTTCGCCTGCAAAAGCGGTGTGTGCTGCACCTGCCGCGCCAAAGTTAAAGAAGGTAAGGTCGATATGGCCGTCAATTATGCGCTTGAACCCCATGAGGTGGACGAAGGCTTTGTGCTGACATGCCAAACACGCCCACTCACGGATCGCGTGGTTATAGATTACGACCAAGCCTAGCAGTTTTCAAAGTTCTATCGGGGCCTCAAGGGTTGATCTTACGATCAACCCTTCTTTTTTTAAATCCCCCTGGTTGATCTTGCGATCAACCCTTCTTTTTTGAATCCCGGTGGTTGATCTTACGGTCAACCCTTCTTTTTTTGCAGCACACGTTTGATTGTACGAATGACATCGCGGCCGGGATGAAGCGCATCTAAAATTGGACGTTCCAACGGATTGGGGGTGCCTTCGATCAAAGCGACCAAACTATGCGCAAGTAATGGCGCCGTCAGATAGCCGCGCGCACCTAAGGCCGTCAGTACGTAGACGCCAGAACGATAAGGCACAATCGGATAAGGCCCGCGCCGCCCTTGGGACAAGCCAGCATAAGCCGCCGCATAAGTACCATCGGGTATGCCGCCCATGATCGGCAAATGGTCCGCCGTTGTCGCGCGCAACCCGACCCGATCGATTGCAGCGCTCGGCTTGATCGACGACGCTTGTGGTACCAGCTCAGATAAAATTCTGAAATTTTCTGCGCGATCCGTTTCGCTCATGGCGCGCCAAGCATCGGTTGTGGGATCGGCCGGTGCAAAACTGGCCCCGACAAGGAAACGACGGTCCACAGGATGAGCATCCCCCGCTGTCGCGAAGGCTGGGGTTACATACCCGCCACCACTTATGACTGTGTCAATGCCTGGATCACCCGGAATAACCGTCACCTGACCACGCCGGGCAACCAGGGACAATGGAAATCCCGCCAACTGTTCAGAGGCGAAAGACGCCGCCACGATCACCACATCGGCATCCGGCAAATCAACCAACGCTGAATTCAATCGGATATCCACATCCGTTGCTAGAATCGCCGCGAGCCGCGCCGTGTTGATCATGCCCGCGGTTTTATAAAGGAGGCCGTGATCGCTCTGCTCCAGATCTTCTGCAGGCAAAATACCGGTATCGCGAATGGCGGCAAGGCGCAACGGGTCATCGCGCAGCAACACACCCGTCGCCGCAAAGGCATCGCCACCATGCCGTCCATACCAGCTGAGGGCATAAAGCGTCGCCGCTTGCGCAAATCGCGCCGCTGCCGTTACCCCCAAATCAATCCACGGCTCCAACACCGCCACTGGATTGCCCGATGCCTCCGCCAGCAAACGATCGGCCTGGTCATAGACCACAGGAGCGTAGCCCGCCCGTTTTAAGGTCCAGGCCGTCATCAACCCGGAAATGCCGGCGCCGATGATGGCGACGCTCTGTGGCCGCTTACAGGGCCGTGGCGGGGCATACCATGGGGCGGGGTCCGAATGAGACGGCTGGCCTTGATATACCGCCTTCAGACATTCGCGCTTTTTGCCATAGCCGGGCCGCTTTTCAATGACGAAGCCCCGATCCGCCAAGCCGCGCCGCACCACACCGGCGACAGTAAAGGTGGCCAAGCAGGTGTTCCTCCTGCTTAACGCCGCGACCGTCTGAAATAGGGCCGGGGACCACATGCCAGGGTTACAAGCCGGTGCAAAGCCATCCAACAGCCAGGCATCGACGCAGGCCGTGAGCCGTCCCAGCATGGCGGCCGCATCCCCAAACAACAGGATAAGACGAACCCGGCCCTGGTCCAGATCCAGCGCGTGAAATCCCCCCAGGCGATGGGGGTAAACCGCGGCAAGCTCGGCAGCCAAGGGGGCTAGTTCAGACCAAGCCGCCAAAGCCCGCACGAGATCGGCGCGGGCCATGGGATAGGCTTCGACCGCCACATAATAAAGACTGGCATCAGGCACGGCCGTTTTGCGCCACAACTCCCAAACCGCCAGAAAATTGAGACCGGTGCCGAAACCGGTTTCCGCGATGGTGAAATGATCGCGATCTTGCCACACTCCAGGCGCGCCAATACCATCAAGAAAAACATAGCGGCTTTCCGCCAAGCCGTTATCTGGGGCATAATAAATATCGCCAAAACGCGACGACCGCGGCGTGCCATCCGCCGCCCATTCAAGGTCACAATCTGGAAGACGCGATATCGTCATGACCTCAACCGCCCCGATACCCACCGACCAATGTCCGCTGTGTGGTCGGCCATTGGGGCTCAAACAGGAAAAGCATCACACCATTCCCCGTTCGTTGGGGGGGCGCGAAACCGTGATCCTGCATCCGGTCTGTCATCGTAAAATCCATAGTCTGTTTTCGGAGCGTGAGCTCAAGACCCGCTATAACACAATTGTCGCCCTGCGGGGGCATCCCGAGATTACCCGCTTCGTCTCCTGGCTCAAGGGCAAAGACCCGGATTTTTATAAACGCACCGAGAGCGTAAAACGATGACGACCGCGCAAAAGAAAAGCCCACCGGTTTTCCCGGTGGGCCATGGAGTACAGTCGGTGAAAGATTTTAGTATTTAAAACCAACCCGGAAATACCATTCACGCGGCCGCGAGCGCACGGCTTGGGCATATTCAGAACTCGCAACACCGCTGACGATATAAGCCTCATTGGTCAAATTGGTGCCGCCAAGGGTCGCCGACCATTGTTCATTGGCGCTTTGATAAGTCAGGCTCGCGTTGAATATACCGAAACCTTTTTGATAGAGCGCCGGTTCATTGGCAAACTCTTTGAACTGGCCACTGCGGTAGGCGTAATCGACCCGGACATAGGTCCGCCCCGCATCATTATCGAACAAGGTCGCCGTACCACCGAGGTTAAACGTGTATTTCGAGGTGTTCGGCATTTTGAGCGAGAAAATATTGGGGAAGTTGGCAATGGCGTCGGCGCTGAACTTTTTATAGTCTGCATCCGTATAACCAAAGCTACCATCAAGCACCAGTTGATCGGACAATACGGCGGCGGCTTCAACCTCAAGACCTTTGATTTTCGCGCTACCGGCATTGGCCAGAACCGGCACGAAGGTCCCGATCGGGCCCGGTCCATCGGGATCGATCACATAAGTCACCTGGATGTTGCGATAATCAGTATAGAAGCCCGCCACGTTCAACCGCAGACGGTTATCTAGCCACTGACTTTTCACGCCGATTTCCACCGACTTGGCTTTTTCCGGACCGGCATAAGAGATGATGTCATCCGGATCCGTGCCCGGGCCCGGCACCACCGGTGGGAAATAGCGCATGGTGAACCCACCGCCCTTGAAGCCTTGGGAATAGGTGGCATAGGTCATCACGTCTTCATCGATCTTGTAGCTGAGCGAGACCATCGGGGTTGCTGATTTGCTTTTGCGTTTATACCACCCGGCCGGGAACAATGGATCGCCCGGCGCACCAAAGGCGCCATCGATCAGATTGACAAATCCCGGAACTGGCGATGTCGCATTGCCCGCATAGTCATAGCCCACGATATGTTGAAGACCCGGATTGAATTGGCGCGTTTCATGAGTATAGCGCAAACCGCCGGTGATCGAGAAATCTTGCGTGATGTCATAGGTCAATTGACCAAAAGCCGCATAGCTGTCGTTCTTAATTTCACCACCAGACAAGAACTGCACCAGCGCAAGATTGACCGGAAACTCCTGCCGCCCTTTTTCATGCAAATAATAAAGGCCGAACACATATTTTAAGCGTGAGTCCATCAAGTCTCCCAACATTTGGAATTCTTGGCTGTACTGTTCTTGATCGACCGACTGTCCGATATTGTTGAAATAGTATGGCGACGCATAAAGATCCTGCGAAATTTCAACATCAACCTTCCGATAGGCCGAAATGGAGCGCAGTGTCATATCACCCGGGGTCCATTCCAATGATAAAGAGGCGCCCTTCACATCGGTATCCGATTGATTGCCGCCGGTGTTGGTCGTCTCGCGCGTGTCAATCGGGCGGACATATTGGGCGTTGAAGCAATAAGGATTGGTGATCGCTGTCGGTTCCGTGTCCAGACAGGCGCCGCCTGGCACACCGGCATTATACAAACCGGCAAATCCCCCCGACGGATCGGCTTTCAACAAGACTTGCGCTGGTGATTGTTCCCGAATACGCGTGCCATCCAAAGATAAGGTCGCCAATAGATCTTCACCAAGATCGGCTTCAAGCACCAGGCGACCGCTGAGCCGATCCATATTTCCTTGATGTTCGCCGGTTGGTGTGCCATCGGGTGTGATCCGGCGCATGAAACCATCGCGGCTTTGATAAGCACCTGACAACCGCATCCGAATACCATCGGTGAGCGGTCCGGAAATAGCCCCCTTCACATCCACACGATCAAATGATCCTGTGGTGGCATCCAGATTGATTTCAAGTTTCTCGCTTGGTCGTTTGGAAATCAATTGAATGGCGCCGCCGATGGTGTTTTTGCCGAACAACGTCCCTTGTGGGCCGCGCAACACTTCGATCCGTTCGATATCGACCGTATCCAACAGCGATCCGATCGACTTGCCGACATAAACACCATCAAGATAAATGCCGACGCCGGGCTCGATCGTGATCACGTAATCGGTTTGCCCGATACCACGAATGGCGATCTGGCTCGTCGCACCGCCACCGGATTCACTGGCGGCGCTATCGAATTGAACGTTCGGCACAAAGGATGCAATTTCCGAGGAACTTTGCACGTTCCGTTCCGACAAGCTGCGGCTGTCGAAAGCGGATACGGACAGTGGCGTTGTTTGCACCGACTCTTGTCGCTTCCGGGCGGTCACAACAATTTCATAAAGTCCGCCGACGGTTGTGTCGGTTGAGCTTGCCGTTTCTTGGGCGACGCCAAGATCGACAACGAACACATAAGACAGTGCTGTGGTTGCTAAAAACAATCGGGTTGATTTGTGTAGGCTATTTATGCGCATTGTTTCCTCCTAATGAATGAATTACTTTTGTTCTGCTGCTGCTTTTGAAAGCCAATAGTTTTCAAGCCGCACAAAACATTCTTTCCATCCGGTTCCGTAATGATTTTTTTCGGCATCATCGCGAAGACCGGAATGGGTTAGAGTTAGATGTGTTTTGCCATTGTCTTCTGCACTGATCATGACATCGACGAATGTCGGTTCAGGCCGTGGATTGGGATTGGGCCCGCGATAGACCCAACTTTTTTTAAGGCGGAATGGTTTGGCAAATTCGACAAAACTACCGGTGACAGTGTGCGTGCCATCGGGGCCTTCGATGTAGTGACTATAAGCGCCATGTAATTTTGCGTCGACGTCGGCACCGA
>JBBCIP010000311.1:0-7417 GCA_037189785.1 Alphaproteobacteria bacterium
TATGATCTATGGCAGCAGCATGTGGAGCAGAAAACGACTGTGCCATCCAAGGAAAGTTCAGCGTTATGACCGCCACAAACAATAAAACAATAAAAAATAAAACACTGACGATTGCGGGTCGCGTGATCGGCGATGGCGCGCCACCTTATGTGATTGCCGAAATATCAGCCAATCATAATGGTGATATCAATCGCGCGTTCCAGATTATGGAAGCGGCCAAAGCTGCGGGCGCTGATGCGGTCAAAATTCAAACCTATCGTGCTGATACCATCACTATCGATCATGATAGTCCCGAATTTCAGATCAACGGGGGCTTATGGGATGGTCATTCACTTTACAAACTGTATGAATGGGCACACACGCCGTGGGATTGGCACCCAGCCTTGTTTGATAAAGCGCGGGCTTTGGGCATTACGATTTTCTCATCGCCGTTTGATCATACGGCGGTCGATTTGCTCGAAAGTCTTGGGGCGCCGGCTTATAAAATAGCGTCGTTCGAGGCGATTGACTTGCCGTTGATCCGCCGGGTGGCGGCAACCGGGAAGCCGCTTATTATCTCGACCGGGATGGCCGATGCGGCCGAAATTCAAGATGCCGTGGACACGGCGCGCGCTGCCGGGTGCGGTGAGCTCGCGGTGTTGCATTGTGTCAGCGGCTATCCGGCTCCGGCGACGGATTATAACCTTGCGACCGTTGCCGATATGCAATCGCGCTTTGATACGGTGGTTGGATTGTCCGATCACACTTTGGATAATACCACAGCCATTGCGAGTGTCGTGTTGGGGGCTGCGATTATTGAAAAACATGTGACTTTGGATCGGTCCGGCGGTGGGCCGGATGACAGCTTTTCGCTGGAGCCTGACGAGCTTGCGGCATTGTGCCGTGATGCGCGCACAGCGTGGTCCGCGCTCGGGTCGGTGAATTATGAACGGAAGGAAAGCGAGAAAGGCAACGTCATTTTCCGCCGCTCGCTGTATGTTGTTGAAGATGTAGCGGCGGGGGAGCTGTTTACTGCCGAAAACGTGCGGTCAATCCGGCCGGGTTATGGATTGGCGCCGAAACATTATGATAGTGTTTTAGGAAAACGCAGCAAGGTTGCGTTATCACGCGGTACGGCATTGCAGTGGGATCATGTTCAATGATCCGTGTAACATCACGGATCAGCATCGATGATGACGAAATCGACGAAACCTTTGTTCGTGCATCTGGTCCCGGTGGGCAGAATGTCAATAAACTGTCGACCGCCGTACAGCTGCGCTTTGATGTGCGGCGATCGCCGAACCTTCCCCATGACGTGCGTGAACGGTTGGTTAAATTATCAGGGCGGCGCTTGACACTGGATGGTGTTCTGATCATCACGGCGGATCGGTTCAGAACCCAAGACCGCAATCGCGAAGATGCTCGCAATCGCCTGATAGAATTGATTGCCCGGGCTGCTGAGAAACCGAAGCCGCGGCGTCCGACCAAACCCACCAAAGGGTCCCAAGAACGCCGCCTGACCGGGAAAACCATTCGGAGCGGGATCAAGAAGATGCGCCGGTCTACCGACGACTAATGTCTGGGCATTATGTCCTAGTCGCCCCTATCATACTTTTACAATCAGCTTGCCGAAGTTTTTGCCTTTTAAAAGGCCCATGAAGGCGGTCGGGGCATTTTCCAAGCCGTCGACGATATCTTCGCGGTATTTGATTTTACCGTCTTTGATCCAGGCCGCGACATCGCGTAAGAACGCTGCTTCTTGATCGGCAAAATCAAAAACAATGAACCCACGCACGGTCAGCCGTTTGACCAGAATGTTGACCATCAGCAACGGTCCGCGATCAGGACCGGGTGGCAGTTCCGTATCATTGTATTGGGCGATGCGGCCGCACACCGGAATACGGCCAAAGGTGTTCATCAACGGCAATACGGCGTCGAACACAGGGCCACCGACGTTCTCGAAATAAACATCGATCCCTTTGGGGCAAGCGGCGGCCAATTTCTCGGCGAAATCTGCGGCTTTGTAATCGACGCAGGCGTCGAAGCCCAATTCGTTGATGACATAGGCGCATTTTTCAGGGCCGCCGGCGATACCGACGGCGCGGGCGCCCTTTATTTTTGCAATTTGGCCGACCGCTGAGCCCACAGCACCTGATGCGGCGGAAACGACAACGGTTTCACCCGGTTTCGGTTGACCGATGGTCAGCAAACCGGTGTACGCGGTCATGCCGGGCATGCCGAGAATACCGAGCGCTGTGGTGATCGGGGCTGCTTTCGGGTCTATTTTGTTCACGCCGACGCCATCGGTGACGGCATAATCCTGCCATCCCGTGTAAGCCATGACGATATCCCCCGGTGCGAATTTTGGATTATTGGATTTTACAACTTCGCTAACAGCGCCGCCGATCATGACATCGCCGACGGCGACGGGGTCGGCATAAGATTTAGCGTCGCTCATACGACCGCGCATATAGGGGTCGAGAGATAACGCCAGCGTCCGTACTAAAAACTCACCCGCACCCGGCTCCGGGATCGGTGTTTCGATTAATGCAAAATTGCGGCTGGTCGGCTCTCCCACGGGACGCTCGGCCAGGGTGATGCGACGATTGACCGTAGACTTTGTCTGGCTCATTGGCGGCTCCTATTGTGCAGGGAAGGCTATGCTAGCGCGGAGTATTGTATCCTGCCATAGGTAAAGTTATAGTCTGATCGGAAACTATGTTTCTTTTAAGAAATAAGCTTGAAAGATCGTTATGCAAATTTTGTCATCTGCCGATGTTGTGCAGGCCTTACCATATGCAGCTTTGGTTGATGCTTTGGACCGCGCTTTTAAGCAGGGGGCGGACGTCCCGTTGCGTCATCATCATACGGTGCCGACCCAAAGCGGTGGAGAGAATACGTTGTTGTTGATGCCGTGTTGGCAAACAGGCGGATATCTCGGGACCAAAATTGCGATGGTCTGCCCAGAAAATACAACGCGGGGGTTGGGCGCCGTCACCGCGAGTTATGTGTTGATGGATGCGGAAACAGGGGCAACAAAAGCCATTCTCGATGGGCTTGAATTAACGGTGCGGCGCACGGCGGCGGCATCGGCTTTGGCATCGCGTTATCTGTCGCATTATAAAAGTCAGCGCCTGTTGATTGTTGGTGCCGGAAACTTGGTGCCGCATCTGATTGCGGCGCACGCGACTGTGCGACCGATCACAGAGGTGCATATTTGGGCGCGACGACCGGATCAAGCGCAAAGCCTAGCGGCTAAACTTGAGCAGGATCATGCCTTTCCGATTAAAGCCGTGGACGATTTGGATCGTGCCGTGGGCTGGGCGGATATTATTTCCACCGCTACCCTTTCGACGACGCCTCTGATTAAAGGAACATTCCTGCGGGCGGGGCAGCATGTTGATTTGGTTGGTGGTTATACGCCGGTGATGCGGGAAGCGGATGACGAGGCCCTGCGCAAAGCGCAAGTTTATGTCGATACACGAACGGGCGCCTGTCACGAAGCCGGTGACATTGTGCAACCGATGAAAAGCGGTGTCATTCACATGAATGATATTAAGGGCGATTTGTTCGATCTGGCGGCCCGGCGTTCAGATGGCCGCATGCGCGATGATGCGATCACGCTTTTTAAATCGGTGGGCACGGCATTGGAAGATTTGGCGGCGGCGGTGCTTGCGTATGAAGCGACTAAATAATATTACGTTCCAAGACAAGATCGCCTTCATCAAAGCGTGTGGGGCGCAACGGCGATAAATCCAAAGTTTTATAGCGGCCATTAACAATAAGTTCGGCAAGACCGCGGCCGATGGCCGGGGATTGTTGCAAGCCATGGCCGCTGAACCCACTGGCAATATAAAGCCCCTGATGATTTGGGGACGGGCCGATGATCGCATTTTGATCGATGACATTGTAATCATAATGCCCGGCCCAGGCGTTGCTAAGCTTGATGCTTTCAAACTGAGGGACACGATGGGCAAGCAGCGGCCAGATATGATCTTCAAATAAACTGTAATCGACAGTGAAGTCATCGACATCGGTCTTCAAATCAGGATCGGGCGGCAGGCCGCATATAAACCGATCGCCTTCGGGGCGGAAATATAATCCGGCTGGATCGATGACCAACGGGCAGTTGGTGAGTGTGTCTTTGCATTGAAACACAAAAACACAGCGCTTCCGTGGCTCGACAGGAAGATCAAGGCCGATGGCTTTGGTCAAGGATGGTGTTGAGGTTCCGGCGCTTACAACGACGATATCGGACGAAATATGATCGCCGCTGTCGAGTGTGACGCCGGTGATAGTGCCGTTCGACATCGATGTTATCGCTGTTGCTTGGGCTGTTTTGTAAACCACGCCCAACGACCTGGCTTTTTGTTTGAATGCTTGTAACAAACTATAGGCATCGAACCATCCTTCGCTATGCGCGGTGGTGGCTCCGCACGCAATGTCGCTGGTGTTAAGCCAAGGGAAGCGTTGTTTTAAAGCCGATGAATTGTAAAGCGCGACATCAACGTCGTTTTCTTTTTGAAGCGCAACATTGTCGGTTAAAGCCGCCGCACCCTGATCTGTCGCGAGATAGAGATAACCGTGTTCCCGCAGCGCAATGTCAGGCTTGTTGTCGGCAACACTGAGGTGGTCAGATACATTACGCAAGAAATCGATGCCGAAGCGAGACATGGCGATATTGATGTGAGTTGAAAATTGCTGACGGATGGAGGCGGCGGACAGTGTGGTGGCCGCTTTGCTGTATGTTGGGTCTTGTTCAACGACAATTATTTTACCGGTGAAGCCGGGGGCGATGCTAAGGAAATATGCGGTCGCACTGCCGATGATTCCACCGCCTAGGATCACTACATCCGCCCTGTCCGTCATCATCACCTCCTGCCGATATTTATTCCCTATAATAACAAATATTTCCTTTAGGAAAATTGTTTTCTTTTGAGCTTCACGGCGTCTATACTTCGGGCTGTATGAAGGGCCTGAAACCGGATATTGCCATGCACCCGATCGCGAAACATGAACTGTTCCAATCCTCTCGCGATGAACACGCCAAGGACAGTCAAGCCCAGATGCGGCAGGGACGGGACAATCCAGGGGCCGATTTGGGTCACTATTTGCGCCAATTGCGGGCGGACTTGGGCTGGACCCTGGCCGATGCCAGCGCTGCCGCCGGGATCGCCCGATCCAGTATTTCCAAAATCGAAAACGGGCAAATGTCGCCCACTTATGATTTGTTGCTGAAACTTGCGGCGGGTTACAACGTTGATCTGGCGGACTTTTTTGCGCGATCCGGGACCCAGGATGCAACCGGGCGGATGACTGTCACGCGCCGCGGCAAGGGGCAGCCCCATCCGGCCAATGTTTACCGGCATGAAGTTCTGGCGGCCGGGTTATCACATAAAAAAATGCAGCCTTTTCATACTCATATCCGTGCACTCGCGCCGGATGAAGCGCTTGATTGGGCGGTTCATGCGGGAGAAGAGTTTATATATGTGTTGTCGGGAGTGGTGATCTTCCATACCGAGCACTATGAACCGGTGATTCTGCAACCGGGTGACAGCATTTACATTGATAGCGCCATGCGTCATACGGCTGTTGCCGAAGGTAGGGATGGTGCGGATGTGTTATGGATGGCAGCCAGTTGAGCTTAGGGTTCTAATCCGGTCAATGTTTTGAAATAGTATCCTAGAAATTCTTTCCGCGTTTCTTTTGTTTCTTTGATATGCAGGGCGTAATAACCGACTTGGTGGAAATAGGTTATGCGTGCGCGGATGAATGCTTCGTCATCGCTGTAGCCGAAGGCAACAAAGATATCCTTAATGCTGTCGATACGCTTTGAATCAATGCGGCGGATGCTGCGTTCGACTTTGGGCGATGTTCTGGCCCAATCACGGATAGCGGAATCATAGGCCGGGCTGAAGTCTTTTTCATCGAGCCAGATCTGCATCATTTGCTGAAAGCGTAGTTTAGGGTCAAGCGTACTATCGGACATGCTTTCCAACAAAGGCGTGGTGTTGGTGCGTTCCCAATCCTTTAAAAGTGCATCCAAAAGTTCTTCGCGGCTTTTGAAAAACCAGTAAAAGCTGCCACGGGTGATGCTTAAATCTTTGGCCAGACGATCGACCTTGACTTGTTCGACCCCCCCGGACAAAAGCGCGCTTTTCGCGGCAACGATCCAGTCTTCCCGGGTCATGCGCTGGTGACTGCGCTTGTCGTTTGATGTTTTGGTCATGGGGCCTCGGCTCAATATTTCCTCTTGCAACAGCATTAAACACACAATACTGTATAGTCAATCAATACAGTTCTGTATGGAATATATCATGCCGCTTGGGAAAACACCATTTCGAGCTAAATTTTCGGGCCTTTCCTTGGCTCGCAACGCTCTCAATCATCATCAAGACTGGCCGAAAATGTGGCGTAGCCCGACGCCCAAGGCATCTTATGATGTCGTTATCGTTGGTGGCGGCGGTCATGGTTTGGCCACGGCTTATTATCTTGCCAAGAATCACGGTCTGACCAATGTGGCTGTGATTGAAAAAGGCTGGCTTGGCGGCGGTAATACGGGGCGTAATACCACGGCGGTGCGATCCAATTATCTTTATCCGGAAAGCGCACGTTTTTACGATTTCTCGCTTAAACTTTATGAAGGTCTAACAGAAGATCTTAACTATAACATCATGCTCAGCCAGCGCGGCGTTTTGACGCTCGGGTTCAGTCGTCATGAGATGGAGATGTTTTCGCGTTGGTCCAATGCCATGCAACTCAATGGCGTTGATTCCGAAATGCTGACGCCTCAGCAAATTAAAGATATTGTACCGCTGGTCGATATCACGACGCCGGTCCGTAATCCGTTGATGGGTGGGTTTATCCAACGGCGTGGGGGTGTGGCGCGCCATGATGCTGTGGCCTGGGGCTATGCGCGGGCTGCTGACGCTTATGGAATCGATATCATTCAACAATGTGAAGTGACCGGGGTGCGCCGCGACGGTGATAGAGTCATCGGCGTGGAAACAACCAAAGGTTTCATTGGCGCGAATAAAGTCGGTATTGCCACGGCGGGTCATACCTCTGTGTTGTGCGGCATGGCCGGATTCCGGGTGCCGATCGAAAGCTGTGCGTTGCAAGCCTTTGTGTCTGAACCGATCAAACCGGTACTCGATGTGTTGGTGTTATCGGGCGCGACCCATGTTTATTTAAGTCAGTCGGATAAGGGGGAATTGGTGATCGGGGGCGCTTCCGATCCTTATAATTCTTATGCGCAACGGGGACGTTACTCGACGATTGAACATACGACTGCGGCACTTTTGGATTTGTTTCCCATGTTCGGCCGATTGCGGTTGATGCGGCAATGGGCTGGTATTTGTGATTTGGCGCCGGATCGTAGTCCGATTATTTCGCCGACCCCCGTTGATAATTTTTATATCAGCACTGGTTGGGGCAC
>JBBCIP010000312.1:0-6344 GCA_037189785.1 Alphaproteobacteria bacterium
CTCAGATGCAGGTAGCGTTCGAACAGCACATGGCCGATCAGGGCGCGGTCGCTCAATCGTTTGATCAAGCGGTCGGCTTGGCCCCAATCGCGTTTGTCCTGGGCCTCGAATATTTGCCGGTACAGCGCAACATCGGCTTCGGACAAGACCGAAATCGCCTCCACAGGAATACTGGCTTCGCGCTGTGGCGGGGCGACGGTCGTCGTCACCGGAACCTTGACGGTCGGTGCCAGCGGGGTCGGTGGTTTTTGGGCTGGGCCGATGGTGTGGGCCGTGACAGGACTAGAGAATCGAGGGCCAAAGAAGAGGAGACTAAGCCCGGCAATAGTCGCAACCGAAACCCGTTTCACTATGGCCCCAAGTTTTGTTTTGGATGTCATACTCTGTATCCAACAATCCTTTATCACGCCGACAGGCTGGTTAATCTGGCCTGGATTTCCAAGAAGTCGCGCCAAGCGTCACCTTTCAAGGCCGGTTGTCGCAACAGATAAGCGGGATGATAGGTCGGCATCACCGGAATGGTGAGGCCGTTTTCCTCATCCACATAGTCAAGCCAGCGCCCCCGCAACCGGGTGATCCCCAGTGTCGTATCCAAAAGTGTTGCCGCCGCCGTCCCGCCAAGAAACACCAAAACCTTGGGTTTAACCAAAGCGATATGGCGTTTGATGAACGGCAGACAAATGGTGGTTTCCTGGGGCGATGGTTTGCGGTTTCCGGGCGGGCGCCACGGCATCACATTGCCGATATAGGCCTGGGTCCGGTCACGGCCGATCGCACCCAACATGCGGTCCAGCAATTGGCCGCTGACCCCAACAAACGGCTTGCCTTGGCGGTCCTCATCGGCGCCCGGGGCTTCGCCGACAAACATCAAGCCGCTATCCGGGGTGCCGTCGGAAAAAACTGTATTCATGGCCGTCGTTTTAAGGGCGCAACCCTCGAACGCTTTGATCGCCGCTTCAAGCTCGGCCAAAGTGGTGGCGGCCCGGGCCGCAGCCTCCGCAGATTCGGCCGAGGCGGCGGTAGGCCGCATGGACGATACGGTGGTCGACCGCCCGCGCTGTTCCGCCGACGGATTTTGCCCCTGATTTAGGGTCTGATTTAGGGTCTGCGGCTGGCCGTCGTCGCGGCGTCGTAATTCGGGCGGCAACAGGCGGTTGACCGGCGTTTCATTGATCGCCAGATCAGCGCCAACCGACACATGCCAGGCCAAAAAGGCGGCTACGGAGCGGTCATCGTCGGCGTTATATGGAGTCTCGGTCTGGCTGCCCATCATGGTCCTAGAGTTTTGAACTTTCCCTAAGTGTTGAACTTTCCCTATGTTAGCGGCCAAGCTTCCCGGCGGAAAGGGGCTGGCCCAAAAGCGTCGTCACGAAATGATCACGATAGCGTCAACGGGCCGCTCCCGAGACCTATTTTTGTCCAATTATCGCGCTAAAACTGGCCGATTATCGCGCTTTACCATCATTTTCCCCACTATACCCAAAAAAGATTGATAGCTGGTTAGCCGAGACTGTGATTTGACCGGACAACAGATTGACCCGACCCGGGTGAGCAGGCATAAGAATGGCCAGATGGCCGCCGCAGGGTCGCTGGTACAGTACAAACGGTACGATACAGAAACGATACGGGACCGATAGCAAGAAGAAGGATCCGGACATGGAACGGGAATCGATGGAGTTCGACGTTGTCATCGTTGGTGGTGGCCCGTCAGGATTAAGCGCTGCAATCAAGCTCAAGCAATTGGCTGCCGAAAAAGGCCAGGACATCAACGTTTGTGTTCTGGAAAAGGGCTCCGAGATCGGGGCGCATATCCTGTCCGGCGCGGTGATCGACCCGAAAGCGCTCAATGAACTGATCCCCGACTGGAAAGCCAAGGGCGCGCCGCTCAATACCCAAGTCACCGATAACCATCATTGGGTTCTGAGTGAGACCAAGAAATTCGACATCCCGCATTTCTTGCTGCCGCCGTTGATGAGCAATAACGGCAATTACATCATCAGCCTTGGCAATTTGTGCCGCTGGCTGGCGGGTGAAGCCGAAGCGCTCGGGGTCGAAATTTATCCAGGGTTCGCCGTGGCCGAGGTGCTTTATAACGACGACGGCAGCGTCAAGGGCGTCGCCACCGGTGACATGGGCGTTGGGCGTGATGGTCACCATACCGACAATTATCAGCCCGGTATGGAGCTCCATGCCAAATACACATTGTTTGCCGAAGGCTGCCGCGGCTCGCTGACAAAAGGATTGTTCCAGAAATTCAATCTGCGCGATGGCGTCGATCCGCAAACCTTCGGTCTCGGCATCAAGGAACTGTGGGAAGTCAAACCGGAACATCATAAAGCCGGGTTGGTGGTGCATTCGCAAGGCTGGCCGCTCGATACCAAAACCGCCGGCGGTGGGTTCATGTACCACCTCGAAGATAATCTGGTGGCGATCGGGTTTGTGACCGCCCTGGATTACGAAAACCCCTATTTATCGCCGTTTGAAGAAATGCAACGGTTCAAAACGCATCCGGCCATTGCCCCGACGTTCGAAGGCGCGCGGCGGATTTCCTATGGTGCCCGCGCCATCAACGAAGGCGGTCTGCAGGCCGTGCCGCGCTTGGTGTTCCCAGGTGGGGCGTTGATTGGCTGCACCGCCGGTTTCGTCAACGTGCCGCGCATCAAGGGCAGCCATAACGCCATGAAAACAGGGATGTTGGCGGCGGACGCGGCGTTTGATGCGATCAGCGCCGGGCGGCAAAGCGACACCCTGACCGAGTACCCCGAAGCGTTTCGCAAATCCTGGGTTTATGACGAGCTTTACAAAGTGCGGAATGCGCGCCCGGCTTTGGCCAAATTCGGTGCGATCCTGGGCTCGATGTATTCGGGGCTCGATATGTGGCTGAATAATCTCGGTCTCGGCTTTTTGTTCCCCTGGACCCTGCGCACCCATGCCGACCACAGCGCCACCAAAAAAGCCCGCGATTGTCGGCCGATTTCCTATCCGAAGCCGGACGGGAAACTGACCTTTGACCGCCTGTCGTCGGTGTTCTTGTCCAACACCAACCACGAAGAAGATCAGCCGATCCATCTGACGCTGAAAGACCCGTCTGTGGCGATCCGCATCAATCTGGCTGACTATGACGCGCCCGAACAGCGCTATTGCCCGGCCGGGGTTTATGAAATCGTCCGCGAGGCTGATGGCAACAACCCGCGCCTTCAGATCAATGCGCAAAACTGCGTCCATTGCAAAACCTGCGACATCAAGGATCCGACCCAAAACATCAATTGGGTGGTGCCGGAAGGCGGCGGAGGCCCGAATTACCCCAACATGTAGTCCGATCCGGGCCTGACTTGGTGTTTTCAAAGAAAGTTTTATGGTCATTGTCTTGCCTTACTGCTGGGTAAACTGGCAGCATGGCTAGACCGCGAGCGGTAAAGCTATCGTTGATGGACCGTGGGGGTCTCAACCGTTATAGGTCCATAGGGGCCGCGGATAGAATGGAGTAGAGATGCGCAAGGGTCATCTTGGTCGTCTGACATCGATGCTGATCGTTATGATGGTCGGCGGTCAGGCTTGTGCCGCATCGGACTCCAAAAAGCTCGAAGCCACTCAAGCGGAGCAGACCGCCTTCGGCAGCTATTTGGCCGGTCAACATGCCCGAATTCGTGGCGATAACGAAGCCGCGGTCAATTATTTCCTGGATGTCATCAAGGCCGATCCGGACAATCTTGTTTTGGTGCAGCAGGGGTTTGCCTTAGCCATTTCCGACGGGCGCTATGATGATGCGCGTCGGCTGGCGGAAAAATTGGCGAAGGCGGACGCGCAAAATAGCTTGGCGCAGTTTTTCTTGATGCTCGGCGATATCAAGGCCAAGCGCTACGGCAAGGTCCATACGGCATTGACGGATGTGACCGACGCCGGTCTCAATCGGTTGCTGAAGCCCTTGGTCGATGCCTGGGCCTTTGCCGGTCAAAAGAAAAAAGCTGAGGCTTTGGCGGCGTTGTCGCCGCTGGATGAAGCGCCGCCGTTTCGTATTTTTGCGCTCCATCACAAAGCATTCATTCTCGACTACTTGAATGACGCGGACGCCGAGGCCGCATATAAGGCCGTGGTCGATGGCGAAAGCCTTGGGTCGTTGCGGGTGGTTTTGGGCTATGCCGGATTGCTGGCGCGTGAGCAAAGACTGGATGAAGCCCGTGCGCTGATCGAAGCCAGCCGCAGCCGCTACGAAGATGTCATTTCCATGGATTTGGCGGAACGACGGCTCGGTGCCAGCACGCTCGAGAAAACGATTATCAAAGAACCAGCCGATGGCGTTGCCGAAGCATTTTATGGAAGCGCCGCAGCACTCAGCCAAGATGGTGCCAATGCGCCCGCGGCGTGTTATTTGCGATTGGCGCTTTATCTCGAACCGCAATTTGCCCAAGCCAAATACTTGCTGGCGCGGATCCTCGAATACGAGGAACAATATGAGGCCGCGCTCAACGCCTATGCCGCCATTCCAAATGACAGCGAGTTTTCGGCCGATGCCCGGTTGCGCGAAGTGTGGGTATTGGAAGGCATGGGCAAACAGGATGACTCGCTCGCGCGGCTCCAGGCCTTAGCTGCGTCATCGCCTGAAAATTTCACGGTCGCCTCGGCCTTGGCTGATTTGTATCGTCAACGGGAACGCTATGAAGATGCCATTGCCGAATACACACGGGCCATTGCCATCGCCCCGGAAAAGGCCGAGCTGTGGGTGCTCTATTACGCCCGCGGCATTGCTTATGACTTTGCCAAGCAATGGCCGGCGGCGGAAACAGATTTGAAAAAAGCGTTGGAGCTTGAACCTGAACAAGCCGATGTTTTGAACTATCTTGGCTATTCCTGGATTGATCGCGGTCAGCATCTTGAAAAAGCATTAGACATGATCGTCAAAGCCGTCGCCGAACGCCCCAATGACGGGTATATCGTCGACAGTTTGGGCTGGGCGGAATTCAAGCTTGGACGTTATGACGCGGCGGTGGAACATCTTGAAAAAGCCGTTCTCTTGAAGCCCGAAGATCCGACCATCAACGAACATTTGGGCGATGCCTATTGGAAGGTCGGGCGCGAGGCCGAAGCGCGCTTTCAATGGAGCCACGCCTTGACCTTGGATGCGCCCGAAGACCGCATCGCGCTGATCCGTGAAAAGATCGAAAAGGGCTTCCTCGAAAAAGCCAGCCAAGCGGTGCAGAACGACGACCAAGCGAAGCCGAGACCCTGATGCCGTGATGCCGGATATCGTCGAGCTGGCGCCAGCCAAGGTTAACTTGACCCTCAGCATCACCGGCCGCAGGCCTGATGGCTACCATCTGCTGGATAGTCTGTTCGTTTATGTCGATCTTTATGATCGTCTCGTGATCAAGCCGCACCCGACGCTGCGTTTGACGGTCGAAGGGGCCTTTGCGACAGCCCTGGATGACGACAATCTGGTGGTGCGGGCGGCCCGGGTGTTGCAGGCTAAAGGCGCTCAGTCCGCCGGGGCATCCATCCACTTGTGGAAGGACATCCCGGTCGCGGCCGGGCTCGGGGGTGGATCAGCCGATGCGGCGGCGGCTTTGCGCGGCCTCAACAAGCTGTGGCGGATGGGGTTATCGCTGGCAGAACTGGCGGATATCGGTGCCGCGATTGGGGCTGATGTTCCGGCTGCCGTCTATTCCCAGACGACCCGGGTGCGGGGAATTGGGGAACAGCTTGATCTGGGGCCCGCCAGTGCTGCCCAAACCGCCGCCCGCCATCCAATTGTCTTGGTCAATCCTGGGGTCGGGGTCGCGACGCAACAGGTGTTCCAGCGCTGGCGGCAGTCCGGCATCGCCTTCGGTGTCGCAGAAGATCGGCTTTATAGCGGGTCGGACCACCGACTCTCTCAGAAAATATCAATATATTCTAATATGTTAAGTATTCCGGCACAGGAGCTGTGCCCGGCGATCGGCGATGTGCTTCAGGCCCTATCGGCAGAACCGGGCTGTGACTTGTCCCGCATGTCGGGCAGTGGGGCGACCTGTTTCGGGCTTTTTTCCAGCACCGAGTCTGCTACCCGGGCCGCCGCACAGCTCCGTGACAAATATGGGTGGTGGACCTGGGCCGGGAAAATTCGTGACAGCAAGCTTTGACGGGGTATGCGGCAATTGCTATTGTGCCGCCCGGACCGCTTGGCTTGGGGGAGACAGGGGGTCGGGAGCATAGAACACGTGACGAGGACTAGAATGACAGATATGCAGCGCCTTCGGCAGGGGTTTGGATTGCAAGGCGCGGCCCTTCTTGCCTTTACTATTTTCCTGTTTGGGGTCGCGATTGGCGCAAAACACGCCCCCACACAAGCTCAGGGCATTGATCCGGCG
>JBBCIP010000313.1:0-7216 GCA_037189785.1 Alphaproteobacteria bacterium
AAGCCTTCGATATCGTCGGCAATCGCCGCCACCTGGGCTTCCATCCCGGCATAGGTATGAAGTTCAAGGTCATGTTCGAGAACATAATCGGAAATACCAATCGGTAAATCGGCAAACTCGCCCTTTTTACAGAGCGGGCCATTATGTTTGGCCAAGCCTTCGAGGGTTTCCCAGGTCAGATTAAGGCCCGGAAACGCGGCATAGCGTTCTTCGAGCTTGGTCACCACCCGCAACGATTGGGCGTTGTGGTCAAACCCACCATAGGGCTCCATCGCCGCATCCAGAACATCCTCGCCAGCATGACCGAACGGCGTATGGCCGAAATCATGGGCCAGCGCCAAGGCTTCGGCCAGATCTTCATTCAGGCCGAACACCCGGGAAATACTGCGAGCAATTTGCGCCACTTCGATCGAATGGGTCAGGCGTGTACGGTAGTAATCGCCCTCATGATAGACGAAAACCTGGGTTTTATGCTTGAGCCGCCGAAACGCGGAGCAATGGATGATACGGTCACGATCGCGCTGAAAGGCAGACCGGGTCTGACTTTCGGGCTCGGACGCCAAACGGCCGCGCGTTTCCCCGGGTTTACAGGCAAACCGGGAATAGCGTTGAACCGTATGAAATCTATATGGTGTTGTCTTAGCAATCATGGCCCGGAGACTAGCGCGACAACCAAAAAGATGAAACCACCGTGGCGCTCTTTTCTATGAAAATATTGAGAAAAAAGCCCAGGATACCTGGGAGGATGGCCAGAATGGCACATTTCCCACCGAAATTGTCGGAATATCTTACAAGTTCACTGCCGTTCCGTGACCCATATGCTTGTTAGTTTGTTCATTTTATTAAAATTGCCGGACTGGCACAGACCTTGCTTATCACAGTTCAAATTTAAGGTCAGAGAGATAGGGTCGATATGAACAAAAAGCTTCTACTTTCAGCTGGCTTGTGCCTGATGATCGCGCAACCAGCCATCGCCGCACCGGTTTTGAGCGATTTCGTGGTCTTCGGCAAAACCAGCGTCACCATTGGGCAAAATACTGGAGCACCAGTCAACGCAGCCGTCGGTAGCGGCGGCTCGGTAACAATTCAGCAAAATGGCCAGCTGGGCGACGGCAACGACGCCATCATCCTCAGCGGCGGTGGCGCCTATACCGGCGGCAACAACGGGAATTACGTGGGCGACATCATTTTCAGTGGTAGCGTCAACCTGGGCAACGGTTCACAAGTCACCGGCAACATCCATAGCGGTGGCAGTGTAACCACGAACCAAGGCGTTAAGGTCAGCGGCGATGTGATCGCTACGGGCAACATCAGCCTTGCCCAAAACAACCAAATCGGCGGTGTCGTTCATGCCGGTGGCAATGCAAGCCTTGGCAACAACACGACCGTCGGTGGAACAGCTTCGGCTGGTGGTACAGTCGCACTGGGCAACAATGCCAGCACGGGTGGCGTCATCAATGGTGCCGCAGCACCTACACCGCTCTCCCCAGCGTCTATCGTCATGCCCAGCGCCAATGTCTTCAGCGCCGGTGGCACGAATTATTCCTATAACAACAATCAGCAACTCGCTTTGAGCGAAGGCACATATGGCGCCGTTTCTTTCAAAAACAACGGTAAGCTCACGCTGACCAGCGGCGTCTATTACTTCGACAGCTTCAACTTCGGTAATAACGGTCTTCTCGAACTTGACCTGACCGGCGGCGATATCCTCATCAATATCGTCGGCAATCTCACCGGCGGCAACAATTTCGACATCGCGCTGATTGGTGGCGATCCGTTCGACGTCCTGTTTGAGATCCATGGTAATGTCAAAGTTGACCAGAATTCCGACTGGTACGGCACCATATTCGCACCGAACAGCACTGTAGAATTCGGCCAGAACGCAACCATCACCGGCGCGATCTATGGCGATATCATCAAGATCGACCAAAAGAGCACCTTCAGTTACGCCGCGTCGAACCGTCTGTTCCCACAGGACAATGGTAATGGCGGCAATGGGGACGACGACGACAATGGGCCCAACCCATCGGAAGTTCCGGCTCCTGCTCCTTTAGCCAGCATTTTGTTTGGCCTAATGGCTCTGGGATACATCTCCCGTCGCCGCATTGTAGCCTAATCGTGGACCGCTTTAAGAGCCGCGTTTAGATCAAAAAAATTCTAAAAAGCCCTGGCTATCTCCCCGGCTATCTCATTGAGTAGCCGGGGCTTTTCTGTGCGTACCCCAGCTTGAAAACGGGGGGACAAATTGACAAATATCAGGAAAGTTCTACATATAGGACAGTATAATCCAGGAGCCGAGCTGCCATGGCACTCACACAAGTTGTTCAAGCCCCGGTCGGGGTATCCGAAAGCGCCGCAAAGCGGATATCTTATCTTGTTGAAAAACAAAAGAATCCCGCTTTGAAGCTGCGCTTGACGGTATCGGGTGGCGGGTGTTCGGGGTTTCAATACGGGTTTTCGTTCGATGAAGTCGCCAATGACGACGATACCGTGATCGAGGCCAAAGGTGTCACCGTTCTGATCGACAGCATGTCGCTTCCGTTCCTTGAAGGGTCGGAAATCGACTTCGTTCAGGATCTAGCTGGGGCCTCGTTTCAGGTGCGGAACCCTAACGCGGCGTCATCCTGTGGCTGTGGGTCGTCGTTTTCGGTCTGATCACCCCACATCACAATCCCGAGATATGCCCTACGAACCGGTCCAAGAGCTCGGTTTTAAAGGCCAAGTGGTTGATTTGTTTATGCCTGTCACGCATAATACCGGCATGACAGATCATAACATGCTCGTCCCGACAGACCCCACCGGTCAAAGCCTTGTCCTTTCCAGCAGTATTGACGAGGCCGAGCGCCGTAAGTTTCAAGCTTGGGCCGATCAATGGTGGGACCCGAACGGCCCCTTTAAATCTTTGCATGACCTGAATGTGGTCCGTATGGCTGCGATCATCGAGGCCTTAAAACGTCGCTGGCCCCGCGATGGGGAGCGCCCGCTTGAAGGCTTGCGGATTCTGGATGTCGGCTGTGGTGGCGGTTTGGCAGCGGAGCCTTTGGCACGATTGGGGGCCGAGGTGACCGGGATCGATGTCGTCGATAAAAATATCAAAGTGGCACAGCTCCATGCGGAAAATGCCGGGCTTAATATTGATTATCGCATCGACACGGTTGAAGCGACCGCCGCGCGGGGCGAAAGCTATGACGTGGTGTTGGCGCTTGAAGTCGTCGAACATGTGGCCGACTTCCCCGGCTTTGTCGGCGCCCTGGCCCGTGCGACACATCCTGGTGGGCAATTGTTCATCGGCACCCTCAATCGTACGATCTTGAGCTATCTGGTCGCCATCATCGGCGGCGAATATATTTTGCGTAAACTTCCTGTCGGCACGCATAATTGGAAACGCTTCCGCCGACCCGAAGAAATTCACACCATTCTGCATCGCCACGGCGTCACCATCGAACGCTTGCAGGGTATGACCTATAATCCGCTGCGGCGCCCACAATGGCGCTTGTCAGGAGATGTATCGGTCAATTATTTAATGCGGGCGACACGCGTCATACCGGAATAAAATATATGAAAATCGCCACCTGGAACGTCAATTCAATCAAAGCCCGTTTGCCCATCGCCGTGGATTGGGTACGGAGCTTTGAACCCGATGTTGTTTTGATGCAAGAAATCAAAACCATCAACGACGGTTTCCCGCGATTGGAATTTGAAAGTCTGGGGTATCACGTCACCCTGCACGGACAAAAAAGTTACAACGGCGTGGCGATCTTATCGAAAGCGCCACAGGACGATATTACTATTGGATTGCCCGGCGAAGACGAAGACGTGCAAGCCCGCTATCTGGAAGCCACCATTCAGGGTGTGCGTGTGGCCGCCATTTATCTACCGAACGGCAATCCTATTCCCGGCGAAAAATTCGATTACAAGTTACGTTGGATGGATCGTTTGATCGCCCGCGCAGAACTGTTGTTGGCAAGCGAGCAACCGATTGTGTTGGGTGGCGATTATAACGTCTGCCCCAAAGACGAAGATTGTTATAACCCACAAGCCTTCGCCAATGATGCATTGTGCCAACCGGAAAGTCGTGCCGCTTTCCGGCGCTTATTGAATCTCGGCTTCACCGATGCGCTGCGGGTGTTTATTCCCGAAGGCCCGGCTTATAGCTATTGGGATTATCAAGCCGGGGCATGGCAAAAAGATAACGGCCTGCGCATCGATCATTTGCTATTGTCGCCGCAAGCCGCCGACCGATTGACCATGGCTGCGGTTGATCGCAAACCACGCGGACTTGAAAAAGCATCCGATCACACACCGGTGTGGTGTGATCTTTCCGATTAATCACTGCGCTTTAATCTAATGCAAAAACTTGCGCTTTCAGATAAGCGGATTCCGGCAGTGCGGGATGTACCGGATGATCCGGCCCGGCCCCGGATGTTCTAATTAACCGCCCAGTGCGACGTGCGTCGGACAATCCATGCGCCACTTCTTCCGCAAATAAATCCGGCGTCATGTGATGACTGCACGACGCCACCAACAGAAAGCCGCCGGGCTTGACCAAAGCCGCCGCCAGGCGTGTCATTTTGCGATAGCCTTGAGCCCCTGCTTTTAAATTCTTTTTTGATTTCACAAAGGCTGGTGGATCGGCCATGACGACATCAAACCGTTCGCCGTCGCGTGCCAGCCGTTCCATTTCAGCGAATGCCTCGGCGCGACGAAATTTGACGGTCTCGCCGAACCCATTGGCGGCCGCTGCGTCACGGGCCATCGCTAACGAACCCTCGGAGCGATCAACGGCCGTCACATCCACAGCGCCACCCTTTGCCGCGGCCAAAGCAAAACCACCGGCATAAGTATAAAAATCAATCACCCGGGCACCCGCCGACAGACGGGCCATGAACGCACGATTTTCACGATGATCATAAAACCATCCGGTTTTCTGACCGCCAACCGGATCGCAATAATAGGTAATGCCATTTTCTTCGAGCGCCACGCGCCCTTCGGCATCGCCCTTCACCACCCGAACATGGGTCTCCAACCCTTCTTGCTCCCGCGAGGGGCTATCGTTTTTGACTATGATCCGGTCGGGTGCGATCAAACCTTCAATCGCCGTTATGATCGCCGGAAGCAATGTATCCATACCGGCTGTATTGGCCTGCAGCACCACGGTCGCACCGAAACGGTCGATGATCAGACCGGGCAATCCATCGGCTTCGGCATGGACCCAACGATAAAAGGGACGGTCATATAAACGGTCCCGCAACCGCAGTGCCGCGCCCAACCGATTGGCAAAAAATTCCGCACCAATGCCGTCGGCATGGCGTTCCGCCAAGCGCCGAGCCGCGATCAGGGTATGCGGATTGAAATAATAGAGCCCGAGCTTGCGCCCGCCCTGTTCTTCTGCCGCGATCAAACTACCGGCCGGTAATGCCTTTAACGCCGGGGTCATGGCAAATTCATTGGAAAAGATCCAAGGATGACCACTGCGCAGGCGCTTGGCCGTGCGCGGGCTAAGCGTCAATACGGTATCGGTGACCACAAGTGGTTGATTATCTGAACTTTGGTCGTGGGCGTCGCTCATGGTCCTGCTCCTGAGATCGTCGCCGCGTTTATGAGCGAAACCGGCCCGAAGCGCAACCAGCGGACACTGTCCGTCACCCAAGTTTTTCTTGCAATTGAGAATAATTATTAATTATACTTTGTCCAGACCCCGATTCCCCCTGGCCTCCTTTGAGTGAAGACAACGATGGCAACGTCCCTCTCCCACCCGGATCCGATTAAGCCCCCCATGTCCCCCTATGTCGCCGATTTGACCGAAGGCGAACATATGATTGTCTGGTCACTGCGGCGCATCGCGGTAGCCAAAACATGGTGTCCCCTGATCGATTTTGAACTGGCCAGAATATTCAAAAAGCATCAAGGCGATGTTCGTGCCGCATTTCAACAGCTTGTGTCCATATTAGCCGATCATGGCCGCCGCCGTCTGCGGCTCGGCTTACCCGGCATGCCGACGCTGACCGTCGATGAAAAGCTGATTCTGGCCATTTTAGCCGCAGCTCAAGCCCAGGAACCGATCCGTCTCAAAGCACATTTGACATGGCTATTGGGGCGGTCGGAAACGCAAAAGCTTTTCCCAGTTGTAACCGTTATCGCCGCCGGATTGGCGCTGAACGGCTTTCCCATACGCACCCCACAAAATACGTTACAAGATAGCTGGCAGACACCTGCGGGATCATCAGCAATCCGCTTGATGTAATCGCTTTACAGAATTCGACCGGCACCACAGAATACAGCCCATAACAATTTATAGGCCAATACCTATTTATAGGGTCTAGGAATTCTAAGGGGCGTGCTCGCTTATGGTAGTCACTGATTTAGACCGTGTTGATGTTCCCACAATTTCCGAAATGCGCGCGGCGCAAAAGTTGCTCGAACCACATATTGTCAAAACCGCTATACAGCAGTGGCAAGGTCATGAAATTGAAACCCGGCTCGATCCGGCAACACAAATTTTTCTGAAGCTCGAATTATTCCAACGCAGCGGCACTTTCAAAATGCGCGGTGCGCTTTTGAATATCATGGCGTTGGATGACGCCGCCCGCAAACGTGGCGTAACGGCTTTTAGCGCCGGCAATCACGCCATTGCCGTTGCCTGTGCTGCACAACGCTTAAATACACCAGCCAAAGTTGTCATGATTCAAACGGCGAACCCTGCCCGCATTGCTGCGGCAAAGGCTTTTGGCGCGGAAATTCTGTTTACACCCGATGGCGCCAGCGCTGCAGCCTTGGCCAAGAAACTTGAGGCCGAAGAAGGTCTGCATTTCGTCCCACCGTTTGATGGCAAAGCCACCACCACAGGCACCGGCACGGTCGGTCTTGAGATGATCGATGCCCTGCCTGATTTGGACGCGGTTATTGTATCCATCGGCGGCGGCGGGTTGATCAGCGGTATCGCAGCGGCGATCAAACAAATCAATCCGAATTGCCAGCTGTTCGGTGTTGAACCAACCGGGAATGATGTGATGAGCCGCAGCTTTTCCGCCCATCAAGCGCAAACAATCGATAAACCACAAACCATCTGTGACAGCCTGTCCCCGCCCTATACCACGCCCTATACTTATGGTGTTTGTCGGCAATTTCTCGACGAAATTGTGTTGGTCAACGATGATGACGTTTGCGCGGCTTTGGCGGTGTTGTTCCGCGGCATGAAACTGGCGGTGGAGCCTGC
>JBBCIP010000314.1:0-14673 GCA_037189785.1 Alphaproteobacteria bacterium
ACCGACAAGCTGATACGGCGCGGGCGCCAACCACAACGGCAGTATGGTTGGATCGATCCAGGACTGAAACAACATCTCGCACGGAATGTTTGACACCATCGTGACGACCACCGATAAATTTTCTTTACCTGACATCGACCAATCTTTCCCACTTCAAAACCAAAAAGCCGGATAACAGAACAGCGTTATGATTGCGCGGCGCCGCTATCCATAAATCGTTTCAAAACATTCCGCATGATGATGGCGACATGATTGTTGCCATCGTTATCGCCAAGGCAACCGGTCCACGAAATAGACGGGGCGGCAAATAACTGACCGCCACCCGGCAGTTTTCGATAGACGATATCGGTCGATAACGACCCGTTTTGCCCCGTTGTCAGCACATCTTCGCAAGCCATGATGGTCATCGGCCCGAAATCACTGGCTGTCGCCAAACGCACCGTATCCGTCGGGGTGCCGAGATCATGACGCATGGCATCGACCTCGAACCCTGCCGCGGCTTCTAACAAAACGCTGATCGCAGTGACGCGATCGCCGCGAACGCCATCAAAGATCCAGGCATAGTGCGGATCATAACTTTCCGGGCTGCGCAGATAATCACTGCCCTTGCCAAAAGTGACCGCGGCCGTGCCCGTTCCAAGCAATCCATGAGCCGATCGACCGCGCCAGCGCCATAGGCCGCCCAATTCACCCGTCGCCGCCTGGCGCATTTCACCAGGAGCCGACTGCCAGGGAATTGTGCCCGCCAAATTGCGGCGCACTTCCATGATGTGCGGTTCATCCGGATAAAGCGAAACCACGAAATAAAACGCATTCCCACCAGTATGAATGAGACTGCCGCCGGCTTCTAAATACTGGTCCACCGCATCGTAAAGGTCGCGACTGACATATTCCGGATGACTGCCGGTCATCACTGCTTTGTATGACGCCAAGGCATCGACGCCATGGGCATGGACATAATGATCGGTCAAAATATCAAACGGTTGACCGATCCGGCGCAACCACTCAATGGTCAAAACATCACCGCTTAGTTGATGAGGACCTTGCAGCAACGGGTGTTGATAATCTGCCCGCACATTCACCAACGGACGGCGCAAGGATGCATGTGCGTTGCCGGTGCCATCGCGATGATAATCATAACAACTGATCAGATTATTTTGCTGGCCCCAGCGATCATACGACCCAACGATTTCATCAAGCGTTTTTCCGGTGATGTCTTGGATACCCGGATTGGTCCACCAATGACGTTCATTGGCATAAGCCAAATAGCTGAAGGTCGGGACGATAAACGCAAGTTTTGCCGTCGGTTCCGCAAAACGCGGCGTCACATAAAGCGGCACCACATCGCGGCCGCGATCGTTCACCAATTCAATCCCATAAAGATCGCTTGGTAAATCGCTTGGAATGGTCAGCGTGAAACTTTCCGGCCAATTTGCGTCGCTCAGATCGTCGCAATGAAAGGCGATCGCATCATATTCATCGGGCGCTTCCCGCCAGCCATTGCTGTCGCCTTGCCAGTCCGGTCCGGTCATGCCTTTCTGCGGGCGATTGTGCAGGAGCCCATGACGATGATCCGGCCCCATATCGACCACCGTTTTTTCAGGCGGATTGGTGCCCATGGACCAGCGCGCGACGACATCGCCGCCATCGCATATTTCCGGCCGGGAGATTTTCCCATTATAAAAATTGGACACACCATTGTCGTCATCTACGGCGGCAAGACAAAACCGTTTTGTTGCAGGTGTCTTGCCATCATGGTCGTAGGATGCTGTCGTCAATGATCGCCGCTCGCCGCCATCATATGTTTTCACATCCAATCGCAAATCAGGTCCGTCTTGCGACAGCACAATATGGCTCCAGCGCAACGAGATAAGCGGCTTTTCCGAGCGCACGCTGCTGCGCCCCCAACGGCCGACAACATATCCGGCTTCATTCAAAAACAGGCCATGGCTTGAGCCCCAGCACATCAGGCCTTGATCACGTCGATCAACCGGGCGTGTCGGCCACAGCCACAGCTCAAGTTGAGGAGAAGATGGGCAAACCACGCCACCGTCCACAGTCATATAACTCCCAGGATTGAGAGACTGTTGTGAACCGACATAGTGTTGTATTGGAAATCCATCGACGGCTTCGACTTCTGCCGGATTGGCGCTAAGGCGCACCAAACGGGCGGTGAAGTCCGGCACGTCAGTGCTGACATGCACAGAAACATCACCCCCGACAGTCACATGTGGAGCATTGGTATAGCCGATGATGGATACCGTGGTCATGATTTAATGTGATGCCCATATGGTTCTGAGACGGTCACTTCCGGCCGCTTCAAGGTTACGAGACGGCCATCTTGCACATCAAAATATTCTGTGGAAACGTTTTCCAACGCATCGCGGTTTTCGATGCGGTCCAAATCATAACAATCGCCCGCAGGTCCTGTGGATTTCGCGAGCACAGCATTGATCGCCGCATAGTCCGCCTGATCCAGGGCAAAGGTAAAAAGTTTTAGATTTTCTGCGAGATGACGTTCATGACGCGCGCCCTGAATAACGGCGGCAACAGCCGGTTGTTCCAGTACATAGCGGCTGCTGACGGCGGCGATGCTAACATTATGACGCTGCGCAATCCGATCAAGCACATGCAGCAATTCCTGAAACAAATCCCAACCACCGAAATCGACAATAATGCGATAGTATTTATCGAGCGAAACGTTTTCAAAATCCGGGCTTCCGGCATCGGGAATGTCCAACCATTTCTTGCTGAAAAAACCACCACCCAAGGAGCCATATCCCATCAAATGGATATTATGTTTCAGACAGAAATCGGCCATGCCTTTTTGAGCACGGCGATCGGTCAAAGAATATTGCACTTGATTGGAGACGATATCGACACCGGCCTCGACCATCTTGCGCAATTCTTCAACGTTATAATTTGTGCCGCCGATATGATGAATTTTCCCGGCTTTTTGTAGATCTTTCAAGATCAACGCAGCGTCCACATTGCCCGGAATTTCATAGTTCCACCAATGCAATTGCACGAGGTCGAGACGCTCCGACCGCAGCCGCTTTAAAGACCGGTCAATGACCTCCTCGACTTTTTGTCTGTTAATGCTGCGCAGTTCATCGTCTTGCAGAAATGCCGGGACATATTTTGTGTGAACTGCAATCTGACGCGCGGCTTCAACTCCCCGTTCGCGGCGGAATCGCTCGATAAACTGTCCAATCCGTTCTTCCACCCCGTGATAAATATCACCGCAGTCGAATGCGGTGATTCCGGCATCGACAAACGCCGCCATGTGCTTATACATGGCATCTTCGCCACCGATAGACGCGCTGTGGTCATCAGCGATTTGCCAACTGCCCTTGATAATCTGTGGAGTAGAAAAATCGTCACGGAGTTGTATGCGCGGGACAGTGGTCATTACGGTCTCTCAATTCTATGCATTGTCTGTGGAAGAAAGGGATAAAGCCGAATTCTCGGCATGGCTATGGAACCGACGCGGACCGCGAATAATACGGAAGCGGCCGCCGCAATGCGGATCGGGACAGGCGATAATGCCATCGGTTCCCATCCAGTCGTTTTTATGGAGGTCCCGTTGCTTAGCCGCCAGCAACGGCAAAATTGATCCCAAGGCATACATCGGGAATCTAACCCCCGGACCCATCGTAATAAGGTCATCGTCCGTGACCGTGAAATAGTCACCAACCTTATGTTTACAAATGAATTTCTTACCTTCTTCGAGGGCCATAACTTCGATTTTCAAGTCATGCAACGGATAGCCATCCGCGGGAACCGATTGATCATCAAGAGCTTGCGACATGAGTTTCTCTGCTATACTTCTAGTGATGGGCAAAGCCTGCCTGATGTTCCCAAAGCTCGCGCGGAATAAATTGCTTAGAACCGGGGGATATTGCTTTTTTATTGTCAAGCTCCCAACAGGGTGATTACTATCGAGTTTGGACACAGTCTTTGTTATCGAGGCCGTCTATGAGTGCCACAGACATCCCGGGATTTAACTGGTATGGAAATCTGCCGGACGGCATCCAATGCATGCTCGACCATCGCGATCCGTCACGCCGCAGCGTAAGCTCCTATCTTCATCGTCTCCCCGTAAGCACCGATACAATCCTGGATCTTTCCGCCGATCCGGTCATCAGTTTGGTGATCAATCCCAAGGGCGTGGTCGAGCGTGGCGTCGAAGGGCATAGGCAAAATGCAACCCTAAGCGGCGACACCGTCGTTCTAACACCCGCGTATGTAGCCTGTGATTGGCGCTGGAACGGCGACCCGATGGATGTGTTGGATGTTTATATTCCGTATGAACTGTTTCAAGGCGCGTGGAGCACACATTTTCATGGCGATCCCACATCGGTCAATTTGCAGCCGACCATTGCGCTCAAGGACGATAGTTTACTGTTCCTGATGAAATCACTGCTCGCGCTTATGCAGACCAAACGCGGCAATATGACGATGGTCTATGAAACACTGACCGAGCATCTGATATTCAGCTTACTGTCGTTGGACAAAAACGCGATCGTCAAAAAGAATTACACGCAAGGCATGATTTCCCCGGTCGCGCTCCGCCGAGTTAAGGAATATATCGAAGCCCATTTGGCCGACCCAATTTTGTTGGATCATCTGGCCACTGTCGCCGGGATCAGTCGATTTCACTTTTTACGCCAATTTCGCTATGCGGTCGGCAAAACACCGCACACGTATTTGACCGAACGGCGCTTGATCCGCGCCAGTGAATTGTTACGGAAAAGCGATCTACCGATTACAGAAGTAGCCGCGCAATGTGGGTTTGAAGATTCATCCTATTTCGCCAACCGGTTTCGACGCGACTTCCACATGAGCCCCAGCGTGTTCCGGCGATCTTGCCGCTGACATTTTTCTATCAATGGAAGCGGAATTCTTTTTTCGCGCCTGATTTTTCCAATGTCCGCAGTTTGCGCGCGTCGTCCACGAGAAAATCATGAATGGCTTCGGCATCTTCCTCGGTCAAGACATCAGAAAAACTGGCCATTCCCGAATAACTCATGATACCACCAAGCACGACATCCTTGAAACTTTCATGAACATCGCTCGGCATATTCCAAAGATTGGGATAACCGCTTAGATTTCCTTGGAACCCATGGCAACGGAAACAATGCGTTTGATACAGCTCCAACCCACGCGCCAAGCGATCCTCCCTAACCACGTGATGTTCTGGGATTGGTTCAAGATCAGGCTCGACGCGTTTCGGCGGCAAGGGCACAACGCCACCGCCCAATTTAAAGACCAAAAGCCGTGACGAATTTTGATAATCAAACGGCGCAGAGTCAGGCGGGTAAGAGACCGTCAAGGCGCCACCGAATCCGGCCAAGACCGCAATATATTGTTCGTCGTCTATGGCATAAGAAATTGGCGCCGCAAGAATAGCCGTACCGGTTTTAATTTCTTTCAACACGGTGCCGGTTTTTGAATCATAGGCGACAAGCGTGCCATCATTCCGACCTTGCAACACCAGACCACCGCCCGTTGTCAAAACACCACCGTTCCAATACGACATGGTATCACTTTGCCAGACTAAAGTTTGGCGGACTGGATCCCATGCTTTCAACAAACTATGAAAGCTCGGCTTGGGTTGACCGATCATCGCCTTATCATCATCGGCATAAGGCGGGAATTGCGCCGCGACGCCCTGCACAATCATGCCACGCACGAAATTCGGTTGGGGTCGCAGAATGAATTTCATCGGCGCTTCAAGCACAGGGATATAAACCAGGCCGCTTTCATCACTATAAGCCATTGGTTGCCAATTGTGCCCCCCGGCTTGTGACGGCCACACTATTTTTTCCGTCGTTCCATAATCGGCCTGCGCCGACTTTACCGGGCGGCCAGTTTGCATATCAATATGATCAGCCCAGGTCACTGTCGTATATTTTTCAGCCGATAAAAGTTTTCCGGTCTGCCGATCCAGCACATAGAAAAAACCGTTCTTCGGCGCTTGCATGATGACTTTATGGCGCTTGGTATCAATTGTCAGATCCGCCAAGATCATATTTTGGGTCGCAGTATAATCCCAGCTGTCGCCCGGGGTCGTTTGATAATACCACTTCATACGCCCGGACGTCGCATCGACCGCAACAATGGACGACAAATAAAGATTATCATTGGTCGGATTGTTAGGGTCGCGATTCCAAATCGGATGGGGGCTGCCGTTGCCGGTTCCGATATATAATAAATTCAAATCTGGATCATAGGTCATGGAATCCCAAACCGTGCCGCCGCCGCCTAAATCCCAACGACTGTCGTCGCCCCATGTTTTTCGGGCTTGGGTGATTTCCGGATGCTCGTCACACTTGGCCGGATCACCGGGTACTGTGAAAAAACGCCAAGCCTGTTTGCCGCTTTCCGCATTATAGGCCGTCACGTAACCGCGGGCGCCCATTTCTGCCCCGCCATTACCGATCACAATATTATCACCGGCGACCCGGGGCGCGCCGGTGATGGCATAGCTTTTAGAGCGATCCGTCAAGGTATCGACGCGCCAGGATTCCTTGCCAGTGGTGGCGTCGATGGCGACCAAAAAGCCATCTAAGGTGGCGACATAGACCTTGCCCTTCCAGACAGCCACACCACGGTTGGTGACCCCGCAACACGTAATCCGTGCCCAAGATCCGTCAACGTCCGGATCAAATGTCCAGAGTGCTTTGCCGGTTTTGGCGTCGATCGCATAAACCACGCTCCACGAGCTTGAGAAATACACCACCCCATCAACGACCAAAGGCGTTGCCTGTTCACCGCGTTCAGTTTTGCCGCGCGAAATGAAATCATCAAATTCCCAAGCCAAACCCAGCTTTTGAACTGTATGCCGATTGATCTGCGTCAGGGGTGAATAGCGCTTTTCATCAGATGTGCGGCCATAGAGCAGCCAATTAGCCCCGTCTTTCCCGGCCGACTTGACACGCTGTTCATCGACCAAGACATGGTTTTTATCAGATCCAGCTGCCGACGCGGCAACCGCCATTAGGGCCGCCATCGTTATAGCCAAAACACCTGAAGACATCCGCACAGTTTTCCCCAACACTTCTATCAGCTGCAGACAATTCTCTTTTTTAAGTCTATGGGAATTGAATACAGCTGCCTAGAGCAATTGTCAGGGGATCAACAAGTGGAAAGACCATGGATTGCTTGGCGCACCACCTGCTCCGAGCGCCACCAGATCATTTCTTTCCAATCGTCATAGGGTGGATAAAAGAAATTCTGGAAATCACTGCGCACCATTTGGTCTTGATCTTTTGTGTCCGCACCATGTTTTTTAAGACGACAATCGGCCCGATAGACGTTGATGAATCGTTCGATATCATATGTTCCATATTCTAACGCGATATAGCTGTAGATTGCGTGTGGTAAAGCCGCGCGAATACCCGAACACATGTCGCCAACAGCAACCGGGCCATCATCGGCTTCAGCCCCCGGTTGAGACGCCCGTATGGCACACAAGGTTTCCCCATACCAAGCTTGGGCACGACCGAGAGCTTCCGTTCCCACATCATCGGCATTCACCAACATGCCATAGCCATAGGGGCCCAATCCGGTATGATAGTCGATATGCGCAACATCACGAGCCGACGCACAGTGTCGACGCAGCACGTCCAAGATCATTGTGTTGGACCATACCGGAGCCTTACCGCCAAAGAACAAACCGTCCGGATGGTGATATTGACCGGTGAGAATGGCGGCATTAAACGCGCGACGGCCATTGGCTTCAGCAAAATTCTGCAACACCGCCGCCGCGGCTTTATCCGATGGTAACGCCAGCAACGCGTCATGAAGGGCATCATACCCTGTGTTCTGCGGATAATCTTGATCCCGATGGTTCACGAAATTGCGGTTGAGATCCACATTGTCTTCGGTTTGTCGACAGCGCCACGCCACACCATAGGGATTGACGAAATGTATCAAAACCACAGCCATATCTGGAGACAATGTTTTATGGTGACCTTCGCGTAGCCACCCAACCATGCAGCCAGATCCGCACAATCCTTCGGCACCATGGGTTCCGGCCGACAAAACAAGCACCTTGTCGGCGGCCATGGTTCCAAGCCGGGCCACATGCATCGTCAATTGTTCGCCCGTTGGTCCAGGTAACGGATGATGATGGCTTTCAACTGCAGCACCTACATCCTTAACCGCAGCTAAAAATTTTTCCTGTGCATCAGCATAGGATGCCGAGAAATAATTGAGAAAGTTCATAGTCTCTCCTGTGCCCCGTTACGCGCCATGAAGTTTGAAAATGCGGCGACGGATAATGTCGTGACGACGGCGATCAATCGGATAATTCCACAATAGTGCCAATCCCGGCAGCATAATAATCACTGGAAGGCCAAGACCAACCGCCAGCAGCGACGCAATTTCCTGCGGTCCGTTGTGCCCTGTCGGGTTAAATCCTAAAACATCCAAAAGCGGCAAAGCGATGCCTACGCTAGCCGCCAAAGCTATTTTGACCGCCAAGTTATAAAGGGCCATATAAAGACCTTCTTGTCGACCGCCACCGCGTAGCGTTCCATAATCCGCCGTATCAGCAATAAGCGCTGTCGGCAAAATCCAAATCGGCGAGATGGTAAAGCCCAAAGCAAAAAATATCAGGGCAATTTGCCAGGTTTCACCCGGCGTCACAAACATCATAGCTGGCAATACCAAAGCCGTTCCCAACACCCCAAGACCAAGCGCCCGATGCTTGCCAATCCGATTGGCAACACGGACGATCAGCGGAGTCGTCAATGTGCCGATCACAAATTGCAGCATCACCAATTTCAGGAACATCGACCCAGGAAAATGGAATGCATGCTGCAAGACCATTAATAATGCGGCGTTATAGACATGAATGCCAAGCCACACCGAAAAGGTGATGACCATCAACCGCTGAAACGGTTTGTTCTGTTTTAAAATTTTACCCATAGCGCGGAACGTCACAGGCTGTTCCATGTTTTCATTGGATTCTGGAACGAATATCAAAGCCAACAGGACAGATACCGGCAAGATAATGGATATGGCGATAACGAGGACATATAAAATCTCGCGTAAACTCGGTTCGTGGCCGGATAAAAACAGCAGCGGTAAGCTGACAGTCAAAAGCACACCGAGCATGAAATTACCTTCGCGGAACCCAACGATGCGGCTGCGTTCACGATAATCATTCGATAGTTCTGCACCCCATGACAGAAACGGTATTTGCACCATCGTCCAAGCCAGATAAAAACTGAAAACCCAGATCAACAAATATGTGCGATCAATATCCGGCCCAGGCTGACACAGAAACCATGTGGCAATCAGCAAAAACGGTGTGCCAATGGCAATCCAGGGTTTGCGACGCCCAAACCGACTACGCGTACGATCCGATAAAATCCCGATAATCGGGTCGATAAAACCATCCCACGCCCGGGCTAAGAAAAATATCGCCCCAACCGCCGCCAAAGATAATCCTATTTCGGCAGCATAGAACGGCGGTAGATACAACACCAACGGCATTGTCAGCATAGAGATTGGAATAGCGGGCCCGCCATAAAACAACAACGTCAACGCGCTTAACCGTTTGGTTTGCACCATGATCTCCTTAGCCGATAAGCTCGATTGCTTTTCGGCGTGTATAGCTTTTAAAGCCGGCCATACCGAATTCAGCCCCAAAGCCGGATTGCTTGAAAGGCTCCGCTGCAAGCGCAAACCCTGCTTTTTCACTTTGGGTTGGAACCGCGCGTAAAATAACTTTACCGGCATGCAGGCCGCGCATCAGCACATTCATGATCCGATAATCCCGGGTCCAGGCCGTGGCGGCCAGGCCATAGATACTATCATTGGCCAAGCTTAGGGCATCGTCCACCGTATCAAATGTCAAGACCGACAACACAGGCCCGAATATTTCTTCCTGGGCAATTTTCATCGCCGGCTGCACGTCATCAAAAATAATTGGTGGAATAAAATAACCATTTGCAGCCGCAAGATCCGATAACGGTCGCAACGGACGAGCCGCAGCGGCCGCGCCGTCCCGAATATACCCAATGACCTTTTCCCATTGAGCCGCACTGGCAATCGCCCCAAAAGTCGTTGCCGGATCCAAAGGATCGCCAGGGACCAATCGTGTCGTGGCTTTTTCAACGGCCGCAACAAGCTTATCTTTTATGGGTCTTTCAACCAATAAACGCGTGCGGGCCACACATAACTGGCCTTGATTGGCGAACGCTTCGCGAGCAACTTCTGTGGCAATATCGTCTAATGCATCAGCCATGTCGGCAAAAACAATCTGCGGTGACTTGCCGCCACATTCAAGCGCCACACGTTTGCCATTGGATTGAGCGGCCGCCGTCATTACAGCGCGGCCAGTCGCAGTTGAGCCCGTGAATGAGATCATATCAACATCCGAATGTGCAGCGAGCGCAGCCCCGACCGTTACCCCCAAACCGATCACCACATTGAACACACCAGCCGGCACACCTGCTTGAAGCGCAAGTTCAGCCAAGCGTACCGCCGAGAATGATGTGATTTCGGATGGTTTCAACACCACGCTGTTTCCCGCCGCCAAGGCTGGGGCCGCTTTTAGCGCCGCATTGATGACAGGATAGTTCCACGGCACAATTGCAGCCACAACGCCCAGCGGTTCATAAAGATTGAACGCCAAGGTACTGTCATGCGCAGGTACAACAGGACTTGTGATTTTATCAATGGCTTCTGCATAATATTGGAAGAAACCAGCCGCAACCATCACGTCTTGTGTCGCATCGGATATGGTCTTTCCCATTTCCAAGCTGTCATAAAGCGCCAGCGTCTCACCATCGGCAACAATCAGATCCGCAAGCTTCAACAAAATCGATTTGCGCGTTAGTGGTGATAATCCGCTCCACCGTTTATCAATAACGGAACGCCGCGCGACATCAACGGCACGCGCCACGTCTGTGGCACTACCGACGGGCAATGTACAAATAATCTGCTTAGTCGCCGGGTTGATGTTGTCGAAATAGTCTTGGCCATCCGAAACAACTGCCATACCATCAATAATGGAGTATTTCGGCAAACGCAGAGCCTCCGCCCGTGTCCGCCAATCGTCCCGGGTTAACTTATTCATCATGTTATATACCTTATGCCGCGCGCTGCGCCGTTTTACCAAGAATAAGATCAGCCGCCTTCTCGCCCACCATAATGGCTGGAGCGTTTGTGTTCGCACTGGGTACGGTCGGCATGATAGACGCGTCAGCAATACGGAGGCCATCTACCCCGCGCACTTTCAATGTCGGATCAACCACTGCCAAAGCATCAGTTCCCATTTTGCATGTACCGACCGGATGGTACATCAGGAACGCATCGCGGCGGATGAAGCTTTCCCAATCGCGGTCACTCACGATCGCCGCACCAGGCAATCGCTCTCCTTCCGAATAGGCGGAAAATGTTTTGCTCGCAAAAATACGGCGGGTTATTTTACAGCCCTCAATCATCAACTGCATATCCCGATCAGATCCGAGCAGCTCATGATAAATGCGCGGCTTGTCCAAAGCTTCAGACGAGCGCAACCGGATCTCACCGCGTGTTTCCGGCCGACAGACATTGATCGCCGCCGCAATGGCCGGACGTTTATAAAGCGTTAGTCCTTTTTCGTTGAAATCATAGGCTATCGGCGAGTACGAAATTTGTAATTCCGGCGCCGGAGCATCATCATGAACACGGACAAACGCAACCGCATGCCCAATCGACGCCGACGCCGGTCCATGACCACGCAGTAAAAAGTCCAATCCATGTTTTATGATTTTCAAAGGACCGATTTCCATGTTCAACGTCGGCACATTGACATGCTGCCCCATCATCACCCCCGGATGTTCCTGCAAATTACGGCCGACGCCCGGTACATCATGAATAATGTCAATGCCATGATCGCGCAAATGCTGCGCCGGACCGATTCCAGACAGCATCAGGATCTTTGGAGATGCTATGGCGCCCGCGGACAGAATGATTTCCTGCCGTGCTGTAGCTGTTTTAGCTACGTCCCCATGGCGGTATTCAACCGCTGTGGCACGGCCATCTGTGAAAACTATTTTAGTGACCTGTGCTTCGGTGAGCACCGTTAAATTCGATCGGTTCCGCACCGGCCGCAAATAAGCTTGGCCGGTTGAATGACGCCAGCCGTTTTTTTGCGTCGCTTGAACGGGCCCAATACCGTCTTGATGTTCACCGTTGACATCTGGATTATAGGGAATACCAATTTCTTGACCTGCCTCAATAAAGGCTTGGGTCAGGACATTCTTGATCCGCGAATTGGACACAAATAATGGCCCATCGCCACCGCGAAAATCCGAACCGCCATTTTCATTGCGTTCAGCACGATTAAAATAGGGCAGAACACCTTTATAATCCCAACCGGTCGCACCTAAATTCGCCCACAGGTCATAATCATAGCGATTGCCGCGCACATACATCATGCCATTGATCGAACTGCCGCCACCAAGCACTTTACCAGCCGGCCACATATCGGCGCGATTGCCGCGCGATGCGTCCGGTTCAGCCATATACTGCCAGTTATACTTGGAACTCATGATCGCCATCATTTCACCGGCCGGAATGCGGATGACAGGAGACCAATCACTGCCGCCCGCTTCCAACAACAGCACACGGCGTTGCGGATCAGCCGACAAACGGTTGGCAAGCACAAGGCCTGCCGAACCGCCACCAATGATGATGTAGTCGCTTATCATAAGTTACCACCGATATGCAAAACGAGCACCGAATTGACGCGGCGGCAAAACAACGGCCCGCGTGTAAGGTTGGAACACCGGCTGGAACCGGCGCGTGACAGCAAAGTCATCGGTCAGATTATCAACAAACACCGTCACATCCCAATTTTCGGCCTGCAACGTTACGCTGGCGTCGATGATATCATAGCTATCGATATTATGCCGCAGATCAAATGGTGGCACCCCATTGCCGGTGAAATGGCTCCCGACGTAGCGATAGGAGACCAACCACTTCAACTCCAAATCATTGACACCCAATCCATGCGTGTATTGAGCGCTGGCGGACGCTGTCCATTTTGGGACGTAAGGCAAACGGCCACCGACCACATTCACACCAACAATGTTATTCAATTCCGTGAACTTTGTTTTCACATAAGCCGTGTTGCCTTTCAGCAGTAAACCTTCGACCGGCGCGGCCACAGCTTCTAATTCAAACCCTTTGTTTTCGGCTTTGCCGACATTGGTGGTCACGCCCACCGGCAACCCACTGATCGGGCTGTTGACCGTCGACGCCAACTGCATGTCATCGATTTTTACCAAGAACGCGGCGGCATCGATGGTGAAGCGACGATCAAAGAATGCGGCTTTTGTGCCAATTTCATAATTCGTCGACTTTTCCGCACCGAACGGAATACCGACAGCAGCCGCTGTTCCCGGATATTTATCATAGCCACCGGCTTTGTACCCACGCGATACCGTGACATAGGTCATCGCGTCATCTGTCCACTTATAAGCAATAGAGCCCATCGGTGAAAAGTTTTTGAATGTTTCTTGGTTGGTCGCATCAAAGGTATCTGGCGGACCCACGAATAAGACATGAATATAACCGGCTTGATGCGCTTTGATCTTTTCCCGACCATAGCGCGCGCCCACAGTTATATCCAATTGTTCCAAGGGACGATATGTCAATTGGCCAAATGCTGCCCACCCGTTGCGGTCAAATCTTGTTTGTTCCAGCACCACATTGTCGGAATTAAAAATTGGCGGCAAGACACAAACCGAACATTCATCTTGAGCAAAGTTACGATCTTGGTCATGAATCTCATCAAAATAATAGAATCCCACCAACCAATCAAATGACCCGCCGCCATTCGAGGCAAGACGGAGTTCTTCAGAGATCAAGCGCTGACTGGTTTTCTGATCCTGAAAGTTCCCAACATCTGCCGATGAATCCAGATCATACCAATACCGACTTTTGATTTTGTTAGCGCCGGTGATTGATGTCAGCGTTGCAAAATCAAGATCATAGTTGATCGTTAACGAGCCGCCGTAGCTGTCATCTTTGGATGTTCTTATTTCATCATCCAGCACGACGTAGCGTTTCGACCCATCGTCCGGCACGCCGAACCCCAGATAATCATAACGGTTCGAGGCCCCTTCGACACGGGCAATGATTTCCAAATCATCGTTCGGCGTGAAGCGCAGCACCAAGCGACCGGCCGCCTTTTCTGATCCGTCGGCATCTTCATTCAATGTGGTATTGGTTAGAAAACCATCGGTTTTCGCATACATCCCGGATACGCTGGCGTAAACTTTACCATCCTGCAACGGACCTGAAATGGCACCCCCGATTTTCCATGTATTAAATTCCGCGATTTCACCCTGGATTTTAGCTTGGAACTCATCGGTCGGTAATTTGGTCACGATATTGACCGCGCCACCTTGGGTATTACGACCGAACAACGCGCCTTGCGGACCGCGCAGAATTTCCACCCGCTCCAAATCCAGAAATCCGATATCAAAGCCAAGGCTGGTCTGGTACACGCCATCAACAAAAGTTGCTACCGCCGGATCATTGGATGCCGTAGCACCAACCCCCCGCATCACCAAATAGGTTTGGTTCGGCATCGGGCCAAAGGTTTGGTTTTGGGTTGTAAATAGGCTTGGGACCGTACCAACCATGGTGACAACATTGTCGATA
>JBBCIP010000315.1:0-8280 GCA_037189785.1 Alphaproteobacteria bacterium
AGCAAGGTTTCGGGAACGGATCTTCCCACACCGCATAATGCCAACCGTTCTCCAGATCGCCACTGTCAACCAAGTTGCCGTTGGACAGCAACACCGGGCATGAGGCACGCTCCCCTTCTATCCGCACCCGATACGTTGCCATGACATCGGGACGATCAATGAAATACGTGATCTTGCGGAAGCCCTGGGCTTCACACTGCGTGCAATAAAGACCGCGCGATTGATAAAGCCCCTCAAGCGCCGTATTCCCCACAGGATTAACTTCGGTTTCAATCGTCAAGGTAAAGTGGTCGGGTAGTTCGCCGGTAATCGTCAGCTTCTCGCCATCGACCACATAACCGCTGTCCGGTAAGACCTGACCATCAACGGCCAAGGACAGGAGCGTCATGGCCGCCCCGTCCAATTCCAGCGGCTGCCCAGCCCGAACCCGACGAACCGCCAACCGGGCTTCTACATGGGTGGCATTGGGGGCGAGTCTGAATTTCAGATCAACCGTTTCAATATCATAGGCTGGGGGCTGATAGTCGACCCGCTGGATGGCCGTGGGTGTCATATCTGCAGTTTGTCTACCAGTCGTTGCGTCTGCCATGGGGGCCCTCTTGAGAAATTTACGGCCACCCTACTCTAAGGATAGAACGGCTTAAAGGTTGCGTTTCTTATGTAAGCACTTTTATAAGATTTACGAGAGAGAATGGCATTTTAACGGGACTATCCGGATGAAACGAGCTTTCGGCGTTTTTGTTGCCCTTTTCGGCCTTTCCGCCTGCGCGACGCAGGAGGAAGCGGTGATTATTCCAGCCAGCTCCACGGAAGCCCGGACAATCAATACCGCGCCGACCGGCCCAGGGAATTATATGGCAGGGCCTGATGTTAACGCCCTGCTTGCTCAAAATAACGCCGACATTAGCCGTTTACAGGCTGAAGTCCAGACTTTGCGTAAGGAAGTCGACGGCCTGAAAGCCGCTCTGAACGCCAGCTTGTCGGCTGCGCCAGCGCCTGCGCAGCAACCTGCCCTGCCCCAGAAACCGGTCAAAACACCAACAGCCGCAAAACCGGCGACATCAGTACCAGTCCCTGCACAAAGCCAGGCACAAGAGGCAAAACCCCAAGCCTCAGCGCCGCTCAGTGGGAATTATGGTGTCCACTTGGCGTCATACCGCAGCAAAGCTTTGGCTGTCGACGGTTGGCAAGCCTTACAGCGCAAATACGGTGACCGCATCAAAGGGTTCAAACCGCAGGTGACGACATTGGAAATCGGCGGCACCGAAGGCACCTATTACCGTTTGATCGTCGGCCCGTTCAAAAGCCATGAGGACGCGACCACTCTGTGCACGAGCATCACCGCCGAACAAGATTATTGCGTCGTCACCGCCTATGGCGGCGTGCCGTTGGAATAACTAAAGCACCTGTTCCTTGGTTTTTAGGAAGCGGATTTTCGGCCAGTCTTCCTTTGCTTTATCCAAGCGCCACGAGTTCCGGGCCAGGAATACCGGTGATCCGGTGTGATCTTCGGCCATATTGGCTTTGTTGGCATCGACAAACTTTTTCAGCTCGTTGTGGTCGTCGGATTCAACCCACTGGGCGGTATAGAGTGTTGACGGTTCGAACCGCACCGGGATCTCATATTCCGTGCGGATGCGGTCAGCGAGCACATCGAACTGCAAAACACCGACAACACCGACGATCCATTCCCCGCCTAAGAACGCTTTGAATACACGAGCGACGCCTTCTTCCGCCAATTGTTCCAGGGCGCGGGACAGATGTTTTGATTTCATCGGATCTTCGGGCCGGACCGATTGCAGATGTTCGGGCGCAAAAGATGGAATACCGGTGAAGCGAATGGCCTCTCCTTCGGTCAAGCTGTCGCCGATCCGCAAGTTGCCGTGGTTCGGAATCCCAATGATATCGCCGGGCCAGGCTTCTTCGGTCAATTCCCGATCCTGGGCCAGGAACATCAGCGGATTGTGCAAATTAACGAGCTTTCCCGTACGCACATGATGCAGCTTCATACCGCGCTTGAAGTGGCCGGAACAGATCCTGAAAAACGCCACGCGGTCGCGATGTTTCGGGTCCATATTGGCTTGGATCTTAAAGACAAAGCCGGACACTTTGCTTTCATCGGGCAGAATTTCGCGGTTTTGCGACGTTTGTTTGACCGGGCTTGGTGCAAATTCGGCAATCCCCGACAGCAATTCCCGCACGCCAAAGTTGTTGACGGCGCTGCCGAAGAAAATCGGCGTCAAATGGCCTTCGCGATAGGCTTGCAGGTCAAACGGTTTGCACAACGCCCGGGCCATTTCCACATCGTCACGCAGCTTCTGAGCCTCCTGAGCGGTCAGCAACGCGTCGAGTTTCGGATCATCCAAACCGCTACAAACGATCCCTGTGTCTTCGACGCCGGTGTTGCGATCAACCAGCAGCAAGCGGTCATGCAGCAGATCATAAACGCCCTTAAATGCCTTGCCCATGCCGATCGGCCAGGAGGCCGGCGTGACATCGAGCGCCAGGGTTTGTTCGATATCATCCAAAAGCTCGAACGGGTCGCGACCTTCGCGGTCAAGCTTGTTGATAAAGGTTGTGATCGGCATATCGCGCAGGCGACAGACCTCGAACAGCTTGCGGGTTTGCGCCTCGATCCCCTTGGCGGAATCGATCACCATAACCGCACTATCGACGGCCGTCAGCGTCCGATAGGTATCTTCGCTGAAGTCTTCATGGCCCGGGGTATCGAGCAAATTGAACATATTGCCGTCATAGGCAAAGGTCATGACCGAAGATGCGACCGAAATGCCGCGTTCCCGCTCCACCTTCATCCAATCGGAATGGGCGCGGCGGGCGTCACCACGCGCTTTCACGGCCCCAGCCAGCTGAATAGCACCCCCGAATAGCAGGAGCTTTTCAGTCAGCGTGGTTTTCCCGGCGTCAGGATGGGAAATAATGGCGAAGGTCCGCCGTTGGGCAATTTGGTCTTGTAGGGTAGTCATCCGGCCTCTAGATCTCAATTTGGGTGCCGAGTTCTACCACACGATTGGTCGGGAGTTTAAAGAAATCCATCGCACTGGCCGCATTTCGTGACATCCAAGCAAATAGCTTTTCCCGCCAAATGGCCATGCCCGGGGGATGCCGACTTGGAATGATCGTCTCCCGGCTCAGGAAAAACGAGGTATCCATGGGCTTATACGGCATCCCGACCCCTGCCCCAAGCGCGAGCGCGGCGGGAACATCGGGGTCGTCCATGAAACCGTAATGGATCAAAACACGGGTAAACCCGCCGCTCAGATCTTCAATTTCCAGTCTTTGACTATCGGGGACGTGAGCCGCACTTTGCACATGAACCGTCAAAAGCAGGTTTCTTTCATGTAACACCTTGTTATGTTTAAGGTTATGCAAAAGCGCATGGGGAATGCCGCCGCTGTGGCCGGTCATGAAAACGGCGGTGCCGGGAACCCGTGTGACCCGGCTTGATAAGGCGCCCAGGAAGCTTTCGACCGACATCGCGTCTTTTTCAAGCCGTTGCATCAGCAAGGCTCGCCCCCGTTTCCAGGTGGTCAGCAAAATAAAAGCAACGATCGCGATCACCAGCGGGAACCAACCGCCATGGGTGATTTTGGTGGCATTGGCGATAAAGAACGACATATCGATGATAAAAAACAGAATGGCTGCCGTGACGACGGCCCAGGTTTTCCAGCGCCACAAAGCAGTAATGACGGTCAAAATCAAAATTCCGTCAATCAGCATTGTGCCGGTGACCGCGATCCCATAGGCCGACGCGAGATTGCTGGACGATCCAAACCCAACAACCAACGCGGCAATGGCGATGAGAAGCATCCAATTCACAAACGGCACATAGATTTGCCCCATAGCCGTGCGCGACGTATGAAGCGTTTTAAGCCGTGGCAAATAACCCAACTGTATGGCCTGTTGGGTGACCGAAAAGGCCCCGGAAATCACCGCCTGAGAGGCTATGACAGCCGCTGCCGTGGCTAACCCGACCAGTGGCAACAGCCCCCAGTCCGGCACCATATGATATAATGGACTGACCGCAGCTTCGGGGGTATGCAGCAGCAACGCCCCTTGTCCGAAATAGTTCAGCATCAAAGCCGGAAAGACAAAGGCGAACCATGCTGTTCTGATCGGCTTGCGACCGAAATGCCCCATATCCGAATAAAGCGCTTCGGCACCGGTTACGGCCAAAACCACAGACCCCAAGGCCAGAAAAGCGGTCCAGCCATCAAGAATAAAAAAATTGACGGCATAGAGAGGATTAAGCGCCCATAAAATCTCCGGCGCACGCAGAATATGGATGACCCCCAATATGGCCAAAACAGAAAACCAGGTGATCATCACCGGGCCAAACAATATCCCCAGTAGCGCTGTGCCGCGGCGCTGCACCAGAAACAAACCACCCAAAATAAAAAGCGTGATCGGCACAACGTAGTCACCCAAAGCCGGTGCCCGCACCTCAAGCCCTTCGACCGCACTGAGGACGGAAATAGCCGGTGTAATCATGCTATCACCGTAAAACAACGCGGCGGCGAAAATACCCAACACCATGACGGCATACGCGGCCCGGGGGTTGCTGGTGACTTTCTGCACCAGAGCCAATAGGGCCAAACTCCCGCCTTCGCCGCGGTTATCGGCGCGCATGATGACCAAACCATATTTGAGCGAAACACTGAGCATGACCGACCAAAAGATCAGCGACACCACACCCAAGATGTGTGGTACGTCGGCGGCTAAAGGATGCGGTCCTGCGAAGCATTCGCGTAATGCATAAAGTGGGCTTGTGCCGATATCGCCGAACACCACGCCAATGGCGCCGATAGTCAAAGGCACTAATCCGGCCGCTTTGTCCGAGGCTACGGGGTTTTGCATAGCTTACATGCCATTCGTTCGCATATTATCCGGGGCATAATATCTTCCCCTATCCGAGCTTAACCCCAGCACATTAATCATTAGGGATCACTGAGGTGGACCGGAGCTTATGCTATGATTGAGCCATCAAGCAATGCTGGTAATGAACAGCAGCTTTGCTATGAACGAATACGTGACGCCAGATATTGCGTTAATATTTTCGAGTCCGTTGGCTTGAAATAGGTGGCAAGATTTGGATAGCGATCCTTAATTTCCTTCGATGTACCGGCCCCGGTATGGATAACCATCGGACAATCATGCGCTATCAACATGTCGATCACAGGACCGACCTCCCCATCAGGAAGATTGACATCCAAAATAGCGGCATCGATGGCGTTCTCAGCAATGAGCATCAATGCCGTTCGAATAGTGGGGGCTGGGCCGACGACTTCTCCTCCACTCAATTCTATAGCATAAGCTAGATCGAGGGCGATGAACGGCTCATCCTCGACTATCAAAACTTTCTTCTGTGCAAGCGAAGCGTCCCCCATTTGACCCTATATTCTATTTTAGACTAGCCCCAGTAACACCATTACCGATAGATTTGTTCCATTGGAATTGAAATATCCACTTCGACACCAGTTGGTAGCCACTTGAGCGCATATTCGCCCCCCAACTGTCCATTAACACTCATACGAGCGAGTTGCATACCGAAACCTTGTGTTTTGTCCGGTTTGATAACCGGCGGTCCATCTTGTTCTTTCCAATGAATATGAAGCGTATCATGTTTGATTTCCCATGTTACGTTCAACTGACCTGACGGCACAGAAAGAGCGCCATACTTTACAGCATTGGTTGTCAGTTCATGCAGCACCAACGCTAAATTGGTCGAGGCCAAAGACCCGATCCTTTGTGGCGGCCCAACAATTTTGACACGCTGTTCATTATTTTTGACACTGTAGGGAGCCATCAATAACGGTATCAGCTCATTTAAAAATGTATCTTGGCTTTTTTCTGTATCGGGCCGCAATGTCCAACGTACCAAGTCATGGGCTTTAGCCAATGCACCAATGCGACCACTTAATGTCTTTGCCATGTCTTGGACACTATTTGAATTGCGTGCGGTGAGCGTTACCATCCCAAGAGCAACTGCAAATAAATTCTTCACACGGTGACTTAGTTCGCGGGTCAGGATTTGATGCGCCTGCCCTTCCATTTTTTGATCATCGATATCTGTACAAGACCCGAACCAACGAACAAGATCCCCGTTCTCATCACGCATGGGTAGTGCGCGGGTCAGAAACCATCGATAAAGTCCGTCATGACGACGCAAGCGATACTCAATCTCATAATCAACGCCGGACGATACTGATGTCATCCAACTTTCTTTGGCAACACGCACATCATCGGGATGAACAAAATCCAACCATGCGTGACCATCAGTCGTGGATATTATGGCACCGGTGTAATCGTACCAGCGTTCATTAAAGTAATCGACGTGCCCTTGAGCATTTGCCATCCACACGAACTGCGGCATCACATCAGTCAGAACACGAAACCTTTCTTCGCTGATCCGTAAGGCGTCCGTTATCTTTCGGCGATGGTCTAATTCGCGTTGCGCATCTTGATACAGACGCGCGTTATCTAATGCGATTGCAGTTTGTGCTGCAATGCCTTTTAGAATTTGTTCGTGTTCTTCCGTAAAGACGCCAATGTTTTGATGACCGAATAAAAATCCACCAAACATTTCGCCGCCTGCGGATGCAACCGGCACACCTAAATAACTGCGAACAGGCAGATGTCCTTGCGGCATCCCATAAAATGGCGCGGATTTTCCATATCGTGAATCTTGCGTGATATCATCTGATCGAACAATCGCGACATTGTGAAAAACCGGATGCAATACCTCGGTCGCACGCGGTAACGGGAACTTTTCAAATTGCGCGCGATCGACACCAGAGATGGCATATAGCGTGTGGTGCTCGCCTTTATCGTCAACACTATTGTAAAAGAATGCCCCAAACTCGGCGCCCGATATTTCGACACAGGCATCTGTTGCCGTTTGGATCAACTTTTCAAGTTTTAATTCAGCCGCAAGAAGAGTGCCTGTGCGATTCAATGTCGACAAAACACGTGTTCGCTCGGCCAAGGCGCGGGCCGTTTGATTGTATTTTGTTTCGTCACGAAAAATACCAAATACACCGATGATGCGACCATCGCTGCGCTGTATTCTTTCTGCTGTAACGGAGACTTCAATTAAACGACCGTCCTTGTGTCTTTTAAGACTGGCATATTTTGCACTCCCGTCCTTAATCGCGCGCTGAAATGCAGTCACGTGCGCAACACCGACATTATCCGGCGTCAGGATGGTGAATGATGCCCCGCTAATTTCTTCTCGTGTATATCCGAATAATCGTTCGGCGGCCGGATTCCATGTCATGATCCGGCCATCTGCAGCAGAGACGCTGACGATAGCATCATCTGATGATGCGACAATTGCAGTGAAACAATCGGTTTCGTCAGCAGCGTTCCAGCCATACTGACGGAATTCTGGCGTTCGAGCTCCCCCAACAGTCGCAATATCTTGTGACAGGTCATGCTGTCCCAAAGATGCTGTTACATCGGACTTCGCACCTTTATCGCCCATAAAGCTCCTTTATACGTCCGTTTGACAATACACATTGGGCACCACTGAGGTGATGCCCAATGAGACAAAAGTACTAGAGCTTTGCAACTATGGCTTATTATGCGTGCGGATGAAATCTTTAACTTTGGGAGCAATGAACTTCCGCCATTTACCGCCATTAAAAATACCGTAATGACCGACACCCTTTTGTTCATAATGCCCTTTTTTTGCTTCGGGCAAGGCGGTGCATAGATCATGAGCGGCTTTGGTTTGGCCAACCCCTGAGATATCGTCTTTTTCACCTTCAATGGTTAAAAGGGCCGTATCCGTAATCGCGCTGAGATCCACAGGGCGATCCCTTGAAGTCATAATGCCGCGTGGCATGTGGAACTCGAGAAACACTTTCTGGATCGTTTCCAGATAATATTCCGCGGGCATGTCCATGACGGCCCTGTATTCTTCATAAAAGCTTTTCTTGGAGTCGGCGCTTTCCTCATCACCCTGGACCAAATGCTGGTACATATCCCAGTGAGCATCCATATGGCGGTCAAGATTCATCGCCATAAACCCGGCGAGCTGTAGAAAGCCGGGGTAAACTTGGCGCATGGCCCCCGCGTTCGGCGGGGCCACACGGGCGATAACATTCCGTTTGAACCAATCCAAATCGCGCGTGGTGGCAAAAGTGTTAACTTGGGTTGGGTTGACCCGGGTATCGATCGGCCCCCCCATCAATGTCACGGATGATGGCGTTAGTGGATGCTTTTCGGCGGCCATCAAAGCAATCGCCGCCATCACTGGAA
>JBBCIP010000316.1:0-14050 GCA_037189785.1 Alphaproteobacteria bacterium
GATGCGAGCGGCTCCCATCATCGCGGCATAATCGCCACGCCATTGAGAAGGAACGCGAATTCTTAATTCGCACATACGGATGAAATCATCGATATCTCTATAATCGCGCTGAACGCGCACAGAAGGAAAAAGCAAAGCGCCTTCTTCGTACACATCTTTTGCCGTTGCAAAATATGTTGTCGGTACAGAGTTGCCAATGTCGGCCTGATGGGCTTTTGCTAATACTGTAAAGCGATGTGTGCCGCTATCGTCAATAACAGGAATGAGAAGTGTATGATCGGCTGGATGACTGCAGCCATGATAGGGCGAGTTATTTAGAAAGGCATCGCCACGCTTTAGATTCGGCTCATACTGAACCATGATCCGAGCCATCAAGTCCGGGCCACTGAGAACGTGGATTGGTAAACTTTCTGCTGCGGCGAGAAGCTCGCAATCTGCGGTTACAATGCAACAGGAAAAATCGCGGGCACGGTTTAAAACGCCTGAGCGGCCAGTGCGCAATAACGTATTGGCCATTTTTCGCACAATCCCGTCGAAGCGGTTGGCCAAAATGGTCATCAAAGCGGGGTCTTTTGAAATGTTCTGATAACGATGATGATCTGACATCAGAGTTGCCCCTTTGGTGATATGGATAATCCAATCCCCGGAATGTTTATAAACTGCGCCCCTGGCTCCACGACTATGGTTGTAAAACGGGATTCGATCAGGGCAGGGCCAGTCAGATTTGTGTTTTCAGGTACGCTTTGAAGGTCATAAACGGGGACTGTGAGTGATTTGTCATGACCTTCGAACCAGGCTTGCCGCGAATGCTGAGGTCTGTCGCCTCCATCTTTTGATGGGATCAAAGCGGATGATTTTCTATTCTTTGTTTTGCAGCTGATTGCCGCACTCCAAGTGACAATTTCAATTTCAGAATTTGGCTCGTTAAAGCCAAAAGTTGCTTGATGCGCTTCGTGAAAGCAATCTCGCAAATGCTGAATATCTTTGTCGTCTATGATCTCGGTCCTAAAGAATGGAACCTCGATTTCCCATACTTGATTGGGATAGCGTGCTTCGATCGAAAAGTCGATTGTGATGTCTTGATCAGTAACCCCTATGCCTTCTGCAAAAGCATAGCACTGGGCATTAAGATCTTTCAGACATTGGGCGACAGCATTGTAGGAAAAATCTTGTGTTGTGCAGAACATAGTGCGTCGGAAGTATGACTTTATGTCAGATAAAAGGGCACCGGCAGCGCTCATACAAGGTCCAAGAAGGGGAAGGATAACGCTGTTGCAGCCAAGCCGATCTGCAATTTTACAAGAATTTAAGCCGGCGGCACCACCGCCACCGATTAAAACTGTGTTCGCCGGATCAATGCCTTGACGGATGGTGAGGTCGAAAATGGCTTGCACCATATTCTCGGTAGCAATGCGATAAATGGCTAAGGCGGCAATTTCAATACTAACACCCATTGGCTTAGCAATATGTGTGGCAATTGCGTCTGTCGCAGCTTGCCTATCAAGCGGCATAGTGCCACCGAGGAAATAATCCGGATCAACATAACCGAGTGTAACACAGGCATCCGTTAAGGTCGGGTGTGTTCCGCCGCGTCCAAAGCAAACCGGCCCAGGCTGAGCACCGGCGCTTTGTGGGCCAACATGAAGTAATCCGGCACTATCAAGCCATGCAATGCTACCACCACCGGCGCCGACACTTTTCACATCTACGGATAGAAAACCGGTCATGTGGCTTTCGTATGGTCGCCCGATCCATGTTTCACGGGTCATGGGGATGCGCCCATCACGAACAAGGCTTACGTCGTAAGTTGTGCCACCGGTATCGGCGACGATAATGTCTGATGCAATGTCAGCGCGTGCCGCAATATAACGACCTGCAACGGGGGCAAGGGCCGGGCCGGAGTTCAAACTATGAATTGGTGTTTTGGCGAGTGAGGCGGCTTCGGCCATACCGCCTTGTGATGTTTGCACCATCAAATGGCCTTTAAACCCGGATTCTATGAGACGTTCCTTCATAGACCCTAAATACCGCGCCATCATTGGCTTTAAAGAGGCATCCATAGCCGTAGAAATAGCCCGGCGGAACTCGCGCAGACTGGGGTTTAGTTGATGGGACAGCGTATAGGGAATGCCGGGGAGATGCTGGTCCAACAATGCGCCAATTTTTATTTCGTGATCGGGATTGGAAATGGACCATAGCAAACAACAGGCAACGGCTTCGACATTCAGGTCTTTTAGTTTTTGAATAATTTCAATTGTGTGTGCTTCATTCAACGGTTTTAAGATCGTGCCTGCGTAGTCTATCCGTTCATCGATTTCAAAGGTTAGGGATTTGGATATGTATGGATCTGGATAGGCGAGTGTATGGTCAAACGGATCTCCACGCCCACCTTCCCGCAGGACAAGAACATCGGGATGTCCCGCGGTGGTTAGGAATGCCGTTCGTGCCGTACGGCCTGTAATAATGGCATTGATAGCATGTGTTGTGCCATGGATCAGCGTATCAGTTTTGGCTAGAAAATCTTGGATAGATTCCCCTTGCGATTTTGCCGCGTGCTCGATTGCGGCAAGAACGCCATCAATGGGATTGGTGGGAGTCGTGGGCGCTTTGTGCATGGTGACCGTACCGTCGTCGTGTTCGACGATAAGATCCGTGAATGTTCCACCCGTATCACACGCAAGACGCACCACGCTTCTCCCAGAGAGTATACTATTTAGTCTGAGCCTTATTCAGCCAAGAAAGCAATACAGATTAATTCCAGCGGAATGTTAAACTTCCTGAAAACCAACGTGGTGGAGCAAAGGCATCAAGGCCAATGCTAAGTGAACTGATGTCGTTGGTATAAAGACGATATTTTTCGTTGGTTAAGTTTTTGACGGCAAACGCCAATTCCCAGCGTTCATCACTTGTTTGGAAGCTGATGCGAGCATTTGTAACCGTATGGCTTGGTTCATAGGCCGATGGCGGATTAACAACATAAAAGTAGTAACTGCTGGTATAGGTGCCATCCGCTTGCAAGGCTAATGTTCCGCCGGGTACTGCGAAGCTGTAGCGGGCAAGCCAGTTTAAACTGAAGCCAGGGCTCATGGGCATTTCACGATCAGTCACCCGCCCGGCAGGTAACGTCACATCAAAGACCTTACCATCAAGGTGGGACACGCCGACGCTTAGCTCTAGACGTTTGACTGGGCTTGCCGCCAGCTCAGCCTCAAAACCATAAATTGATGCGTCGCGATTGGCTATTTGTTGTGATAGACCAGCCAAGAAGAAGGCTTGGTAGTCATTGTAGTCATAATAGAAGGCTGAGGCATTAAAGCGGACACGCCCATCAGCCCATGTTGTTTTGGTTCCGATTTCATAAGCGGTCAGCACTTCTTGACCGTGGGGTATCTCAGCGATGTTGAAGGGCTGAAAGATAGGGGCGGAGAAGCTGCCGGCTTTTGTGCCACGATTGATGCTTGCAAATAACAGCAAATCGTCTACTGGTCGCAAATCGATTTGAAGTTTTGCGGATACGTTTTCAAATGTTTTCTTAGCCAAGTCTGGATAAAGACTTGTGTTAAAGTCAACTAGGCCACCAAAGTTATCCGTTAATCGATAAGACATTTTCTTCTTATCGGAAGTAAGGCGTACGCCCCCGATAATGGTGAATTGATCGCTCAGGTCATATTCGGCCTGGCCGAATAACGCCAAAGACTTTGTCGTAAGCGTATAGTCAGCTGTTGAAACGAATTTTGGGTTAAATATAGTGCCGATGCCGGCTGAAGCTTGATTTTTTGTATCGATATACAAGAAATACAAGCCGGTTACCCAGCGAAAGCGTTCTGATTCACCGGACAACCGCAATTCTTGGGAATATTGATTCAAATCTTGATCTGTATCAAAGGTCAGCAGGTCATTAGGAGAGGCGTCACTGTCGCTGCCAAAGCGTTTATCCATGGTGAGATAATCGCTGATCGATGTGAACGTGGCAAAGCCAAAGTCCGACGTGATTTTGGCTGTTATTCCATATATTTCCCGATCGAGAAAACCGATGCGATCATGGGCTTGATCCCATGGATCATTGGCGGTGTTCCGATATCCTAATAAATCGCACCCATTACATGTACCATAATAATTTACATTAGAAGGTACCGGCACACCTAACCCATCGGCATCTGCATAAAGTGCACTGTGCGAATAACCGCCGCTTGTGTCGTCATTTTTGCTGCCGTGGAGCTTGATAAGAATATCCGTACTATCGCCGGCTTTAACCAAAAATTGTAATCTACCGGCGATATCTTCATTTTTGTTGATGTCGGGTCCGACGCGATTGTTGATCCAGCCATCGTTATTTACATAGGATACGGACAAACGGGCTGCAACGGTATCAGACAATGGTCCGCCGATAGCGCCTTCTATATTGCGTTGTTTGAACTCGCCAATAGTTAAACGCGCCATGGCATTGAAATCGTCGGACGGCTTTCGACTAACGTATTGGATTGCGCCGCCGGTTGCGTTGCGACCGAACAATGTTCCTTGGGGGCCGCGCAGAACCTCGACGCGTTCGATATCAAACATAAGTGTGTTAACAGCGCCTTGAGTGCTGATATACGCTTCATCATTGAAGACGGCGACGGGTGGTTCGTAATGGTCAGCAAAGTCGTTCTGGGACACACCGCGGATATTAAAGACGGTCAGCGATGGCGAGAACGATAGCATACGTAGGCTTGGAGTTTGAGCAATGATTTCGGATGTTGATGTATACCCCAACCCTTCAATCTGCCTGCCACTCAATGACGTAATGGCAATCCCCACATCTTGTGCATTCTGCTCACGTTTTTGAGCTGTGACAATAACCTCCTCCATCAAAACGGAGTCGGCAGCAAAGGTTGCCGATGACGTAAATATCGTAGTTGTCATATATAAGGCGGTGCGAAGAATTTTTGTTTTGATTGCAGTTTTCATTTGACCCTCCCTAGTTGTGGGCTATGCGCTATTACAGTTCAAGCCGTAGCGATTGATCGCGGTGTTTGATCGGTCTTTAAATTCAACTTTTAATTTCGCGATAGTATGTTGATATTTTTCTATCATTAATTTTACAGAATAACAATAGTTTTGTTGCATATATAAATCTTTATGATAGAAATATGATAATATCTATCATTTGGAGAAGGGTAATGAGCTCTAACCGCAGGACGCTGCCTTTGACCGGGGTTTCCTTTGATCATATCAAAGATGGTTTAAGTGAAGCTGGTATTGATCCTATTCGTGGGCATTGGAGTCACGCGTTTCGCGGGCCCAAAGATGTCCAAGAGGTTGGGCGTTATGCCTATAATAAATTCTTATCCGATAACGGTCTCTTTGCTTTAAGAACAGACTATTTGCTGCAGATTGAGACGGATGTCATCGATATGTGCGTCAGTCTGTTTCACCCTCCTGCTCATGCATCTGGAACGTTTACAAGCGGAGGATCAGAAAGCATTTATTCGGCGTTACATGCAATGCGGGAATGGGCAAAGGTGCATAAGCCTGGTGTGACGGTTCCAGAAATCGTTGTGCCGTATTCTGTGCATCCAAGTTTTTCGAAGGGTTGTCATTATTATGGCTTAAAGCTTATCCGGACCGCGCTTGGTGAAGACATGCGAGGGTCTGTGTCAGCTATGCAGGCTGCCATTACTGAAAATACTATCGGTGTGGTCGGGTCTGCACCTTGTTGGCCATATGGGCTTTATGATCCACTCGAACAAATATCTGAGTTGGCGGTTGAGCATGGGTTATGGATGCATGTGGATGCCTGCATTGGTGGTTACTTGGCGCCCTTTGTCGAAAAACTCGGTCATAAATTGCCTGTGTGGGATTTTCGGTTGCCCGGCGTGATGTCGATTTCAGCGGATCTTCATAAGCTTGCTTATTGTCTAAAGCCTGCGTCAACAGTCCTGTGGCGTTCGGAAGATTTGAAGCAATATCATTATGTCCACCCGGACGATTGGCCGGGGGGGCAATACAGCATGACAGGTGTTGCTGGCACCAGATCTTCTGGGCCGGTGTTTGCAGCCTGGTCGATTCTCCAGTATTTGGGCGAGGCAGGATATCTACGTCTTGCGGAAGAATTATTGGCTAAGAAAGCTAAGCTTCTTGACAGCATTGATCAAATAGACGGACTAAAAGCATTCCATAACGATTTGTTGCCTGTTTGTTTCGGGGCCACAGACGTTGATTTGGGAACGGTTAAGGGAGAGCTTAGTAAGCTTGGTTGGATTCTGGTCGCCTGCGCACAACCTCCTTTGATCAACCTTCCCTTAGATGCGGCTGCGGATGATGAGGTTTTGGATAGTTTTTTAAGTGATCTTGCGCATGTGGTTGCCAAGATCCGCAAGGATGGAACAGGCATTAAGGAGGAGCTTCGCTATTGAACCCAATGAATTTTCCTTTAATCTGATGATAGTTACGTCATTGGAGTGAATTTAGAAGGAATGGTGCGTAAGCGAGCAATAGAGCCAAGCAGCGACGATAGCAACGTCGCCTCGCTGTCGCTTAGAAAGCGGCAGCAGGCATTGGGGCGAGATGCTATTCTGGACGCTGCTTGCGCGCTTTTTATCGAGCAAGGGTATAAAAAGACCACAATGCAGGCGATCGCTGATCGCGCTGGTGTTGGGGTTGCGACGGTATTTCGGCATTTTCAGAACAAGGCTGGAATATTGGCTGGGATTTCGCAGCGAGATATGGAGGCCGTTTTATCAAGCTGTCAAGAAATTCTAGGGTCTTCTCCTAGTGATCCGGTTGATGGCACGCTGGCTATATTATTCGCTTTTCTAAAAATTCTGGATATGCCCAATTCTGGATTCCGCTGGCAGTCTGACCTGTGGTTGCCGGTACAAACAGGCCATCCTGAGGCCGACGCTGTGGTGTCATGGGCGGATAGTCAAGTTCAAGAATTACTGAAGAAATTATTGCTACCGTTCCGGAAGCGCGGTTTGATTGATCGATCAATTGATATTGATGATATGGTGACAATAATTTTCTCGGTTTTTAATCAACATTTCCTAAGTTTCGCGACGACGCCAACCATTACAAAGCAAAAAATGCAAGAAGATTTACAACGCCGTATTCCACTATTATTTAAAGGCTGGCTGATTACATAGGTGTCGGCCATTGGTGTCGAAAGCCATGGAATTGGGGCTGGGCGTTTTTCAGGTTAAGTTACTCATAAATATACGCATCCCCCTTTTGGTTGATGGCTGAGGGTGCGTTCAGTCGTTTCATTCCGGATTTTCTTTCAGTATCATTGCGAACCTTTGCACGAGGCATGGGAGAGTTTTCGCGTGTCCGGCCCAAAAGGCCGTCTGCGCATTGAAGAGGAGATGGAAATGAGTAACAAAGAGAAAAATAAAGCAACTATTGACAAATTCTGGGCGAGCGTTGCTGCACGTGACATTAATGGCTTTGCTTCGGTATTTGCTGATCAAGCAGTTGCTTATGACCCCGTGAACAAGCCACCTTTGAAAACAGCAGAAGACCGTCGTGCTTATATGCAAGGTGTATTTGATGCATTTAACACAATTAAAGTAAGCATCGACTTTCATACACCATGTGGTGATCATACAGCAACAAAGTGGACCGTTATTGGCACCACAGCAGATGGGTCGGAAGTAACATTACAAGGTGTTGATGTTGCTCGTCATGATGCTGATGGCAAGATCGCAGAGTTGTGGGGTTATTTCGATAACTAATCACAAAGAGAGGACGCCGATAGATGACCAGTTATCAAGCTGATGTTCAAGCGATCGAGAAGTTGGTAGAGGATCTTTTTGCAGCAATTTCCTGGGATGAGAAAACATCACCAAACTGGGATGCGTTTCGTTCTAAGGTGAAATCTGAAGTTGTTTTGTACCCTTCTGCGCGTCCAGTTAATCCTACGTCACTAGATCCCTTTATTGCTATGATGCAGGGTCAAAAAGATAGTGGTGGGTTAAGAACTTTTGATGAAGCTGTCACCGGCCATAAGATTCTTGTGTTTGGAAACTTTGCTGTAGGACTGAGTGCCTATTCACAACAAATCAATGGCGGTGACATTGGGTATGGCGTCAATGGCTTTGTTTTCATAAAAGAAAATGGGCAATGGAAAATTGGCGCAATGTGTTGGGATAAAGAAACGACCGAGCATCCTATTCCAGCAGATTTGAAATAAGCAAATAGATATTTATACGAAGGCGCACTGTATCATACAGTGCGCCTTTATTATATGTGTGGTTAAATTAGCTGTTTTTCTAATTATTTGATTTATTTATAGTTTATTGATTTTCTGTCTTTGTCGTCCGGATGTTAATGGACGTGAAGCTTATACGTGCTTGACTACGCTAGCCACAGATGCCTTTATATTTCTAGGTAATTTTCTTAGGTTAAATACTATGGATGGCACAAACGCTATTGATTTAGTCCAGGCAACAGGTGCCGCTGATGTGTCAGAGACATCGGCTTTCTACCCAACCAGCCATAAGGGGGACGTGACGTCTGTCAGGATGAAGCCGTCTTATGGTAAGGGGGGGTATGATCTTATTAGCGTAAGCCCGGGTATAGGACTAGCCATCAGTAATTTCATATCATTCAACGACCACATAGAGATTAATCCTGGGAAAGATATTGTCAAAATACATTTTCAAATCAATGGACGTGGTAATTTTAACCTCACACATAATAAATCATTTTCTGTCGAAGATATGACGGCTGGTATTCTTTTCCATCCACAAGGCCTTAAGAAAAGCGAACACTATGCAAAAACAGATCAACAACTAGCTGTCACATTGCTTTGTGATGCAATTTTTCTAAGAGAAACACTTAGTGAATCAATGAAAAATTTGCCGGAAGTGGTTATAAAATCGCTATGCGGTAACGTTATGGATTTTCTGTATTTAAGTTTTCCTGTTAGCCACGAGATGACGTTGGCCACACAATCTTTACTTCATTATCGCTATCAACCGGGTATCGGAAAACTTCAATTACAGTCCAAATCATATGAGTTGTTGTATGAGTTTTTCCGTCGTTTGGAAGATTTGGAGCGCACGGCTCAAGGGCATAATAGGATTACGGGAGCAGATTACGAGAAAGCAGAACAAGCACGCCAATGTCTAGAGCAGAATTATGTAAATCCGCCTTCTCTCATCACCTTGGCACATAACCTTGGGACCAACGAAGTTAAATTAGCCAATATCTTTAAAGCTCAATTTGGTGTCACTGTGTCTGATTACGTTCAGAAAATTCGTATGGAGAATGCTCAAGCTTTATTGAGGCAAACGGATCTTTCCGTAACGCAAATTGCATTGGATATTGGTTATGGCCATTCCAGTAATTTTGCTACAGCATTCAAGCGTTTTACCGGCGTTTCGCCACGCGAGTATAGAACTCGCTAAAATTGCATTTTATTTTTCTATTCTATTTTAAGATTTATTAAGCGCAAAAATCGCATAATTATCCTTTGCTTCCGCATAAGTTTATCGGTCAATTTTCAGTTACTATTCGCTAAGAATAAGTAAATAGGGAAGATATGGCCAATCAATCATCTGGTACTTGGGACTATATTATTGTCGGTGGTGGATCGGCTGGTTGCGTACTTGCCAATCGGTTGTCCGAGAATTCTAAAAATAAAGTTTTGCTTTTGGAGGCGGGGGGGTGGGATTTGTCGCCCCATATCCATATTCCGGCTTTGCTTTTAGCGGGAATTGATAAATGCAACTGGAGGTATCCAGGAACTGCTGATCCAACGCGGGGTGGTATCGCTGATATCTGGCCTGGCGGCAAAGTATTGGGGGGAGGTAGTTCCGTCAATGGTATGATGTTTGTTCGCGGTAACCGGAATGACTTTGATGGTTGGGCGGATTTAGGATGCGATGGCTGGTCGTACAACGATGTTTTACCTTACTTCCGTCGTTCTGAAACGTTTGAAGGTGACGAAAACCAATATCGTGGAAAGAACGGACCGCAAAGTGTCGTTTATTACCCTGTTCCGAATGTGATGTCTGAGGACTTTATCGCGTCTGCAGCTGAGCTTGGTATACCATACAACCATGACTACAATGGATCTAATCAGGACGGAGCATCGCATGTTCAGGTATCACAACGCCATGGGCGGCGCGCCAGTACAGCACGTGCTTATTTGGCGGCTGCACGGTCTCGTCCGAATTTAAAAATTATAACTCATGCTATGGTTGACTCTGTTCTATTTAAGAAGCGCCGTGCTATCGGTGTGAAGGGTCACCGTAAGGGACATCCCTTTGAGTATCTTGCCAGTAAAGAAATTATTCTCTCTGCGGGAGCAATTGCATCGCCAAAGATATTGATGTTATCTGGCGTTGGTCCTGCGCAGCATCTTAAGAATCATGGAATTAATTTGATTCATGCTAACGATTCTGTGGGATCAAATTTGCAAGAACACCCTTGTGTCATGATGAATTATAAAACGCATACGCCAAGTCTAAATTCTGATTACAATATGGTTGGTATTATAAGGCATGGCTTGGATTGGCTTATCCGGAGAAAAGGATACGCGACTGCGGCAGTTGGGGCGGCACAGTGCTTTGTGAATGTTGTTGGCGCACGACAATGGCCGGATTTCCAAATCATATTTTCACCTTTCGGGTATGCGCCTCACCCAGACAAAGAGGGGGAGTTTATTATAGCGCCTTATCCAGCGGTGACGGCTATTCCTTGTTTGATGAATCCAGATAGCCGGGGAAGTATTCGCTTACGATCTGCGAATAGTCAGGAAAGCCCGTTGATAGAACATGAATTGTTACCCGAATCAGACTTGCGCCGCGTGATTGCTGGAGCACGGTTTACTCAGAAAATTCTTCATGCATCATCGTTCTCGCGGCATTTAAAAAGTGGGAATCCCCCAGATTTGAATGCATCTGATAATGTGTGGGAGGAGTTTATTAGATCATACGCGTTTATGGGCTATCACCCTTCGGGTACATGCCGCATGGGCGCTGATCAAGATGCGGTTGTTGATCCGCGTTTAAAAGTATGTGGTGTCGATGGATTGCGAGTTGCTGATGCGTCAATTATGCCGCGATTAACGACAGGAAATACCAATGCGCCAGTTATCATGATTGGAGAAAAAGCCGCAAGTATGATTATCGAGGATAATTTATCACGGTAAATAATCGTAAGAATTCATGATCGCATAAATATATATTGAAATGGCAAAAGTTTTCATATCGCTTTCATTTGATAATGAAAGATGTAATGGAAATCTAATATAATATGGAGGATAACATGCTTAATAAGAACAAGATCTTGATGTGCTGCAGTGTATTGGCACTCACTGACGGGGTATCTACAGTAGCCTGGAGTCAGGAGCCATTGGCGCTAGAAGAAATCCTTGTAACAGCAACTAAACGTGCTGTAAGCATGCAAGATGTGGGGGTTGCCGTTTCTGCATTATCGGCCGATCTTGTTGAGAAACAAGGGCTCACGGGAATGGGAGATTATTTATCTCGGTTACCAGCGGTCACAATTCAAGATCGTGGCCCGGGTCGTAATCAGGTTGTCATTCGTGGTGTGGCGTCAACAGCAGGTGGAACAGCAGATAATACGGTTGGGATTTACATTGGCGAAGTACCATTGAGTCCTGGTCTTGCTTTTGGCAACAATGGTTATCCGGATCTGAAGTTATATGATGTAGAGCGTATTGAAGTGCTGCGTGGACCACAAGGCACATTATACGGAGCTGGATCGTTGGGAGGAACGGTGAAAGTTATCCCCTCAGATCCAGTGTTGGGAAAAGTTGAGGTGAAAGCTGATTTAGGAACATCTAATACAAAGACGGGAAGTTGGAATTATGATTTAGGAGCAGCAGTGAATGTTCCTTTAGGGGAAAAGGCCGCTTTCCGCATTTCTGCATATTATTATGACCAAAGTGGCTACATTGATAATGTTTCTCCAGGCTTAGATTATTCACTGCCAAATCCAGCTTTAGGGGGATTATCAATGAACGACCTGGGTGTTCCAGATCCCGGGATTGGCCCACGTCATATAGAAAATGTAAACGCGTCGGAAACAATCGGAGTCCGTGCGGCTTTACGTTTCACTCCAAATGATCAGCTAGATATTGTTGTGTCGTATTTGCATCAGGATGCGGAGGCTGATGGACTGTCTGAAGTGGATTTACCCGCTGGTAATTATCGCCAGTGGCGTTTGTTCGATGAAACATTGGGAGATAAATTCGATTTTGCGAATCTGCTAGTCAATTACGATTTTAACGATTTCTCTGTCACATCCAGTACAGGGTATATGAATCGTGAGATCTTCCAGAATAGAGATACATCAGCAGCTTTCTTGACGGCACCAATCCGTGTTTTTGATACCAACAAAACAAAGCTATGGAATCAAGAACTGCGTTTTGCATCGACGCATGATGGTAATTTCCAGTGGATAATTGGTGTTTTTTACCAACGAATCAAGAGAAACGGCTTACAAGATGCTGATTGGGTAGGTAATGGCCAATCAATGGTCGCATTCTTTGAAAATATATTATTTGGAGCACCTTTGGGCTTAAACCCTGCCGATGAATTATATATTCGCGACGATCATTTTAAAGAACGTCAAATCGCGGTTTTTGGTGAATTATCATATAATATCACCGACCAATTGCGTTTGGTTGCTGGAGGGCGTTGGTTTGAATATAGGCAAACATTTAATGGTTATCAAGATGGCCTGTTTACAGCGGGCACGCCCTTAGGTGGTTTGCCAACAATTATCAGCAATTTAAAAAATAAAGAAAATGGGTTTAATCCGAAGGTTGCGTTTGAAGTACGTCCTGTGGACGATCAACTTTATTACGCTCAAATCTCAAAGGGCTTCCGGCTAGGAGGGCCACAACCCGGAGTGCCGGATGCAGCGCCTGGCTGCGCAGCTGATCTTGCTGATCTCGGTTTGATTCCTGCAGATACTCGAAAAGCAATTACATCAGATTCTATCTGGTCTTATGAATTGGGGGCTAAGACGCGGTTAGCGGATGGACGTGTAACTTTGAATGGCGCCCTCTATTACATCGATTGGAAGGATATTCCCGTAAACTTTCTTTTGCAGTGCGGTTATAACTTTGGTGCAAATGCAGGAAAGGCAAAAAGCCGCGGGGCTGAGTTAGAAATGGTTGCTCTGCTAAGCGATGGTTTAGTCTTGAACCTTGGTGGATCTTATACAAAATCAACGCTAAGCGAAGACACGCCTGCAGAAACTGGGCTTGGTGGTCTAAAGGGGGATCGTCTTCCTGGGATTCCGAAGTGGAACTTCCAAGCTGGCCTTCAATATGACTTTATGATTTCCAACCACTCTACATTCACGCGTGCTGATTTTACCTATGTTAGTGGCTTCTTGAGCAAGTTTCCGGCTGATGCTGGGGCGGGTAAGTCTGGAGACTATATGACCTTAAATTTAAGGGCTGGTCTGATGCTGACAGACTTAATATCGGCAGAAATTTATGCACAAAATATAACAAACGAAACAATCAACTTAATTTTAGACACAGAGTTGGCTGATGGAAGAGCGACATGGGGGCGCTCACGCACGATTGGCGCAGTGCTGCGGTTCAAATATTGATATTCTAAGATCTGGTTTATGCGATGAATACAGTGAATAATAAGATTTCGTACGGTGAGTACCAGAAGCGTGCAAAGACTATGCAATGGAATATTCGCCCATTTATAAATGGGCAATATCAAAGTTCAATGGTCGACACGACGTATTCTGCTGTCAATCCTGCAACTTCTCAGCTTTTATATCATGCGTCCATTGGTCATACAGGGGACGTTGATCGTGCTGTTTGTAGTGCCAGAGTCGCTTTCGATGATGGACGTTGGTCTGCACTTGGGGTGCAGACTAGACGCCATATCATGATGAAATTTATTGAGTTGTTAAAGAAAAATGCTGAAAACATTGCTTTAATGGACTCTTTAGAAATGGGAAAGCCTATTACCGCAGCTTTATGGGATGTTCAGATTATGGCGTCCCATTTTGCTCAATTTTCTGCGGAATGTATTGATAAAATACAGGGGCAAGTTGCCAATACTGA
>JBBCIP010000317.1:0-3197 GCA_037189785.1 Alphaproteobacteria bacterium
CAGGTCTCGTACCCAGAAAATTATGGGCGTATACATGATGACAATAACTTGGCTGACCGGTTACACAGCTTGAACAAACGTGGCAACTATCAAAAGACAACACCACATGATCACCGACGTTTAATGTCGTGACGGATGCACCCACTTTTTCAACAACCCCAGCGCCCTCATGGCCAAAGACACAAGGAAGAGGAACAGGATAATATTGATCGCGACAGACCAGATCCGTATGGCAGACCCCGACCCCCTTTATACGCACGAGAATTTCATGATCACGTGGCTTCTCGAGCGATAATTTTTCGAGCGAGAACTCTCCTTCTTTTTCTCGGACGACAGCGGCTAGGATCTCCATGATCCGGTCCTTTCCAGATAGCTTAGTCTTAAATGACGGTGGACACTTCTAAGGAACGCAATTCCCGACGTAAGATCTTTCCGGTGCTTGTCTTTGGTAGATCTTTTAAAAACTGGACCGCGCGTGGAACTTTGTAAGCGGCCAAGCGATCACGGCAGAACGCTAGTATTTCCCGCTCACTAAGCGTCTCATCTTGCTTAAGCACAATATAGGCTTTTGCCAGTTCGCCTTTCTCATTGTCAGCAATACCCGCAACCGCAGCCATCAGAATAGACGGATGTTGCAGTATCACAGCTTCCACTTCTGCTGGATAAATATTGTATCCGGCCGTGATGATCATATCTTTTTTACGATCAAGAATTTCAATACACCCTTCAGCCATGATGCGAGCGATATCACCGGTGCGCAGCCAGCCATCGTTCGTCATGACCTCCCGCGTCTCTTTCTCGCGCTTATAATAACCGGTCATGCTGGTCGGGCTTTTGATCAAAAGTTCTCCTGCCTCCCCATCGGGCAAAACCTCGGTCTCGTCCATCATATTTACAATTCGGACCCGATTATAAGGTAAAGGGATACCAATAGAGCCGGGATATCTATGTCCGCAAAAAGCAAACGTTGTCCCCAATCCACCGAGTTCGGTCATACCCCAAAGTTCAATCAACGGACAACCGAGAAGTGTCTCAACAGATTTCATTTTTGCGGGCGCCATTGATTGGCCACCCACTGTGCAACAGCGAAGGCTTGAAAAATCGACATGCCTTAAATTTGAATGACCCAATATATACATATACATAGTGGGAACGCCTTCAAACATGGTTGCGCGATACTGCGATATACTTTCGACAATAAGATCAACATCGAATTTTTCATGTAAAACCAAGGTTCCGCCAGTCAAGAAAACGCTGTTCATAACAACGTTTCCATAGACATGGGGTAATGGCAAAGCGGACACAATGATGTCCTCACTCGTCTTGCCATGCATCAAGCCGGTCATAGCTGCGTTGATCAATACCGCTTCATGCGATAGCATCGCACCTTTAGGCTTGCCCGTGGTTCCTGAAGTATAGCAAATGGTTGAAAGGTTATGTCGATCACGCGGTAATGCAGCGTAAACCTCAGGCCTCTGTTGTAATAAGTGATCGAAAACTGTATAGGCCTCGCTATCATCACCGTCGACGGAGATTAAATGCTGTAATCCTGGAGGTCTTCCCAAATCACATATTTCAGAAATGATCTTACTTCTGGAAATAATGGCCGACGCTTCACAATCCGAAAGCGCATAAATCACTTCCGCAGGCGTCAACAATACATTAAGCGGATTGGCCACCGCCCCGACTTTATGAATCGCATAGTAACTTACAATCCATTGCCAACCATTGGGCAGATGTAATGTTACCCGATCATTTTGACGAATACCTTTAGCGTACAAGGAGGCGGCCAGACAATTCGACAAATCCTCAAGATCACTATATGTATATGTCTTACTTCCTATTACGAGCGCTGTCTTCTGAGCGAATTTTTCCGCAGTCGATGACAGAATATCTCCGAGTGAAGATAACATCATCTCAGCCGCGACCACCACAGGTCAAAGTCATCGTCGCATGGTCATTTTGATGATGAGGTCCATTAATCCTTGTTGCAGAACCACAGCGATATTCAACAATAACCTTGGCCCAGTCAGCCAACATTTTTCCACCGGTCAAATTGCGGCCAATAGGTAATTCGCAAATGTTTTTATTGGAACAAACCTCCGCCGCTACTTTCTGACAATCTTGCGTTTTATCTGCACCATCGCCCACGTATACTTCACAACGGCTGATTTCCATCGGTTTTACAGCTGGCGCAGCAAATAATGACGGAATTAAAGCGGTCGATGCAAGGAAAGACATCATAAGAGTTTTCATAAACATGTTAATTCCTTGCCAGCTTTAATTTTGAACAACAACAAAAGTATGCGATTTTCCAAGATCTGAGGAAACGACAAGTTCGCCATCTTTCATTTTTAACCCTTTGACTTCTTTACCGTCTCTGAACACCTTGTAGTTTTTCTGAACGTCGAGTTGACGGACCGTGAATTTAATTTCATCTGCCTTGATAGGGCCAGCCTCTAATGTCACCACAAGGGCTTTTTTCTCGTGATCATACCAAGCCTGACTGACATTCGTCGTTGTATCATCTATGCCACTGATATAAGGCGCCGAGCGTTCTTTATCTCCCCAGGGCTGCTGATAAAGTTTTAAGAAGCCGCTTCCTTTATTAAGACGTGCAAGAGCGATCAGGACATTACCTGTCCAAGTGTCGATCCCTTGTACTGTCCCGTTATCGCCCGGTGTGTAATTATCATTCCGGGGATAATAATATCGTCCATCCCGCCAAACAGGATTAAAGTTTCTATCAGCATAGTTGAGCAGTTGTTCGCGCGCTTCCATGTCTCCGATCTCTGCCGCCATGAATGCGAATTGACCAAAAGCAATTCTTGGGCCAGGAGCGCCGGGTGATTGCATAGCCTCCTCTCCCCATCGGCCAGAAAGGATATGATTGAGATAACGGTCTCGTAATTTACTATAGATCGATTGCGCAAAATCGGGGGCCCAAGCATGCATCCAACTTCCAGCCCAGCCACCCAATCCAATACCCCCCTCGGGAATCAATTTCTTTTGCGAAACATAGCGTAAGGCGGCAATTTCCCCGGTTTCATTATCATGATAGCCGATCCGCATCCATGCTTCTTTAAATTTTGGCATCACGTCGGCTGCATAGGATGTGCCATGGGCTTGGTCATAACTGATGAGCCCCAAAATAGGTGGTTGATTGCAGGCCGGAAAAAGGCGATTGGGTTCACATA
>JBBCIP010000318.1:0-4914 GCA_037189785.1 Alphaproteobacteria bacterium
CGCCGTCCATACCGTCAAAAATCCCGGTATCCCACCAGAAAATATCGCCTTGCATATGGAGCGGGCGGGTCGGATCGACCGAGGCATGAACCAGCAGCAGGCCGCCGCATTCGGTGTAAGCCGCACGTTTCAAGGTTGCGCTCAGGTCGTAATGACCAGGGGCTTTGTGGATATTACTGCGCAGGGCGCTGGTCCATTTGGTGATGGCGATGGCGCCGTCGCGAACATGGCCGCGGGCCGACGTTAAATTGCCACCATAGGCTTCAATAATGGGCCCAAGTCCGTGGTCCAACAGCCATTCCAGAATTTCTCGCGGGTTGGTGGCGAATTGTAATTGCAGCAATTTCGACCACATTTCTTCCTGTGCACCGCGCAGATAAACGAAATCCATCGGCTCGAAAACGCCGGGCCGGGCCAGGAATTTGCGTCGCGCCCGCAGCAGCTCGTCAAATGTGTCCCGCACTTGCTGGCCGGGGCCGCTGTAATTGCCCATATAGACCAGACGATCGCCGTTCTCAAAGCGTGGTAACAGATCAGTGTGGAGGGATTTCAGCTTGTCCGCTTCACCGTGAATGGAGCCGACAGCCCAAACCCGCTTGGCTACGGCCAGGCGAGCGAAACGACTGTCATCAAGGGAAAGCTCGACAGGCTTATTCATGATCCCTTGCGGATGGAACCCCGCCATCCAGAATTGCTGCTACAAAATATTGTGGTTAACACAATCCCCACTACTAGTTATAAGAAAAGAACGGCCCGAGATGCAAGCCCGGGCCGTTCTTTTTCGATAAAATTTTATATATTATTTGTGCAGCCTCATTAAGCGGCGCGCAACATATCCTCAAGCCGCTTCACGGCAGCTGTTTCTTCGATTTCCTCGACAGCGGCGACTTCGCGGGCCAAGCGGGCCATGGCGGATTCATAAATCTGCCGCTCGCTGTAGGATTGTTCTGGCTGATCGGCCGACCGATGGAGGTCGCGCACCACTTCAGCAATTGACACCAGATCGCCGGAATTGATCTTGGCTTCATATTCCTGAGCCCGACGGCTCCACATGGTGCGTTTAATTTTTGCCTTACCCTTCAATGTTTTAAGGGCTTGGCTCATGGTGTCTTGGTTGGCCAGTTTGCGCATGCCGACCATTTTTGCCTTTGCTGTCGGGACGCGCAGCGTCATCCGCTCCTTTTCAAAGCGAATAACATAAAGCTCAAGCGTCATGCCCGAAATGGTTTGGCTTTCAATGTCGAGAATGCGCCCAACACCATGCTTGGGATAAACGATATAGTCGAGTTTCGTGAATTCGAGAGAGTTGTTTTTCTTCATTTCCAGCCGTTTCTGCAAAAACTAAGTAAACGCGCCCGACCCTAGGCAAAAAATTCAACCATACCAATTTGTTAAAACAAACATCCACATGGCTATTCGGTCATAGCTTTATGGCTATATGAGGCTGAATTGACCGCAAACAAGATCGGTGCTTAAATCCGCGCTGTATTCGGCTGCACTGCCGCAGCCGATTTGTGCAGCGTAACATAACCTACGCAAAAAAGACAGCCCAATGACGTATCATCATAGGAACGAGGGCTGTCGGAACCGGTACAAACAGCCGTATGGCGTAGAGTAGGCTGTATATTAGCCGTATATTATAACGACTTAGCTGCCGGGTTTTTCACTAAAGTATTTTTCAAACTTGCCGGTTTCGTCTTTCATGGCATCGGCATTATCCATGGCATCGATTTTCTGGCTGATATTTGGCCATTCTGCAGCATATTTTGCGTTGATTTCGAGCCATTTCTCGAGCCCGTCTTCGGTATCAGGCAGAATCGCATCGGCCGGACATTCTGGTTCACAGACGCCGCAATCGATGCATTCGTCCGGATTGATGACCAGCATGTTTTCGCCTTCATAGAAGCAGTCAACCGGGCAAACCTCAACACAATCAGTGTATTTGCACATTATGCAGGCATCGGTGACGATGTAAGCCATCGCGGCAACTCCTATGACCCTCGACCCAAGGTGGAGGGGAAGAAACAATTTTACCAGTGTTTTCTATCGGGATGAAGGTCCGAGACGCAAGCCAAAAAATAGCTTTTGTGTAAAAGGCAGCAATGAACACCATAAAATCGTAATTAATAGTAAGTTGCAGTATTATAAGGAGCTATTGGACCAGAGTCATGGTGTTGCCATTGACGCTGAATTGGGACAAGAGGTTCAAGTAGCTCATCCCCAACAAAGAATGCGGCATGGGATGGTCATTGACTGCGGCGATCACATTCGTGGCGGACAGGGGACCTATATTAATTTGGTCGAGAGTGACCTGGGCGGCGGCAACGTGACCGCTGGCCGTGGCATAGCTGAGCGTGTAATCGTCCGCAATCAGATCAAGCCGTAACCGTTTGGCGTCGTCAGGGGTCAGAATGACGTGACTGGCGCCGGTGTCAATCAAGAAATGGATGGTTTCGCCATTGATGTCGGCATCGACCCAGAAATGCCCATCCTTGGCGCGGGCGATGGTGATGCTGTCGTTTTGGTGGCCATTTTGATGGCCACTTTGATGACTTGTGGGATGACTTGTGGACTGCTGCTGGGTAGTCGGCACGGCATCAGGGATCGAGGTCCCTTCCCGCCGCATCAGGCCCATAACTGCGGCGGCGGCGATCAAGCCGACCAACAATCCTTTTAAAACCGCGAAATCCACCATGCTTGCCTCGCTCATTTTGCTTAACATTAAAGGAGCGAAGTTAATGTTTTCTAACTCATGCGTTTGGGGTGCTGATAGGAGGGGCCAGATTTTCGTCCAGATCTTGGTAAAGCGCCTGGGCTTCTTTGGCCGGGCCACGCCGTTCGGCCAAGGCCAAGACCCGGACCACCCGAATGCGCGATCCTTGCGGGAAAGTCAGCACATCGCCAACGTTTAAAGACGCTGCGGGCTTCTCGGTCGGGGTGCCGTTGATACGCACCCGACCGTCACGGCAGATCTTTGTGGCCAAAGATCGTGTCTTAAAGAAGCGCCCGTGCCACAGCCATTTATCCAGCCGTTCTGCGGGCTCCTCTGGTGACATGCTTGGGATTACTTCTTGAGAAGCTGCTGTTTCAAGGCAGCCAAAGCGGCGAAGGGTGAATCTTCATCGGTCCGTTGTGGCCCGGAAGAATAGGTTTTGAAGCTTTCCCGGGGCCGTTTATCGCCCCGCTTATCGGGTCGGCGCTCGCTGCGATGACCACCCCACTCACCATCTGCCTGGGTGCTGTTGGGGGCGCGGCTGGGTTTGCCGCCACGATTGAATTTTTCCCGCTGGGGCCGATCAGACCGTGTGTCTGTGCCACTCCCAACCCCCCCGGCACTTCCGTCCTCGTTATGAGCCGCTTTGCGGTGGCGCGGACGATGCTGTCTCGGCTCGCCCTGTTCACCGTCTGCTTGATTGGTGCCCGCTTCGGCAGTGTTGCGGTTGGCCCACGGTTTACCATGGGGTTTCTTATGAGCCGGACGACCTGCTGGCCGTGGACGCCGTTGCTCTTCCCGGAAAAACAGTTTCTCGGGTACGACGATAGCATCGGCGGCGGCCTCTGGGATTGGTGACGCAACCGCAGCATCAGCCTGTTCTGTGGTAGCCTGCTCTAGGTCAACTGGAGTTTCGTCGGCGGGGGTTTGATCTGAGGAGACCCCTTCAGCCACGGCTTCTATAGTTGGGGCCTCTATAGTCGGGGCCTCAACAGGCGTTTCGGTTTGCTCTGCCGTATTTTCGGTTGCGGTTTCCGCTGCGACGCCTGTGTTGTCTGCGATGTCTGTGCTGTCTGTCTCCACAGCGCCTTCTGTCATCTCGGCGACCGGTTCAACCGTGGTGTTTTCTGTCGCTGCGTCTGGTGCCCCAACGGCTGTGTCGACAGCTGTGTCGACGACCGGCGTGCTGATAAGACCGATCGGCACCACCGTTTGGCGGGCGACATAAGATTGAGCTTCAGTTTCGGTCGGGGCGCGGTAGCTATAACCGAGATAGCTCATGATCTTGAAAAAGTCGTCGCCGCTGACGCCGACCAACGACATCAATTTGGAATCGAGGGCAAACGATCCGCGTTCACTCAAGTCGCGGGCGGATTGGCCCAGACGTTCCAACATATCAAGCCGCACCGCCAAACCGCCGATCGGGCGGAACCCGAGGATCTCATAAAAAGCGGCCGGGGCGTCGGCCGCTGTCGGTACGGTGATCAATCCGGCTTGGGGTGGCGTCGGCAGCGGTGCCAGATTGGTGGCGGTGGCCCATAGCAATAACCGCAACCGGGCCGCATGGGGCTTCAAGAGCGGCGGCAGATAGAAACTGGCCGCACCAAGCCAAATACCGAGCGACCGCATTTGGCGGCGGCCATCCTTGTCGACCGCACGAAAATCGGCGGCGACGCGACGGCGCGACAGCGTGCCGAGGTTTTCGACGATCTGAAATGCCAAACCACGGGCCAGACCGGATATGGATTCCGGCACATCGAGTGCATCGCGCAAACGATAGAGCGGCTTCAATTCCCGTTGCAGGTAACCGTCGAGCCAGGTTTGCAGGCGCTCTTCGACCTTTTTCAGATCTTCACCGGTCAACAACGGCGACGGCAGCACTTTGACGCGAGGACGCAGGGCATCGGGGCCGGCGCTCAGCGCGGCGACCGGAATTTTTTCCCAGGTGATGCGGCTCTCGGTCACAGGCTCCGTCAGCTCAAGCGCGAAATCATCGTCGCCGGCTTGGGCCAAGCGGTCGGCCCGGGCTGAAATCTCAATCCCCAATGCTTTATCGGCGGCTTGCCGCAGTGTTCTGAGGTCGGTGTTTTCTTGACTGTCGTCGACCGCACACGAGAACCCCGTCAAGGCTCCGACAAATTGACCTTCTACTGTGACGCTACCGTCTTTTTCTACTACTGCCATTAACCGTTCTTTCTGTC
>JBBCIP010000319.1:0-5175 GCA_037189785.1 Alphaproteobacteria bacterium
GATGTCATTGCCGATCGGTTCAAGCTCAATCGAATGATTGTGGAAGCAAAAAACTAGCCCTTCCTTGGCACAAAGATCACCGGCAATATTGAAGGCGTCGCAAATTTCTTGTATAGCGGCGAGACTGTTGATTTGTACATCAAATAAGATCGGCCAAATAATATATTTTTGACCGAGCACTTTCGCCTTCGCGATTCCATCCTCGATCAAAGGTACGACATTAGCTTTGTTGAACTTGCTGAGATAACGTTCTTTCAATTGCGCAGACGTAATCTTATTGGCGAACAGCTCATTGAATGTTGTGTATATATCGCCGGGTGCCAAATGCTGGGACGATGTCGTAAGCCCGGCCTGATCCAGCGCCGCTCTGAACAAAACAGGATCGCGGCCCATGCTGCCGACGGTCTCCACATTGCGATAACCGATTTTTCTAACGGCTTTCAGTGTGCCTTCAAAATCTTTTTCAAGTGGGAACATAACGGTAAACAACATCACGCCTATGGGAGACTGAGCGTGAGATGACCAAGCAACTTGCGATCCCATAAAGCTCGTGGCCAGCAACGATGCCCCGGCTGTCGCTAAGAATTGTCTGCGATGCATAATGAACCTCCTATAGTATTCCAGCTTTCATCTGTTCAACGGCCGTGTGTGCTGCGCGGGCCGTCAGCGCCATATACGTCAACGATGGGTTTTGATAAGCCGACGTTGTCATGCATGCGCCATCTGTGACAAATACATTTGCAACATCATGGCATTGATTGTGTTTGTTGAGAATCGATGTCTTGGGGTCATGCCCCATTCGGGCTGTTCCCATCTCGTGGATCGTCAATCCTGGTTTGTGCATGTGCGGCGAGGGGGGCGTGACGTTGACCGCACCAGCCGCGTGTAATATGGCGCCTGCTTCATCATTCATGGCATCAAACATTTTACGCTCGTTGTCGCGCCACTCGAAATGAATATCGAGCTGTGGCAGGCCCCACTTATCACGCTTGGTTTCATTCAAGCTCACACGGTTGTCCCAATAAGGCAGACATTCGCCCATACCTGCCATGGTAATATACCACGGCCCGGACTTCCGCAGCTTGTTTTTGAGCGCCAAGCCGATTTCCGGCAAGTCATTTCCTCGTGACCACTGGGCCCGCGCGCCCCATCCTTGGAACCCATACCCACGCAGAAAATTCGCTTCACTATTATCTACGTTATTAAACCGTGGCACGACAAATCCATTGGGTCTGTTGCCAATAGCTTCAAGGTCATCGAAGCCCTCGAATACACCGGTCATCATCGATCCCATGACGTGATCCATCAGGTAATGGCCAAGAACACCGCTCGAATTGGCCAATCCATTTGGGAAATGCTCGCTTTTAGAATTCAATAAAATATGTGTCGTCCCCAGTGTCGACGCGTTCAAGAATATAGCGCGGGCGGTATAGGTGGAGCGGCCATTGGTGTTGCTATTGATAACCCGCACACCACTGGCACGGTGTGTTTTGGGGTCATAGTCGATCCCGGCAACGATACTATCGGTCAAAATCGTCAACCGACCTGTCGCTTGTGCAGCTGGTAATGTTGCGCTCAAACTACTGAAATAGGATCCTGTGGAACAGCCCCGATAGCAAGGTCCACAATAATGACAGGCGGCGCGGCCATTATGATCTTGGCTCAGAACCGCTGCACGATCGGGCGTTAGCGTGCGGTTCTTATATTTCTGCTGAAGCGTAGACCGCAAATGCTGTTCAATGCAATTTAAGCCAAGCGGAGGCAGAAACTCACCGTCAGGAAGCGTCGCAAAATTCTCTTTCTGACCGCTGATACCCACGAACTTCTCGACATAACTGTACCAGCTTTTCAGATCATCATAGCCTATGGGCCATGAGATGCCGTGTTTGTCTTTCTGACTCTCGCTAAAATTAATATCTCCAAGCCGCAGTGATACGCGCCCCCAGGTCAGCGACCGTCCTCCTAAATGATAACCACGGATCCAGGAAAACCCTTGACCCGTGCTTTGATAGGGATGGTCCCGGTCATTGACAAAGAAATGTTCGCTGCCCTCATCAAAAGCATAACACTGCATTTGTACGGGATAATCTTTTTCATAACGCTTCCGGTCACCGGCGCCACGAAACGGAAATTCCCACGGCGCTTTGTGCTCGCCGACGTAATCATCACCGTGGGTGATATGACGCCCACGTTCTAGCACAAGGACCTTCAGGCCTTTTTCCGTCAATTCTTTTGCCGCCCAACCGCCCGAGATTCCGGACCCTACGACGATGACATCAAAGTCTGTCATGGCTTCTTCTCACTCATTGAGCAAACACTCGAAAACTTGTGGAATGACCATTATCAAGCGCGACAGCGCGCGTATTCTCGTCGCGGGGAGAACAGATTTCGTAATATCCCGACATGACATTCAGTTCAAGCTCTTGCGATCCACCGATCTCGGATGTGTAATATCCATAGATCGTGAAGCCCTTGATCAATTTAATGAACGGAATGGGAGCATTGTCTGGCGCATCCGCGGCTTGTGATTGCGCGGCTTGTGCTTGCAATGCATAAAGATAGGATAATTGCTCAGACGCAGATAAATCACCGAAGGGGCGACTATGATGCTTCTGTGCCTCAACAGCAAAGCGTTCGAGTCCCTCGAGAAACAGTTGGCATTCAGATTCCGACACCCATTTTGATAACATCAAGTCGATAAAGTCGACGACACCGGCTTCCCGTGCCCCGGGTGTGCCCGATGGAGGAATGATCGCATCCACCAGATCTGCCAAAAGGTTGCGTTGGTTTTTGTCCAATTTATTGCCGGCACTCGTTTTGCTAAGGCTGGCAATTTCGCGCGCCAATGCCACACTGAACGGCGCTGCGGCCATAGCAAAGACCGAGATCTGAATAAAATGGCGCCGTCCGGAATTGATGCTTGGCGGTGGTTTGTCCATGGTCTTTATTTGACTTCGTATGCGGCGCTTTTGTCCAAGGACACACCGCGCTTTTTGTCAAAACACCAGATAATCATGAGAATAATCAGTAGAATTATGGGCAACAACGCAATGGTTTGGAACGTTCCGGTGGCGGCATGAGCCAAAGCATTTTGAAGGTCTTGCCCCTCAAGAGTTTGCAGGGCTTCGGCGCTGCCGGCATAGTCCAACTTAGCTTGATCATAGATCGCGCCCATGTAAGGTAAAATTATCGTGCTCGATAATGCACCCACGGTGGCGACAATACCGATAAAGAATGACCCACCGCGTGGATAGCGTTCAGATACAGACGCAAGAATTGTCGGCCATAAAAAGCAAACGCCACCGGCCCAAATGGTTGCTGCGACAAACGCCGACACCGGCGACGACGCCACACTCAAGGCATAAAGACCGATCGCCGTCAGCACGCTGCATATGGCCATCAAGGTAACAGGCGAAATTTTATGCACAATGAAACCGGCAAAATGGCGCATGACGAACATGATCGCGCTGACATAGACAAGCAATAAAATACCACGCATGCCAACAGTGTTTGTAAGAACCAAGTCCACGAATTGTCCTGGCGCGAGCTCGGAACCGGCAGCCAGAAACATTGCCACGATCCAGATCAAGAAGCTGGGTGACCGATAAACTTCTTTCATCATATCTGCCCAGGAGATACCTGCTGCAGCCCGTTCAGTCATCGGAAAGGTCATGCGCGCTGCCATGATTATGATGAGAACGGAGGGAATAAATAACAAAGATATTTTCGTTTTCCAGCCTATATCAGCGCCGTCAAGCGCCAACGCTAACAACCCACCAATCACGATTCCTGCCGGCCACCACGCATGCAGGATGTTCATTTTTTCCGTCTTCTTGGTGGGGTAAAGAGCTGTGATTAATGGATTGATCGTGGCTTCCACGCAGCCCCAAGCAATGCCCATAAGCAACATACTGATCCAGAGCACCCAATAAATTTCAGATCCATCGGCAACTGTGTCACAAAATAGCAAAAGCCCGACACCACCGGAAAAACAGGCTGCTGCGATGACCATCATTTTTCTCATCCCAACAACGTCGAGAAGCGGGCTTGAAAAAAACAATGTGGTTGCGAAGCCGATAAAGGCCGCGCCGAGAATCTCGCCCGCCATGCGGGTGGCATGAATATCATCGATCGGGACAAGATATAAAATGCGCAAATCTGTCGCGATGCTTGCCCTTAAGGCGAAAGCAGCGCCAGCCGTAAACAGCGCCAGTACGGCAAGCACAAACAAACGCTGCGGATAAATAGACTTAGCTATAGTCGCGTCCGGCATCATTTTCCCCGATCACTGCCACCCTATGGTTATGGATTTTGGGTGTTTTCAGTAAAATGTAATCGTTTACATTTTAAATATTGTACTATATATTTGATCATGTCAATAGAATCATAAGTGTAATAGCGCGAGTGAGCGTATCAGAAACAAAAAATTGTTTCCGTTCAATGAGCAAGGAGGTCAATCATCTATGATTACATCTTCATTTTCCGTAATGCGCCGGCGATTTCTGGCGATGACCGCTGCTGGTGCCGCTGTTGCGCCTGTGCTGGCCTCCGCTCCGGCGTTATCGGCCTCGCAGCAATCGAAAGACCAGCAATCGCAAGATCAGGGGGCGGCCAAGCAGGTTATCCATTATGTATTGTTTTGGTTGAAAAATCCGAAATCCGAACAAGATCTGCAGGCATTAATCACTGGTCTGGAAACATTACGGTCCATTGATGTCATTAAAAAATTTCATATCGGCGTGCCGGCCTCCACAGAAATCAGGCCGGTTATCGATAACAGTTATAGCCTGTCTGAAGTGATGTTCTTTGATAGTGTCGAAGATCAGAACGTCTATCAGAAACATCCGCTTCATTTGAAGTTTGTCGAAGACTGTTCTCATTTATGGGAGAAAGTCATCGTCTATGATTCTATCGATGTCTAGCGCGGGTAAAGCCATTGGCGGTATGGCCTGTTGGGGCAAGGCGGAACTTTGGTGATGCATCGGAAAATATTTATCAAGTACCAGAATTATTAAAGATTTGGGAGATTACTGTGAGTAGCGAACAAGAGAGTAAGGATGGCATCCTGGGCATGGTGCAGTTGTTGCATGGCCTTGGCGAACGTGATGCCACGGCCACGCGTGAGATGAGACGCGTTCGCGCGTTCGATCGCGCGTTTATCGGGTTTGAGATCCC
>JBBCIP010000320.1:0-8360 GCA_037189785.1 Alphaproteobacteria bacterium
CGTCCCTGACCCACCCTGGACCGCAAGCCCGGGCACCTTGTTCAGGACAATAACGTCGTCATCCTCATAGATGATCATCGCCCGCAACGCCGCCGCATCTTCGGGCCGCACCGGGGCTTCCGGTTTTTTCGCCGGGGTTTCCGACGGCGCATCCAACGGAGGCACGCGCACCGTGGCACCGGCGCTCAGACGGTCGGCGGTCTTGGCCCGTTTTCCATCGACCCGGACCTGACCGGTGCGCAAGATCTGTTGCAACTTGCCGAACGGCAGGCCCGGATAGTGTATTTTGAACCAGCGATCGAGACGAAGGCCATCTTCGTCATCACTGACGGTCTGTAGTTTCACGCTCATAATTTTATCCTGCGTTCTATCCGGCCAAGATCAGCATACGGGTTAAGCTCAACCCAGCGACCAAAGCCCCAATGGACAACGCAACCGAAGCCAATACATACAGCAGGGCCATATCATAGGCCTGCCGCTCAAACAACAGCACGGTCTCGAGCGAGAACGCCGAAAATGTCGTGAATCCACCCAAAAGACCAGTTGTTACAAAGGCTTGAACAGCAGGCGAGACGGTAAAGCGCAACGCCAAATATTCAACCAGCACCCCCATCAGGAAACACCCCAGCACATTCACCGCCAAGGTGCCGTACGGAAAACTGACCCCGATCCAACGGCCGATACCGCTGGCCATGAGATACCGTGCAACTGCGCCAATCGCGCCACCTGCACCAATCGCCAGGATCATTTGCATCGCTCCCGTGTCCTTTACCGTTAGATCAATCCTATTGCGCGAATAATGGGGCCAGCCACCGAAGTTGTGTACTCAAAAGTATTTGCAACCCGGTATCCCTCTCCGATCAGGTATTCACCGTCATTGCCGAGCTTGACCCGGCAATCCATCTTCTTCACCACCATCTGTGCCGGCGGCGTCATGGACCACCGGTCAAGCCCGGTGGTGACAGAGTCTAGGCCGCGCGTGCGGCGGACCTTAGCCGAGACCGGCAGCCCTCTCTGATCAGGCCCGCACCCTGTGCGATCAGATATTCACCGTCATTGCCGGGCTTGACCCGGCAATCCATCGTCTTCGCCACCATCTGTGCCGGCGGGGCCATGGACCACCGGGTTAAACCCGGTGGTGACAGAGTCCCCGGTGGTGACAGAGTCTAGGCCGCTCGTGCGGCGGACCTTATCCGAGACCGGCAGCCGTTTCCAGCCACTCAGGCTTTCTCGTCGCGCAATTTCTGCCAATAGGCTAAGCGTTTCATAATATCCCGCTCGAACCCCCGTTCCACAGGGTTATAGAAGGCTTGGCGCGGCATGTCGTCAGGAAAATAATTCTTACCCGAGAACCCTTCGGGCGTATCGTGGTCATAGGCATAGTCCTTGCCGTAGCCGATATCCTTCATCAGCTTGGTCGGCGCATTCAGGATGTGATGGGGCGGCATCAGCGACCCGGTCGCCCGTGCCGCCGCCTTGGCCTTCTTCTCGGCCATGTAAGCGGCGTTGGATTTGGGCGCCGTGGCCAAATAAATGGTTGCCTGGACGATCCCAAGCTCGCCTTCGGGGCTGCCGAGAAAATCGAACATGTCCTTGGCCGCCAACGCCTGAACCAACGCCTGCGGATCGGCCATGCCGATATCCTCGGCCGCAAACCGCACCAGGCGGCGGGTGATATAGAGCGGGTCCTCCCCCGCCACCAACATCCGCGCCAAGTAATACAATGCGGCATCGACATCGGAGCCACGCAACGACTTATGGAGCGCACTGATCAGGTTGTAATGGCCCTCGCGATCCTTGTCATAAACCGCCGGGCGGCGCTGGACCGCATCAGCCAGTTCTTTCGGATCAAGGGCCCGGGTGATGGCTTGGGCATAGAGCGCCTCGACCATATTCAACAAATAGCGGCCATCACCATCCGCCATCGCCTTCAAAGACGACCGCGCGTCGGCCGTCAGCGGCAATGGCCGCTCCAATTCCTCGGCCCGGGTCAGCAAAGTTTCAAGCGCCGCATCATCCAAACGGTGCAACACCAACACCTGGACCCGCGACAGCAAAGCGGCATTCAACTCGAACGACGGGTTTTCCGTGGTCGCCCCCACCAAGGTCACCGTACCGTCTTCCACATAAGGCAAAAAGCCGTCCTGCTGCGAGCGATTGAACCGGTGGATCTCATCGACAAACAACAGCGTGGCTTGCCCGGTCAAGCGCCGGGACTTAGCGATCTCGAACGCTTTCCGGAGATCGGCGACGCCCGAGAATACCGCCGATATTTGTTCAAAATGCAGATTGACCCGCTGGGCCAACAGCCGGGCGATGGTGGTCTTGCCGGTGCCGGGCGGCCCCCACAGGATCAATGACGGCATCCGGCCTGACCGCAGCATCCGACCAAGTGGGCCGTCTTCCGACAACAGATGCTGTTGACCGACCACATCCTCGAGCTGGCGCGGACGCAGACGATCAGCCAAAGGCCGAGGCGCCTGATCCGCTAGTCCGCCGCTTTCAAAAAGGTCGGCCACGCTCCCTTTACTCCTGACAGCCTAAACCGCCGCCCGCAGACGGACCGCAATCAAACGTGCGATCTTCGCGCCGGACTTTATAGCGGAAGCTTTTCGGGTCCTTGGCCAATGCCTTCTTGAGGCCGTCGACCGTGGTCACCTCCTGCCCGTTGACGGCAACGATGATATCGCCGGGCCGCAACAGCCGATAGCGCGCGGCTGGGCTATTGCGGGCGATCTCCAACACCACGACCCCTTTTGCAAACGGATCGAGCTTCAGTTCTTCGGCATAGGCCGGTGACAGACTGCCGACCTTGAGCCCAATCAGAAATGACTCTTCCTCGAGCGTCGTGATCGCCCGCGGTGGCACTTCAGGCGCTGGTTTCAACTCCAAAGATACGGTCTGCTCTTTGCCGCTGCGCAGAATTTTAACCGGAACACGGCTGCTGTCGGCAGCACTGCGATCTCCGACCCGCAGGCGGAACCGTAAGCCTTCCGGTGTTGATACTTCATAGCCGCCGACATGGGTAATGATGTCGCCGACCCGAACCCCGGCGCGCTCGCCCGGGCTGCCTGGATAGACTTGATCGATCAGCACACCCATCGGCCGGTCAAGCCCCAAGGACCGCGCCACATCCGACGTCACCGGCTGACCGGACGCCCCGAACCATGGCCGGATGATCTTGCCATCGGTCAACGCCGCCTGGACCACCACGCCGACCATATTGGCCGGGATCGCGAACCCGATCCCCATATAACCGCCGGAGTTGGAGAAGATCATGGTGTTGATCCCAACCAGGCGACCATCCAGGGTCACCAGGGCCCCGCCGGAGTTACCCGGATTGATCGCCGCATCGGTCTGGATGAAAAATTGATAATCGGTCACGCCGACATTGGTCCGGGCCACGGCGGAGACAATCCCGCTGGTCACGGTTTGGCCGACGCCGAACGGGTTCCCCAAGGCCAGCACCAGATCACCGACTTCCAATTGGTCGGAATCGTGCATTTCCAAGGTCGGCAGCTTTTCGCCGCCGGTATCGATCCGCAACACCGCCAAATCCGTGCTTTCATCGGATAGGATGACCTTGGCTTCAAACTCGCGCCGATCCGAAAGGGCGACCGTGATCTCGTCGGCTTTACCGACCACATGATTGTTGGTGACGATCAAACCATCTTCACGGACGATGACACCGGACCCAAGCGACCGCTCGATCCGTTCACGCGGCATATTACGGGCACCATCACCAAAAAAGCGGCGGAACATGGGATCGTCGAACATCGATGAAAACGGGCTTTGGGTCTGCACCACCTTGCGGGTGTAGATATTGACCACGGCCGGGGCCGTGCGCTTGACCACCGGGGCAAACGACATCTGAACTTCGGCCCGGCTGGTGGGAACCGATTTTACGTCTGGGATCGGCCCCGAAAGTGGAGCAGGAGCGACTGTCGACGCTGAAGATGATTGTGGCTGACCTGACTGATCTTGCGTTTGGGTCTCCCCCTCGCCACCACAAGCCGCAATGGCTAACGCCGTCAATCCAATCACCATCAAGCGATGGCGTAGTCCCTTCATCACCATAGTGTTCTCCTGATCCGCGTAGGCTCTAATCCCGACCCCGGGAGCTTCTCAAAGACATACATTTAGGAGCCAATATAGCAACAAAAAAGGGCGACCCTATGACCACCCTGCTTATTCCTCCCGCCACCTGTCATTGCCACGGCAAACAACATGTGGTGTCACCAGGGACCACCGGGTCAAGCCCGGTGGTGACGGCTGTGGTATGGAAGGCAAGACGTCATCTCTTCCCATCATCGCTCGATCGAGCCCGATGAGGATATCCCCCAACTGTCATTGCCGGGCTTGACCCGGCAATCCATCTAGACCGTCGATAACAGGCGAAAGCCAACGAAAAAGGGCAGCCATGGGCTGCCCTTTTGCGAAACTATCGGTGTCGACGCTTACGCTGCGTCTTCCACGTCATCCACTTGTACCGGACCGGAGTCTTGGCCTTTGGCCGAAACATCGCGATCAACGAGCTCGATGATGCCCATTTCCGAATTGTCGCCAGGACGGAAACCAGCCTTCAGAACCCGGGTATAGCCGCCGGAACGACCGGAATAGCGCTCAGCCAAGGTGCTGAACAGCTTATCGACGATTGCCGCATCGGACGCGGGCAAACGCGAATAAGCCAAGCGACGGGCATGCAGACCACCGCGCTTGCCGAGCGAAATCAAACGCTCAACAATCGGACGGAGTTCTTTTGCCTTCGGCAAGGTTGTCTTGATTTGTTCATGCTTCAAGAGTGCCGATGCCATGTTGGCAAACATAGCCTTCCGATGCTCAGATGTCCGGTTGAGTTTCCGGCCCGCGCGATTATGGCGCATGATATATTCTCCATTAAGACCTAATGTGGTCCAGTAGCCCCAGGATCCGTATCAATCCCGAAGCATCAGATTTCAGATTCGAGCTTCTTTGCCAGCTCTTCGATGTTTTCCGGCGGCCAGCCCGTCACTTCCATGCCGAGACGCAAGCCCATGTTGGATAGTACTTCTTTGATTTCATTCAAAGACTTACGGCCAAAGTTCGGGGTCCGGAGCATTTCTGCTTCGGTTTTGCGCACCAAATCGCCGATATAGATAATATTGTCGTTCTTCAGGCAGTTGGCCGAACGGACAGACAGTTCAAGCTCATCAACCTTGCGCAGAAGATTGCGGTTGAAGCCGAGATCGTCAGCCGCTTTCTCCTGATTGACTTCTTTAGGCTCTTCAAAGTTGATGAAGAGCTGAAGTTGGTCTTGAAGAATGCGGGCGGCATAGGCCACGGCATCTTCCGGTGTGATCGTGCCGTCGGTCTCAAGCTGCATGGTCAGCTTGTCATAGTCGAGAATTTGACCTTCACGGGTGTTCTCGACTTTATAGCTGACGCGGCGAACCGGGCTGTAGAGCGCATCGATCGGAATCAAACCAATCGGGGCATCTTCTGGACGGTTACGGTCGGCAGGCACATAGCCCTTACCGCTGTCGACGATCATTTCGATCTTCAGATGAGCACCGTCATCGAGGGCGCAGATCACCAGATCTGGATTCAAAATCTCGATATCGGAGACGGTTTTGATCTGACCGGCGCGAATTTCGCCAGGACCATCCGCTTCCAAAACGATCCGCTTCGGGCCATCCCCGCGCATACCGATCGCCAATTGCTTGATATTCAAGACGATATCGGTCACGTCTTCACGAACGCCTGGGACCGATGAAAACTCATGCAACACACCATCGATCTGAATCGATGTGACCGCGGCTCCTTGAAGCGACGACAGCAAGACACGACGCAGCGCGTTGCCGAGAGTCATGCCGAAACCACGCTCCAAAGGCTCTGCCACAACCGTCGCGCGGCGACGATCTGCTTGCTGAACAACTTCGAGCTTGGACGGCTTAATCAACTCTTGCCAGTTCTTCTGAATCACGATCCGAACCTCGCGTTAAAAAACCGAACCCGACAGCCTAACGGCCCGGGTTCATTGCCTAGAAATAAATGCCGTCCGATCACGAACGGCATGTTCGTAACACCCAACCGTTAGACGCGGCGACGCTTTGGTGGGCGGCAGCCATTGTGCGGTATCGGCGTCACATCACGAATCGATGTGATCGTGAAACCAACAGCTTGAAGCGCACGCAATGCGGACTCACGTCCTGAACCTGGGCCCTTAACCTCGACTTCAAGGGTTTTCACGCCATGTTCCTGGGCTTTTTTGCCTGCGTCTTCGGCAGCAACCTGAGCAGCATACGGAGTCGATTTGCGCGACCCCTTGAAGCCCATCATGCCCGAGCTCGACCAGGAGATAACGTTGCCCTGGGCGTCGCTGATGGTCACCATGGTGTTGTTAAAGCTCGCGTTCACATGTGCCACGCCGCTTGAAATATTCTTGCGTTCGCGGCGGCGGACGCGGGTTGGTTCCTTAGCCATCCTATATACCCTGCCTTACTTCTTCTTGCCGGCAATCGGCTTCGCCTTACCCTTACGGGTGCGGGCGTTGGTGTGAGTCCGCTGGCCATGGACCGGAAGACCCTTACGGTGACGCAGGCCACGGTAAGTACCAAGGTCCATCAACCGCTTGATATTCATGGATACTTCGCGACGAAGATCACCTTCGACCGTATAGTCGCTATCGATCATTTCGCGGATTTTGATCACATCTGCATCGGACAGATCATGAACGCGACGGGTCGCATCAAGACCAGTCTTGTCGCAAATCTGCTTCGCGAAGGTCGGACCGATCCCATGGATGTAGGTGAGAGCCACCTGCAAACGCTTTTGGGTCGGAATGTTAACGCCAGCAATACGCGCCACGTCCAAATCTCCAAGTCAGTAATAGTTAATCCTTGACGGCTTAGCCTCAAGTTGCGCGATTATATGTAGAAGCCTCTCGCAGTCAACCTTTAGAACGCAAAGCACGCTTTTCTTCAAAACCATCCAACACGACGTTGATCTGCCGTGTCACTTCGTCGATGTCCGCCATGCCGTCAACCTGATACAAAACCCCACGGGCCTCATAGTAAGGCAAAAGCGGGGCCGTCTGAGCATGGTAAGCCACCAAACGGGACGTTACCGTTTCGCGATTATCATCGGCCCGACGGCTAAATTCCGTGGAACCACAGGCATCGCAAACACCGTCGACCTTTGGTTTCTGAAAGGTATCATGATATCCGGCACCGCATTTGGCGCAGGCATACCGCCCAGTAACCCGATCGACGAGAACGGCATCATCGACCTTCATTTCTATGACCCCATCAAGGGCCAAATTCTTATCTGCCAGCATTCCGTCCAACGCTTCGGCCTGAGCCGTGGTCCGTGGAAAACCGTCCAGAATGAACCCATCTTCACAATCAGGAGCGTCGATTCGGTCAGAAATGATCCCGATAACGATCTCATCCGTGACCAATTGACCGGCATCCATGGCCGCTTTGGCCCGAAGTCCGATCTCAGACCCTGATTTTACCGCCGCCCGCAACATATCCCCGGTCGACAGTTGGATCAGGCCACGGCTTTCCCGCAACCGCTGCGCCTGTGTTCCCTTCCCGGCGCCTGGTGGTCCGAGCAGGATAATATTCATTTTCCCCGTCCCCCTTTGAGTTTGGCCTTCTTGATAAGCCCCTCATATTGATGGGCCATCAAATGACTGTGGATTTGCCCCACTGTGTCCATGGTCACATTAACCACGATCAACAAAGAAGTTCCACCGAAATAGAAAGGGACAGCAAACTCAGAGATCAGGATTTCAGGCAGCAAACAGATGATAGCCAGATAAGCCGCACCAACAACCGTCAACCGCGTTAGAACATAATCAAGGTATTCTGCGGTGTTCTTCCCTGGGCGAATGCCCGGAATAAAGCCACCATACTTCTTCAGATTATCAGCCGTATCGTCCGGATTGAACACGACAGCCGTATAGAAGAAGGCAAAGAACACGATACCCGCCACATACAGCGCCATATACAGCGGCTGACCATGGCCAAGGGCCGTCGTCATCGTCGTCAACCACTCAGGTCCGCCTTCGGCCGAGAAGCTGGCCACCGTCATCGGCATCAACAGCAAGGATGATGCGAAGATTGGCGGGATAACACCGGCGGTGTTCAGTTTGAGCGGTAAATGCGAGCTTTCACCCTGGGTCATTTTCATGCCGACTTGGCGCTTCGGATATTGGATCAGGATCCGGCGTTGGGCCCGCTCCATATAAACGATGCAGAAAATAACCAGACCAACCATGAACAACAGACCCGGGATCGCAATAAAGCTCCAGTTCTGGGCCAAGGACAGGTCAAACGTTCCAGCCAAGGCACGCGGCAATTCAGCACCGATACCGG
>JBBCIP010000321.1:0-4298 GCA_037189785.1 Alphaproteobacteria bacterium
GACGCAGTCAGCGCGCTGGTGCGCAAAGGGTATGTCGAGAAACGGCCGGACCCACAGGACGCCCGCGCCACACAACTTCATGCAACAGCCACAGGCAAACACAATGCCCAAGATTTGGCCGTCTGGCCGGATGCATTGTTAAGCGCCGTCGATATGCTGGACCCAGCCGAGCAAGCCGCTTTTCTCAAGGGGCTAACAAAATTAATCGGATCGCTTCAAATGAACGGGGCGATTCCAATCCAGCGCATGTGCGTATCATGCACTCACTTCCAACCGAATGTTCACGCCGATATCGCACGCCCACATCACTGTCACTTCGTGAATGCCGCTTTCGGTGACGGTTCCCTGCGCCTTGATTGCCGCGATCACGTCGAAGCCGATACCTCGGCGCAGTATGAAAGCTGGACCCGCTTCACGGACGCGCGGGCTCCTAAGTGAGCGTCCTGTTCGCTGCAACGACCAGGACGCTCTGTTGTCCGCTCTCGTATCTAGAAAGGAACAGTTCACTATGACCCAAAAAGCCATTTTTTACCATGCCGGATGCCCCGTTTGCGTCGCTGCAGAGCAAGGGTTAGCCCATTCCCTCAATCCCACTGATTATTCAGTTGAAATCGTCCATCTAGGAGAATCACCCAACAGGATCGCTGAGGCGGAGGCCGCGGGCGTCGCTTCCGTTCCGGCACTGGTCATCGACGGCACGCCGTATCACATCAATTTCGGGGCTTCGCTCGCCGATGTAAAAACTGCCGCTTGACCAGTGGGGCCCGGCGGCACCTGCGGCCGGGCCCACCTCCTTTTAAAGAAAATCGAGATTATCCCGAGATTATCCCATGTCCCTCATACCCGAGCCGGCCCCAGCAATCATAGCTACCCAGTGGTTCAACACAGAAACACCACTAAGTTTGGAAAATCTGCGAGAGCGCGTGATCGTAATGATCGCTTTCCAGATGCTTTGCCCCGGTTGCGCTAGTCACGCCCTACCCCAAGCGCAGCAAGTTTATATGACCTTCAAGCGCGAAGATGTTGCCGTCATCGGGTTGCATAGCGTCTTTGAACATCACGCCGCCCAAACACCGATTTCTCTCGCGGCTTTTCTGCATGAATATCGCCTCACCTTTCCCATTGCCGTCGATGCACCGGGCGAAACAGGCAGATTACCGCTGACCATGGCACGTTACGCCATGCAGGGCACACCGACCCTCTTGCTGATCGATCGTAAGGGTCATCTCCGGACACAACATTTCGGACATATCGCCGACCTGCGTCTCGGCGCAGAGATCATGGCCCTGATCAATGAAAAGCAAACAAATACATGACCATGTGAAAAGTCTAACAAAGCCTCAAAGCAAGCCGTGGCTTCCAGCCACCGCAGCCAAAAGCGTGATGACGGACAAGATCAGCAAAAGACGATGGATCCACTCCATCCGCGCGAAGTCAGCAGCAGGGTCCTGCGATGTGGCAAAGCGTCGGTGCAGGAAAAGCGGCTCAAGAACAAACAGCATCATCGCAAAGATTGCCCAAACAATCACCATGGCATGCATCCACCAGAAATCGGCATAAGCGAACCGATCCCACATATCTCCACGGTGAATCATCCAGAAGCCGCTCACGCCGGCAAGCAGTACCCAAAAACGCGCAAGGGGCGCAAACCGGCCCTCGATCCGATGGAAGGCGGTAAGCCGTTGATCCGGCGGGTGATTATGGCGAATGGACGGCATAACAACAGTTGTCACGAAGGCAACCCCACCGATCCACATCAGGACGCCAAGAACATGCAGCGCTCGAGCAACCGTGACGTCATCCATACCCATCCCTTTCATAACAGGATCACTAGGCTGGTCATCAGACTTAAAGAGGTATATAATATACCTATTATACGACACCTCTGCAATCAGAGATCATCGGAACCGCGTTCAAAAGGTCTTAGACCGTGAAAAAGCTTCAGATAAAAAGAATTTACGACCCACCCAGTTCAAACGATGGTGCACGAATTTTGGTGGATCGCATCTGGCCGCGCGGCATCAGCAAGGAGACCGCCCACTTGACCCTATGGCTCAAAGATATCGCACCAACCACGGCATTGCGTAAATGGTTTGGTCATGACCCGGCGCGCTGGAACGAATTTCAACAGCGCTATCGCACAGAACTTAACGCCAATAAAACGGTTGTCGAACGCTTGGCCAGCTTTCTTCAAGCTGGTCACGTAACACTCCTTTATGGCGCTCGCGATCCGATACATAATCAGGCCGCCGTGCTCGCGGACTATTTGCTGGACCGGAACAACGATGATCATGGCCACCCATCCCCGGGCAACCAAACTCATCGTTCATCATCCGCCACACGGTCATAGCCATGCGACTGACTTTGCATACCGATTACGCGCTCCGCTTGTTGATGTTGCTGGCGCTCGAGTCCGACAAGCTCCACACGATCGAGGAGGTGGCGCGACGCTATCGTATTTCCCGTAACCATTTAATGAAGGTCGTACAAACATTGGCACAAGCCGGATTTGTTGTGAGCACACGCGGACGCGGCGGCGGCCTCCGTCTCGGCCATGCGGCAGAAACGATCAACCTTGGCGCCGTCGTCCGTGCCACAGAAGACAGTTTTGCATTGGTCGAATGTTTCGACCAGCTGCGCAATACCTGTATCATCGCCCCAATCTGCGGATTGCGCGGACCACTGGACGAGGCGCTCACCGCTTTTATTGCCGTACTCAATCGCTATTCACTAGCCGACCTGATCGCTAATCCCCGGTCCCGGCTTCCCATGCAACGGATTCTATCAGAGCCCAACTCCATAGGGATGCAATCATGACAGTGTCACCGTTATCAGCTGCCGAGCGTCGAGCAAAAATCACCCAGACGATTCAGGTCGAAACCGGGATTGATGACGCGATGATCGAACAGCTCGTACGGGCGTTTTATGCGCGCGTCCGCCAAGATCTTCTGATCGGTCCGATTTTTGACGCGCGCATTGTCGACTGGGAACCTCATCTTCAGCGCATGTGTGCATTCTGGTCATCGGTCGCGCTAATGACCGGTCGCTATCACGGCCAACCCATGAAGTTGCATCTGCCGTTACCAATCGACGCCGATCATTTTGATCGGTGGCTGATGCTGTTCGAGACCACCGCACGCGAGGTATGCCCAGCCAAAGCAGCCGATCATTTCATCATACGAGCTCACACCATCGCCGAAAGCCTCGAACTGGGCATCGCCAGTACACAAAAGGTGCTGTTGCGTAAAGGGGAGCGCTTTTATCGCTCCGACCTAACCGGCAAAACTTAAAGGTATTGTTCCATGAGCAAAAGTCTACCGCCCGGCCTAGTGGCTTACAAACGGACACCGGTGTTTGACCAAGATACCCTCCCCGCTGGTCTACGCCGCGAACATCGCACGAAAGCAGGCGTCTGGGGGATGATTCATGTGATCGAAGGCAGTCTCCGGTATCGCATCCTTGACCCATTCACCGAGACAGTGCTGACACCGGATACACCTGGCGTCGTTTATCCCGAACAGCCACATGAGGTCGAACCGTTAGGCCGTATGCAGATGTATGTGGAATTTCATGCCATAGCCGCACACACTCCGCCAACACCAGATGAAGACACAGTTTAATCTCACGATACCGAAGAAAAATATTCTTGTTACCATCATCGAAAGATCTGGTCAGTCTTTGATCATCGCCTGAAACGTCGTAAAGATTCTCTCGTCCCTGAATGGCGCAACGCAGCTCGAACCCACATAAGTTACTACGGCCAGAGAGGACCTTCGCCTGCAGACCAATGACCCGGTAAAGACCAGCAGGCGATCCGTCTATCCTTGCTCCTGAAGCTTCCTCACTGACGATCGCCGACCGACCAACATCTGCAAGGTATCGCGAAACCGCTGCCGCATATCCCTACCCCATGTGATTTCGGTGATCGACATGCCAATAACGGCTGCGCTGATGAATTCCGCCAGAGCCTCGGCATCGACGTCGGAGGTGAGCTTCCCGGCACGCTGATGCACTTCTACGGCCTCCACAACGATTTTCATTACACGCGCAGCCGCATCCTGAAAGGTTTGCCGTGCAGCGGGGGTATGCGTCGCATAGGCCACAAGCTCGAGGTAAACCTCGATCGGCACGCCTTGCGCCTTAATGGCTTCCGCACTCGCGAATTGAATATCGATTAACGATTCGAGTAGATTCGGCACCTGGACAAGCCCTGTGAGCAACTCGTCCCGCGCGGCATGTGCATAGACTATGAGATCGCACAAAAGGCCGTCCCGAGACTTGAAATAATAATACAGAGT
>JBBCIP010000322.1:0-21322 GCA_037189785.1 Alphaproteobacteria bacterium
CAGGGTGAAGGAAATACCTTCAACCGGCGGGCATTCCGTTTCCCAAAAATTCAGACCAACGTCGCGTTCATTTTGGAGTGCTGTGTGAAACATGCACTGGCTCGACATCGGTCGGCCATTTTTTAAATCGTCCGCCGTGCGATTGGAATAAACGGTAACCTCATAACCTTTATCCAACAGGCCCAGGGCTACTTGCAGTCCCGATTGTCCGGCACCGATGATGGCGATACGCCGCATATGCTGTCTCCCAAATCTATATTTCTATAGCTACAGTGTGTCGCAGCGCGGCTGTTTTCACTATCCAGCTATCGCAGCCGGTATGCAGGTTCTGAACATATAGTGATGAGGGATTTATGACCGTCGCAAGCTGTCAGAAGGCGACTCGCCGAAAAACTTCCGGTATTCCACGGCAAAGCGCCCAAGCTGGCTAAAGCCCCATTTGAGTGCAATATCCGTCACCGTGACGCCGCTGTCGGGGGCGGTGGCCAGCAGATCTTTGTGGGCCCGTTCAAACCGTACTTGGCGCAGATATTTCATCGGGGATGTGTTGCGAAAGCGTTGAAATCCCACGAATAATGTTCTAGCGCTGACGCCGGAGACGGCGACCAAGTCTTCTAACGTCAAATCTTTATGGGAATTGGCGCGGATATAATCTTCGACCCGTTTGACATGGCGCGGGGCTGCCGAAGACACCTCGCGATCGAGAGCGTCGGAATAGTTATGGCGCTGGCTTTGCAAAAGCGTGGTGATCAGCGTTTGTTCAAACTGCTTGATGGCCAAGGGCGATTTCATCAAACTGTCGGTCTGATCGAGTTCCGCGCGCAAAAATTGTACCATGCGCCACCACGATGCGGCAGCGCCGTTGCGGCAATCCATCAACACATCGAATACCAGCGGAGTCGCGAGCGGTCGGCCCAATAATGTGCTGAGACAGCGTTCAACCGCAGGCCGTTCAAACCGCAAAATCAATTGCTCCGAGGCCTCGGCCCAATCCATGCGGACATATTCGGTGGGCGACAAAACAGATGCTTGATCGCGGCCGATCATGGCACTGTGTCGGCCGCTGTTGACGCCGATTCCCCCCGCTAACTGGACTTGCACCAAGAAGAAACTCTGTAATTCCCCAGGTTCAATGCCGACAGGGACGCCATAGCGCAGATAATTCAAGGACGCGTCGCCGAGCGCGGCGTGATTGATTTCGGCCTGCATCGGACCAGCACGATTGTCCGCTTCAAGATGGTGGGGGCAAAAGATCGAGCCGACAAAATCGCGCATTTCATCGGCATCGGACGAGCGCATCAACGGATACCCCGCCAACGGCGATTTGGCCGGTAGATTTGAGCGGATGGGTGAGGGCGTTTGCGGCATCGGATCAATGCCTATCATACATTTTATGGATCAGGGCGGTGCGGGTTTGCACCTCGGCTTTGGTGAAAATGCGCGATAAATGTGTTTTCACCGTGGGTAAGCTGATAGCGAGCCGTCGGCAAATATCTTTGTTGCTGAGGCCCGAACAGACGAGGCCGACGATTTCATGCTCCCGGTCAGTAAAGCTGAACTTTTCGGCCGGTTCCAGCTTGGCGTTATCGAGAATCTGATCCAAACAAAATTCAGCAAATGGCACGACCCGCTCAATCAATCGGCATTCATCCTTGGAAAACGGCCCGATGACGGAGGACCGCAGCAACGATAATCCGCCAATAATGCGGTGTTGATCCCGCAAATAGACTTCCAATTGATAGGGGGTATTTTGCGGCATCAAAAAGCTCGCCACATAATCGCGAGCTTGACGCGTGACTGCGGTTGTTTCATCCAAAATGGCGACACGCGCGTTATTATCAGCATACCGGGATGGGTGCAGTGGATCGGCTTCACCAAAATAATCCTGATAGGCCGTCAGCCATTCCGCTTCCAGATTAAGGAGGCTGTGCTGGAACACTTCGGTCTGTTCGTTGACGCGGTAAAAACAGCTTCCGGTCACCGGAACCATATCTTTAAAAAGCCCCAGAATTGCGGAGCCGAAGTCCGATGCGGTCGGTATGCTGCTATTGTCTAAATTCACCGGGGCCATTACCGTCTTGTGCATAATCATGCTGTGACAGAGCTGGCTAAGCGTAAAACGGGATCGGCAAAAGATCAATGGTTAGCCGGATAAAGCCTGAGGATGAATTTCTAAGGTTTTGATTTTAGCCATTTAATTACCCCGTGCGCTGCCGCATGAGCGGTCGCGAAGGTGGCCTGCAGCAGGTAGCCGCCGGTCGGCGCCTCCCAATCGATCATCTCTCCGGCGACAAAAACGCCGGGGGCGGCGCGCAGCATGAAGTCGTCGTTGATATCGTCCCATGCGACCCCGCCCGCCGTTGAAATGGCGCGATCCAAGGGCTCTGTTCCCTGTAGTTTGAGGGGAAGCGCTTTGATCACTGTAACCAAACGATCCGGCGTCACGGTTTTAAGATCGATGACGTCCCGCAGCAGATTGACCGCAAGGGTCGATAATCCGGCATATTTCCGGAGCTGGTTGGCGCGGGATTCCCCGGGTTTGGTTTTCTTTAAACGGTCTTTGAGACCATCTGCCGTGACGTCGGGCCGTAAATCAATCGTCAATGTGGCTGTGCCTTGATTGCGGATCGCTTCCCGTAAGATCGATGACAACGCATAAACGGCGCCGCCTTCGATGCCGTAGTGGGTTGTGACGATTTCGCCGCGCACCGTCTTCCCGGCAAAGGATAGCGCGATATTTTTAAGCGGTTGGCCTTGGAAGCGGTCGCGGAACACTGGGCTCCAATGAACTTGGAAACCGCAATTGGTTGCTTCGAACGGGATCACCGAGATATTGCGTTTGGTCAGAATCTCGCGCCATGCGCCGGTTGCCCCCAGGCGCGGCCAGGACGCACCGCCCAGGCCTAGGACCACCGCATCGGCATGCACGGTTTTTGTATCCGTCTCCGTCGCGAAAATCAGGCCGCCATCGTCGCTCCAGCCTTGCCAGTTGTGGCGATAGTGAAAAACCACACCCAACTGTTCCAGGTGCTGCAACCAGGCCCGTAACAGCGGGGACGCTTTGAGCGATTTCGGAAAAACCCGGCCACTGCTGCCGACAAAGGTTTCCTGGCCGAGATCATGGGCCCATTGGCGCAAAGTCTCGGGCGTGAACGCCGAGATCGACGGCAACAGACGATCGGTTGTTTTTCCGTACCGGGTCACAAACACGGAAAGATCTTCGCTGTGGGTCAGATTGAGCCCGCCCCGACCCGCCATCAACAAGCGGCGGCCCGGGGATGGCATGCGTTCGTACACAGCAACACGATGACCCGCGCGGGCCAAAACGTCGGCGGCCATCAAACCGCTTGGTCCGGCGCCGATCACGACGACCGATGCCGCAGCATGCGCGGCGCGGTCCTCATCCGGCATAGACATCAGCCCTTCTTACCTTTGAAAGGCTTTCCACCTTTGAATGGTTTCTCGCCTTTGCTTGGACGATCATCAAAGCGATCGCGTTTGCCGGCCCGTGGTTTGTCAGCCCGTGGTTTGTCAGCCCGTGGTTTGCCGGTCGGTTTCCCTGAAAACGGCTTGTCCCCAAACGATTTTTCGCCAAACGATTTTTCTTTAAAGGGCCGTTCTTTAAAAGGCTTATCCTTAAAAGGTTTGTCTTTAAATTTCTTCGTGTCCTTGAAATCTTTGGACTCTTTAAAATTTGACTCGCTCTTAGATTTTTTTATGAATTTCTCAGACCGGTCCTCGCGGAATTTTTCGCCCGAGCGTTCTGAATATGATTTACGCGGCGCATCGTCTCGATCACGGCGTTGATAGGGCCGTTCGGTGTTGTCAGCGCGATCTTTTTTCCAGCTTGGCTTTGCGCCATCCCGCTCGCGTGGTTTTTCATTGCCGGACCATGGCGCCTGACTGTCCGATAATATTTTTTCTAGATCCGCGCCGTCATCTTTTACTGTGGTTTTGCGGCGTTCGCGATTGATGTCTTTGAACGACTTTTTCGGGCCACCATCATCAGCGCCATAGCGGGCCGGACGATCAGCGCCACGGTCAAAGCTTTTACCTTTATTCTTAAAGTCTTTGCCTTTGCTAAAGTCGCGGCGGTCATCGCTATCTGGCGCGCGATCACGTTTCTTCGATGGCAAGGCAGCGCCGGATGGCTCAATCTTCAATTCGTTTTGATCACCGGCATTAACGGCGGCGACAAAGCGATCGGCCACGTCTTTGTTGATAGCGAACTTTGTTTCGCGATCAAAGATGCGGATAACGCCGATATCTTTCTTGGTGACATGGCCGGCCCGGCACAGTAACGGCAACAGCCATTTCGGATCGGCGTTGTTGTGGCGACCGATGTTGGTGCGGAACCACACCACATCATCCCCTTCAGCAAAGCTTTCCTTGCGCTCCTCTCGGGCGTCACGATCTCGGGGTTTGCGGTCGCGCGTGTCGTCCCGGCGGGACCGGTCATCGCGTTGGGGCCGATCGTCGCGTTGGGGCCGGTCATTATCGCTGCCGCTATACAAATCTTCAGGGGAGGGGAGCCGGGCGCGATAGAGCCGGATCAAGGTCGCCGCCAGTTGTTCGGCAGATCGGCCGCTTAAAAGATTTTGCGCCAAGACCAATTCTTCTTCGCTTGCGTCTTCTGCTAACAAAGGATCATTCAGCATGCGCTCTTGATCGCGGGCGCGAATATTGTCTGCGCTAGGCGGCGCTTCCCAAGTCGCATTGACCTTGGCCCAATTGAGCAATTGTTCTGCTTTGCGCCGTTTTGTGTAAGGCACAACCAACAGAGAAACACCTTTGCGGCCAGCGCGTCCCGTACGACCGCTGCGATGAAGTAATGTTTCCTTATCGGTCGGCAGGTCGGCGTGAATTACCAAACCAAGATCGGGCAGATCAAGGCCGCGCGCGGCGACATCGGTCGCCACGCAAACGCGGGCACGTCCATCACGTAATGATTGCAACGCCATGTTGCGTTCTTTTTGGCTAAGCTCGCCGGACAGCGCAACGACAGAAAATCCACGTTCATGCAGACTAGCATGAAGCCGCCGCACGGTGTCACGCGTGGCGCAGAAAATGATCGTGGTGCGGACTTCGTAAAAGCGCAGAATATTGACGACGGCCAATTCGATTTCATGGGGCGCAACGCGCACCGCACGATATTCGATGTCGCTATGAGCGACGCCTTGGCTTTGGGTATCGATGCGCACGGCATCTCGCTGATAGCGTTTGGCGAGACCAGCGATTTCTTTGGCGATCGTGGCCGAAAATAACAAGGTCCGGCGTTCGGCTGGTGTTTCGTCTAAAATTGCTTCCAATTCTTCCCGAAACCCGAGGTCGAGCATTTCATCGGCTTCGTCCAGCACCACGACTTTTAGATTAGAGACGTCGATCTGTCCGCGTTCAATATGATCGCGCAAACGACCAGGCGTGCCGACAACGATATGGCAGCCATCGGCCAAGGCGCGGGATTCCCGCCGTGGGTCCATACCGCCGACACAAGACAGCACGCGGCCGCCGGTTTGTGCGTAAAGCCAGGTCAGCTCGGTTTGCACTTGCAACGCCAATTCGCGGGTTGGGGCGACAATCAGGGCGAGCGGGGCGGCGCCACGCTCAAAATGATCCTGGTCGCCCAAGATCGTCTCGGCAAAGGCGAGACCGTAGGCGACGGTTTTCCCTGACCCGGTTTGGGCCGACACCAAAAGGTCACGGCCGTGGGCTTCGGCTTCCAGGACAGCGGCCTGGACCGGGGTTGGTTCAAGATAGTTCCGCGCGGCCAAAGCGCGCTCAAGCGTGGGGTGTATTGTTGGAAAAGGCACGGTAAATCAATCTAATGGGCGGCATACTGAGATGGCGCGAGCTTCAATGTTGCGCTTTAGATACCGTATTGCGGGGCAAAAGGCTAATGTTGATATGCTTTGCCCAGATTTATACCCTCGGCGTTATGGCGCTGCGGCGGCCTGGGGTTCGCTCATGATCTGTTCGATATAGCGTCCGGTCGCCTCGGTATGGGCGGCCAACAGCGTCACGGCTTTTGCGCTGTCGCGAGCCAGGGTCGCCTCCATCAGGGCTTGATGTTCGCCCTCGATATCGCGGGGGCTGGTTTCTGGTCGCGATGGCTTGGCCGCTTTCCGCTGCAACGTCGGCCAGCGGTAACGTTCCGATTGCAGGTATAATAACGACGATAAATCCATCAGCCAGCGCGATTGACAGGCGCTCAGAAGGGCCAGGTGGAAATTACGATGGCGTCGCTCCATCTCGTCGATATCGTCCGCTGCGGCCTGATCCGGCAGCCGTTGGCTATGGCGACTGAGCGCGTGAAAGGCGGCGACAATGCCGCCTTCCCAGTCATCGTCACCGAACTGGATGGCTTGGCTTAGCGCTTGGCCTTCAATAAGGCTGCGGGTGCGCAGGGTGTCCCACATCTCGGCAATTGAGATCTCCGCGACTCGATAACCTTTCAGCGCGCTGGCGACCACCAAGCGTTCGGATTGCAGCCGGGTCAGGGCTTCCCGGAGCGGTGAAAAACTGAGGTCGTAGGTTTCCCGCAAGTATTCAAAGCGGAGCGGCTGGTTGGGGCTCAAGTGGCCGTGAATAATATCTTTTCGGATTTTCAAATAGGCTTGTTCCGCCAGCGTGACACCGACTGTTCCGGTCGCCGATGACGAGGACTGTGGATGGGCTTGATCGTTTGCGGCCCGTACTACCATGGCATTGCTCCATAAGCTTGGTCCGAGTGTACGGGATCTAATTATCGTAAATCAACAGATTTTCGAAAATCCTTGACCGGGCGCTGGAGGGGCGGTAGCGTTATTCTAGAAACCGCCATTCATCAGATGTTCTGTCACCCAGGACTGCCGGAGACGTGTTATGCGGGAAGATGTGATCGGCCGCGCCAATGTCGAAGATTCGGCTGAATTGACAGCCTATTACGCCGAATTGGAAAAGGGCGAGATGGGCGCGTTATGGACCGTCGCCAATTCTATCGAGCCATGGTATCCGCAACCCGACTCCGTGCCGGTGTTATGGAAATACAAAGATGTCCGGCCCTATGTGTTGCGGGCGCCGGATCTGGTGCGGCCGGAAGATGCCGGGCGCCGTGTGGTGATGTTGGTCAACCCCAAGCGTAAACATCTAAGCGCTTGTGTCGGGCTTCTATATACCGGCATTCAAATCATGCGCGCGGGCGAGGCGGCGTCGGCCCATCGCCACATGGCCAGCGCCTTGCGTTTTATCATGGAAGGTAGCGGCGCTTATACGATTGTGGACGGCGAAAAGCTCAATCTGAATGCGCGTGATTTTGTGCTGACTCCGAACGGGACATGGCACGATCACGGTGTCGATGCCGATGGCGGCACCTGTATTTGGCAGGATGGTCTGGACATTCCGTTGATCAATACGCTGGACGCCAATTTCTATGCCGTGCATCCCGATATTCGGCAAACGCCTAATCAACCGCTCAATCGATCCTATGCTGTGCATGGCGGCGGCATCATTCAGCCGCGCGATTTCCGGCAAAACTGGAAAAAGCCGTATTCGCCGCTGTTGAAATATCCGTGGGAGCCGACATACGAGGCATTGTTGGCAGCCAGCAAAGTCAGCGATGGCTCGCCCTATGACGGCATCATTATGGACTATGTGAATCCTGTGACGGGCGGCCCGGTGATGACCACCATGGGCGCCAGTATGCAGATGCTGCGCCCGGGTGAGGCGACCAAAGCGCATCGCCACACCGGCTCGACGGTCTATCAAGTGGCCAAAGGGTGCGGGCATAGTGTCATCAACGGTCAGCGCTTTGATTGGGAAGAAAAAGATATTTTCGTCATTCCATCCTGGGCCGTTCATGAACACGCCAACGCGTCGGCGTCGGATGATGCGTGTTTATTTTCGTTCCATGATTTGCCGGTGATGCATGCGCTCGGCATTTATCACGAGGAAGCCTATACCGAAAACGGCGGCCATCAAAAAATTCAATCCCTTTAAAATCACAATCTGCAGCACAAAGGACCGACATGAAACTGGTAACCTATCTTCGTAAGGACGCGCCGCGTTTGGGCGCGGTCGTCAATGATCGTGTGGTGGATTTGGCCGATCTTGCCACGGCCCACGGCGAGAGCTTGCCGTCCGATATGATCAGCTTCATCGAAGCCAGCCCGAGCGCTTTGAACACCGCCTACAAATTGCTGGAAAAAGCCGGGAGTGAATGGCCGGAATTAAACGCGGTTAAACTTTTGGCGCCGATCCCGCGTCCGCCCAAAGGCGTGATCGGTGTTGGTCTGAATTATGCGGCCCATGTCGAAGAATCAAGCCGCACCATGGACACTGCCAAAGATCTGCCGACCCATCCGGTGTTGTTCATCAAACCGCCGACCACGGTGATCGCGGATGGCGATGGTGTCATCCATAATCCCAAACAAACCCAACAATTGGATTGGGAAGCGGAGCTGGGTGCGGTGATCGGCAAGCGCTGCCGCAATGTGGCGGCGGGCGATGCGCTGGATTACGTGTTCGGCTACACCATCGTCAACGACATCTCGGCCCGGGATTTGCGCCATGGCGGGCAGTGGTGCTTTGCCAAGGGGCAAGATACCTTCGCGCCGATGGGGCCGTGGATCGTCACAGCGGACGAAATCCCAGACCCGCACAACCTCAACATCAGTTTGAAACTCAATGGCGTCTACAAGCAAAACAGCAACACGCGCTATATGATTTTCAAGACCCATGATTTGATTGCGCATTTGACTTCGGGCATCACCTTGGAGCCGGGCGATGTGATCGCCACCGGCACGCCGGAAGGGGTTGGGATCAGTTATAACCCACCGCAATTCATGAAAGCCGGCGATCAGATCGAAATCGAAATCGAAAAGATCGGCTTCTTGCGTAATCCGGTGGTGGCGGCATGACACAGTACCGGGCGGCGGTGGCGCAATTGGCCGCGAAACCGTTTGATCCGCTCGGATCGGCGGAAAAAGCGGCAACCTATATCGCCAAGGCAGCGGCGGGCGGGGCCAAGCTTGTGGTGTTTCCCGAAGCCTTGATCGGCGGCTATCCCAAAGGCGCATCGTTCGGCACACCGGTCGGCATGCGCAAGCCCGAAGGCCGTTTGGCATTCCAGCAATACTATGATGGCGCCATCGACGTTCCCGGTGTGGAAACCGAGATCATTGCCGAAGCCGCCCGCGCAGGCGATATCTTTGTCGTGATCGGTTGTATCGAACGATCCGGCGGCACGCTCTATTGCACGGCGTTGTTCTTTGACGGCGCACGCGGCTTGATCGGCAAACATCGCAAGTTGATGCCGACGGCGGCGGAACGATTGATTTGGGGTTTTGGTGACGGCTCGACCACGCCGGTGTTCGACACCAGCCTGGGCCGCATCGGCGCGGTGATTTGTTGGGAAAATTATATGCCGATGTTGCGCATGCATATGTATGCGCAAGGAGTGTCGATTTACTGCGCGCCGACGGCTGATGATCGCGACACATGGTTGCCAAGCATGCAGCACATCGCGCTCGAAGGTCGGTGTTTCGTGTTGACATCGTGCCAATACATCACCCGCGGTGCGTATCCCGATGATTATGATTGCGCGCTTGGCGATGATCCGAAAACGGTTCTGATGCGCGGCGGCAGCGCTATCATCGATCCCCTGGGGCAGGTATTGGCGGCACCCGACTTCAGCGGTGAAACTATTCTTTATGCCGACATCGATCTGGGTAAGGTCACGCGCGGCAAATATGATTTTGATGTGGCCGGTCATTACGCACGACCGGACGTGTTTAATTTGACCGTCAACTGCGCGCCGATGGCGGCGGTCACAACCAAGGACTAAGCCCCCATGCAATTCGATATGGAGGCTCTGCCGCCGGAAAAATGTTATAAAGTTCTGACCTCGACAATTCTGCCGCGTCCGATTGCATGGATCAGCAGTCAGTCGGCAAGCGGTGCGTTGAATGCCGCGCCGTTTAGTTTCTTTAACATGATGGGGGAAAACCCGCCGATTGTAACGATCGGCATCATGCGCCATCCAGAAGGTCGGTATAAAGATACCGCCGCCAATATTCTGGAAACCGGTGAATTTGTCGTCAACCTGGTGTCGGAAGATTTGGCCCAGGCGATGAATATCACTTGCATAGATGCGCCCACCGATGTCAACGAATTGGATCTTGCAAAATTAACGACGGCCCCGTCCGTCAAAATCAAACCACCGCGCATTGCCGATAGTCCGGTCAGCTTGGAATGTGTCACCTATCAAGTGATTGAAACCGGACCGCATCAAGCGATTGTCTTGGGGCGGGTGCTGTTGGCCCATGTCGATGATCGTGTCATCCTGGATGCCGACCGCTGTTATATCGATAGCCCGGCCTTGCGTTTGATTGCCCGCATGCACGGCAGTGGGGTCTATGCCCGCACCACTGATTTGTTCGAGATGAAACGGCCAACCTATGCGGAGTTTTTTAAGCAGTCTTAATGGTAAATATGGACCACCGGGTAAAGCCCGGTGGTGACGGTTTGGCCACCAATAACATTTCATCGTCATTGCCGGACTTGATCCGGCAATCCATTTTTTCAGTGTTTGCCCTATGCCATCCGCCGTCTGAACACGACAGTCAAATTATTGGCCGGCATTTCGTGAACCTCGTCCAGTGTGAACCCCGCTTGTGCGGCTAGCGGCATCACCTCGGTGTCCAGGCAACGCACACCCCACCGTGGGTCTTGCGCTTTCAACATATCATCAAATGCCACATTCGACGCTGCCGTGTGTTGCCCGTTGCGGCGAAACGGCCCGTATAAAATCAACGGCGCTTGCGATGGCAAGATACGGGCGGCGCCATCAAACAATCCCTCGGCCGAGGCCCAGGGCGAGATATGAATCATGTTGCAGCATAAAACCGCATCGGCGTGGTCGATCGGCCATGGATCGGTGGTGGTGATGGCAAGGGCCGGACGGATGCGGTCGGTGCCGGATTGTTTGGCATGGCCATCAATGCTGGCCAAGGCGCTTGGGTCGGCGTCGCTCGGTTGCCATGTGATGCCGGGAAGGGCCGGGGTCATATAGGCCGCGTGTTCGCCGGTGCCGCTGGCGATTTCCAGCAGCACGCCTTCAGGTGGTAATACAGATTTCAGAACTTCTAAAATAGCATCACGGTTGCGGCTTGTGGCTGGTGCGTGACGTAATGCATTTTTCGGTTCAGTCATATTGTCATGCCATGGCTAACGCTTGTTCCAAATCGGCAATCAAATCATCGGGGTTTTCCAAGCCGATCGAGAGCCGGATCAGACCCGCCGTAATGCCGATACGGTCAAGAGCAGCGCTATCAAGGCCCGAATGAGTCATCGTGGCCGGATGAGACGCCAAACTTTCCGTGCCGCCCAAGCTAACCGCAAGCTTGATGATCTTCAAGTTATCTAGAACACGAAACGCGGCATTTGTCCCGCCTTTGACATGGAACGAAAATGTCGACCCTGGTGACGCGCATTGCCGTTGATATAAATCATGATCGGCCGTGCCGGGTTTAAGAAACCCGAGATAATCAACTTGTTCGATTTTTGGGTGTTTGAGCAAATACGCAGCGACACGTTCGGCGCTGTTTGACGCTTCGGTCATGCGTATTTTCAACGTTTCCAGGCTGCGCAACAACAGCCATCCCGTATGTGGATCGCACATGGTGCCGAGTGTGTTACGGAACTGACGAATGGGCGTCACATGGTGTTCCGCCCCAGCGACAGACCCGGCGACCAGATCACTGTGACCACCGACATATTTGGTCAAAGAATACAGCACTAAGTCGGCGCCATGGTCGAGCGGGCGCTGCCATAGCGGCCCCAAGAATGTGTTGTCGACCATCACCAACGGCCGCACACCGGTGTCTTTTTCTAATTGATCGCGCAGTTTTGCGGCGGCGGCGATATCGGTCATTTGATTGGTCGGGTTGGCCGGTGTTTCGATAAAAATCACTTTCACGGGACCGGTTTTTTGCGCTGTTGCAACGACCGAATGGATGTCTTCCCCATCGCGGCCCGGGAAAAAGCCGAATCCGCGCACGTTATAAAGCGCTAAGATTTTGCTCAACAATCCTTGGGTGCCACCATAAATAGGCTCGCTGTAGACCACGGTATCGCCCGGTCTCAGATGCGCGAGAAGCGATGTCGAGATCGCGGCCATGCCGCTGCAAAAAGTCAGACAGTCTTCGGCATTGTCCCAAATCGCCAACCGTTCTTCGAGGATCTGCAAATTTGGATTGTTGAAGCGGGAATAGATCAGACCGGCTTCTTCGCCTTCGAGCGGCGCGACTTTGCCAAGGTTCAACTCGAAAAAATGTTTCCCGGCCTCGGCGTTTTCAAAGACAAAGGTCGATGTTTGAAACAACGGCACCTTGACCGACCCTTCGGACAGTTTCGGATCATAGCCATAGCCCATCATCAAGGTTTCGGGGCGAAGTGTTTTTTGCGACAGGGTACGGTGATGATAGGGCTTTGGCGTTTTCATGGCTGATCCAGTTTCAATCAAGGAATGACTGATGACATAATACGTATTATTGCTGGCAATTTACGTCATTTCATGTACTAAATTTGCATAAATACGATATAAATTCCCAATAATTATAAGGAATTGATTTGATCATGTCATTAAAGCTGGAGCGAAGCGATCTGATCCTCTTGCGCTATCTTCAGGACGACGCCGATAAGCCGATGGCTGAGATCGCTGAGGAGGCGGGGCTGTCGTTATCGACAGCCTGGCGGCGGGTGCGGGCAATGAAAGAGGCCGGGATTATCCGTCGCACAGTGATGCTGATCGATCCCGTAGCAATTGGTTTGGGCTTTTCTGTGGAAGTGTCGGTCAGTCTGAAAGACCACGGCTTAAAAAGCCGCCGTCAGTTCGAAGAATTCGCCCAGCGTCATCCGGAAATCACAGAATGCAAACATATGACGGGGGAGCGTGATTATCTCGTCCGCGTCGTCAGTCCCGACCTTGCCGCTTACGAACATTTCCTCACGTCGGTTCTATTGGAACAACCGGGGGTCAGCTCGGTTGTGTCCAACATCGTGATGAAGGAGGTCAAAGCAACAACCGCGCTGCCGTTGGATTTATTGCGGCGGTGATCGACTAAACGTAATCTAACCCGATATCGACCGCCGCGGCCGATTGGGTGATACGGCCGACCGAGATGAAATCGACGCCGGTTTCAGCGATGCCTGCAATGGTGTCGAAATTGACACCGCCCGAGGCTTCAAGCGGCAGACGTCCGGCGACAAACGCAACCGCTTCCCGCAGCATGGCGTTGCTCATGTTGTCCAACAGCAAGCGGTCGGCGCCTGCCGCCACGGCGTCTTTCACTTGGTCCAATGTGTCGCATTCGACGGCGATGCCGAATTGGCTGGCGCCGGTATCATAGGCGCGGGCGGCGGCAATGGCGGCGGCGACGGTGCCGACATTGGCGATGTGGTTGTCTTTGATCAACACGCCGTCATCAAGCCGCATACGATGATTGTAGCCGCCACCCATGCGCACGGCGTATTTGGCCAGCACCCGCAAGCCTGGAATGGTTTTGCGGGTATCCAACAACTTGGCTTTGGTGTGGGCGATCCGTTCCACATAACGACCGGTCAGGGTGGCGATGCCGGACAAATGCTGAATGGTATTGAGTGCCGTACGTTCCGCCGTCAGCAGGGCCCGTGCATTGCCTTCGACCCGAGCGATGATGGCGTTGTGGCCGAGCGTCTGTCCATCTTCAGCCAGTTGATCAACGCGCGCCAAGGGGTCGCAGGCGTGAAAGACAGCGACCGCAATCGGCAGCCCGGCCAAGGTCATCGGCTCCCGCGCCGATATAACGGCGGCAAGGGTGGCGTCGGCCGGAATGGTTGCGGCACAAGTCAAATCACCCTGGCCGACATCTTCGGCTAAGGCGCGGGTGACAAAGTCATGAAGCGCGTCCGCGGATAAAGGAAACGTCATCGTGATTACGGCCGATTGCTGGCCGGTGGCGGCGACATTTCCAGCATGCGCTCCAGCGGTTTCAATGCTTTCAAGCGCAGATCTTCCGGCACATGAATTTCCGGGCGTTCCGTTTTGAGCGCGAGATAGAGTTTTTCCATGGTATTGAGCGCCATGTACGGACACATGTTGCAATTGCAATTGCCGTCGGCTCCGGGCGCACCGATGAAGGTTTTGTCCGGTGCGGCTTTTTCCATTTGGTGGATAATGCCCGGCTCGGTCGCGATGATGAATTTATCGCCCGGCTGGGTCAGCACGAATTTCAGAATACCCGATGTCGAGCCGACAAAATCCGCGTGTTGCAGAATATGCGCCGGGCATTCCGGATGGGCGGCGACTGGCGCGCCCGGATGCTCGGCTTTGAGCTTGATCAATTCGCGTTCGGAAAAGCGTTCGTGGACAATGCAGGTGCCGGGCCACAGAATCATGTCCTCGCGCCCGGTCTTGCGGGCCAAATAAGCGCCCAGATGGCGATCAGGGGCCATCAGGATCGGCTTATCTTTGGGAATTTGATTGATGATGTATTCGGCGTTCGACGATGTGATGATGATATCCGACAAGGCCTTCACCGCTGCCGAACAATTGATATAGGTCAGCGAGACGTGATCGGGATACTGGGCCCGGAATTTGGCGAACTCCTCCGGCGGGCAGCTGTCTTCGAGCGAACAACCGGCATCCATATCGGGGAGCACGACTTTTTTCTGGGGGCTTAGGATTTTGGCGACTTCGGCCATGAACCGGACGCCGCAGAACACGATCATGTCGGCGTCGGTCGCGGCGGCCTTGCGGGACAGGTCCAGCGAATCACCGACAAAGTCGGCGATGTCCTGAATTTCACCGCCCTGATAGTAGTGCGCCAGGATAACGGCGTTCTTTTCCTTACGCAGCCTCTTGATTTCAGCCACCAGGTCGAGGGACGGCGGTATGGCGGCATCGGCGCCCCGTGGCGGAAACATAAGGTTCAAGTCCGGTGTTTTGGTGTCCATTCAGGTATCTCACTGCCATTTGGCTGTCCCGGTGGCCGGGAACAACCCTTTATGCCGATCTAGTCCGGATGACCGGCATTCTGGCTCATATATCTGTTATTTTGGTTTCTGATTCAAGGAACGGGTTTCAAGGAACGGGTTTTAAGGCAGCCAATAACGGTTATGAGGGCCGGGCGGCCCATCGGTCCTCAGGCGGCGACTCTCCACCAAATGGATGATATGGGCCAGCACAGACCGGGCCGCGGCTGGGTGAAGATAGCTCGGCACATCCTTGTAGAGGAGGGCGACAATGGCCGGAATGGTGTCATGGCCTTCGGCGACGCACTGGACAATCGCCGCTTCACGTTCCAACCGATGCTCTTTCAGCGCTTTCAGGAAGCGTTGCGGGTCGTCAATCGGCGCGCCGTGGGTCGGGTAATAGGTCTTGTCGTCCCGGGCGATGAGCTTATCAAGGCTCCGCATATAAGCCGCCATGTCGCCATCCGGGGGCGATACCACCGTCGTCGACCAGCCCATGACATGATCGCCGGGGAACAACGCCTGTTCTTCCCGGAGCGCAAAGCACAGATGGTTCGAGGTATGGCCGGGGGTATGCACCGCCTCGATGGTCCAGCCGTCGCCTTTGACGATATCGCCATCGCGCAGCTGTTGATCCGGGGTGTAATCGCGGTCGGCACCTTCCTCGACGTCGTCCCGTGGGCCCTCACGCCCGCTACCATGGGGCCCGCAGCCGAGAATCAGGGCGCCGGTCGTGGCTTTTAACGGGCGACTGGCCGGGGAATGGTCGCGATGGGTGTGGGTGACCAGGATATGGGTCACAATTTCGTCCCTAAGCGCCGCCCGGAGCGCATCCACATGGGTCGCCATATCCGGCCCGGGGTCGATCACGACCACTTTGCCCCGGCCGATGATATAAGTTCCGGTGCCCATAAAGGTGAACGGCCCGGGATTCTCGGCGACGATGCGGCGGATCAGCGGCGAAACTTGAACGATTTGCCCATAAGCCGGGTCAAATTCGCGATTATAGGGAATGGTGACGGCCAATTTGCGCCTCTTCACAGCCTGGAGATCATAATTTACTTGAGCCTTATTTAGTGGACTGCGTATCGTGAGGGAAGGGCACGCGTATAGCAAAGGGGATTTTTGATGTCCGGGCTGGCAATTTTCATCGTCGTTGTATTGGCGATCGTCGGGTATGCCGTTGCGGTTTTCAACCGATTAACCAAACTCAAATACATGGTTGAAGAAGCATGGAGCGATATCGAGGTACAGTTGAAACGGCGCTATAACCTCATTCCAAACTTGGTCGAGACGGTCAAGGGCTATACCAAGCACGAAGCCGGTACCTTGGAAGCGGTGATCGAAGCCCGCAACCGGGCCCAGGCCAACGACGGTACGCCGCAACAACAAGCGAAATCGGAAAATGTTTTAACCGGGGCATTAAAGTCACTGTTTGCGCTGTCGGAAGCTTATCCCGATCTCAAGGCCAACGAAAACTTTCTGCATCTGCAAAAAGAATTATCGGATGTCGAGGATAAAATCCAAGCATCCCGGCGCTATTACAACGGCACGGTGCGGGACAACAACACCTATGTGATGCAGTTCCCGAGCAATGTCGTCGCCCGGTCGTTCAATTTCACCACCGCTGAGTTCTTCGAGATTGAAGACCGCGCCGCGCGTGAACCGGTGAAGGTGCAGTTTTGAAAATCTTCAATACTCTAAAAATTCTAGCACTCTTTTGTCTGTTCGTAACGCCGACGATTGCGTCGGAGCGGATCACTGAATTTTACAGCAATATCGAGGTTGGTAAGGACGCCTCGCTAACAGTGACCGAAACGATTTCCATCGTCGTTGAAGGTCAACAAGTGCGGCGCGGTATTTATCGTGACTTTCCGACCGACTATCGCAGTGATAAAGGCGCCAAGGTGCGGGTTGGTTTCGATGTACAGTCGGTGACGCGCAACGGTGTGAAGGAGCCATACCGCACCGAGCGTGTCGGAAACGGCGTGCGGATTTATATCGGTGATGAAAGCCACGATGTCGAACATGGTTTGCAACGTTATAGTCTGACTTATCGCACCACTGGGCAGCTTGGTCATTTCGATGATGTGGATGAGTTGTATTGGAATGTGACCGGCAACGGTTGGGTATTCCCGATCGCCCGTGTCCGTGCGATCGTCACGCTGCCAAAAGGTGCCGAAGCCACACAAACCGCCGTTTATACAGGACGCGTGGGCGAACAAGGGCATGAGGCCAATCGATACGTGTCGGAAACCGGCGCGGTGGTGTTTGAAACCACGCGCGGACTGGAACCCAATGAAGGCATCACTGTTGCCATAGGCTGGCCAGCGGGTTTTGTTGATCGTCCGACGGCACTTGAAGATGCATTGACGCGGTGGTTCGGCACCAGTGCCGTTTGGGGCTTTATCGGTTTTCTGGGCTTGCTCGGCTATTATGGGTTCGTGTGGAACAAGGTCGGCCGCGATCCAGTCGGCGGCGCGATTTATCCACGCTATAGCCCGCCGCATGGATTTAGCCCGGCAGCGGTACGGTTCATTTCACGCATGGGCTATGACCGCAAAGCCTTGGTTGCTGCAATTGTCAATTTGGCAGTTCATAAAACCGTTCGTATTTGGGAAGGCGACCGTGGCGAGTTTACGCTTGAGCGACAACCAGATGCACCCAGCTCCAGTGGCACATCGCCTGGTGAACGGGCGATCATGAACACGCTTTTGCCAGTGGGTACGGACAGTTTTCGACTGCGTCGTAAAAATCACGCTAAAATCCAAACTGCGGAAAAGGCGTTAAAACGAAAGCTGGTCACGGAATACGATCGTAAATATTTTTCGACCAACAAACTGTGGTTGATACCGGGGCTTGTCATATCCGTCTTGACTATGTTGGTGTTGCTGGCCGGAACATCGTCACCGGGTGAGGCGGTCCCTATTCTGTTTACGATCGCGATTTGGGGCTTTGGTTGCTACATGCTGATGATGCATGTCGGCGCGGCGTGGACCAATCACGGCGGCGATCTTTTGCGTATCGGTCAGGCTATTTTCATTACTTTGTTTTCCCTACCGTTTATGATTGGCATTGTTGCCATCGGCGTAACGGCTTTGACGATATTGCCACTTGGCATTTTGGTGATGTTGGGATTGATCGGGGGAACAAATATTTTGTTCCATGAGCTGCTGAAAGCGCCGACATTGCTTGGTCGTAAAACCATGGATGCCATCGAAGGCTTCAAGCTTTATTTATCGGTGGCGGAAAAGGATCGTCTGAACGCAGCCCATGAACCGGCCCGCACGCCGGAATTGTTCGAACAATATTTGCCCTATGCCATAGCGCTCGGCGTTGAAAATGAATGGGGCAATAAATTTGCCGATGTCTTGGCTCAAGCCGCTTTAAGCGGAAACTATAAGCCGACATGGTATGCAGGGTCGCGCTTCGACAGCCGCAATATGGCAACCTTCGGGAGTGCGGTCGGCGGCGCTTTAACCGGGGCCTTGGCGGCTTCGGCGCGGTCACCTGGATCATCAAGCGGGTCGGGCGGCGGCGGTTCCTCCGGTGGCGGCGGTGGTGGCGGTGGCGGCGGCGGTTGGTAAGTCGCCTCTATGATGAACAGGCCCCAGGGATGAACAGGCCCCAGGCTGATAGAGCTGTCGGGGCCTTTTCTGTATCTGTCTCAAGATGTTGTATGAAGTTTTTACGACACCACTAAAAAAGCTTTTACACTAGGCTCGGAACAGCATAGACTTCTTAGCAACTGCACAAACTCCAGTGAGTGGGGGTTTAACCGTTGGTTTTAAGCGTAGTTAGTTTTGGCCTTTGCCCGCGCCGCCTGTGTATGGTGGAAGATGGGCCGCCTAAATTCCGGCTTTTCTCTGCAGCTTCCAAATTTTTTGCTTTCTGCCAAGCGCCCTTTGTTCGGGCGCTTTTTTGTTGTCGACTGTTGTTCCTCAAATCATACGGAGATCAGGATGGGCAAGCGTAATCCACGCCGCTCTGAAACTGTCAATATTCATGCTTTTCCACAAAACCAAGCTGGATGGGATCCTTTGGGATACGAGCCTCAACGCGACCAAAGTTATGTGCGTAAGGTAAGGCCGCAAAGCGATAATCAGCGATTGTTGATGGAAGCGATCGATAGCCACAATGTTGTGGTTGCCGCCGGCCCTGCCGGTACGGGGAAAACATATCTGGCTATAGCCAAAGCCGTGGAAGCCTTTGAAGCCGGCCAAGTCGCCCGTATCGTTTTATCACGCCCCGCTGTTGAAGCTGGTGAAAAACTTGGTTATTTGCCGGGTGGTATGGAGGAAAAACTCGCCCCGTATCTACGACCTTTATATGATTGTTTGTCCGAGCGGATGGGCGCGAAGCGCTTGCAGAAGTGCTTGGCAGACAGCAGCATCGAAATTGCGCCGATCGGGTTCATGCGGGGGCGGACTTTGAACAATGCCTTTGTCGTGATCGATGAAGCGCAGAATTGTACCTATACCCAACTCAAGATGTTGTTGACGCGGCTCGGATGGCATTCGACTATGGTCATCACAGGGGATCCTGCACAAAGCGATTTGTTGCCTGGCATGTCCGGTTTGGCTGAAGTCACGGCCAAGCTTGAAACGCTCGAAGACGTGGGCGTGGTCTGGTTGGAAGATCGCGATATCGTGCGCCATCCTTTGGTCGCAGCAATGTTAACCGTTATCTGATCCACAGCTTATCCCAAGATCTTGACATCAAAAGATCAAGGTTTGTGAAAGCTTAGTTTACGGTCCGGCGGCATGACGATCATCCGCCGGACTGTTGTGTGTTAGGGGGAAAAAATGAAGGCGTTCTTCACAGAAAACAAAGCTGATATTGCCATCATCCCGCTGGCGGCTGTGGCCGTTAGTGTCATGGTTATGGCGCCCGTTTTGGTTGGGCAAATGATCCATGAATATGGTTTCACGGCATCTGAAGCCGGGTATGTTATTTCGGCTGAACTTGGGGGTATGGGCCTCGCAAGCTTACCGGCGTTTTGGTGGATCAAGAAATTTAATTGGCGCACTGTCGCCCGGCTGTCGATTTTATTTTTGGCGCTGGGGAATGTTGTCTCTGCCTTCTTGACAGATTATACGGCTTTGTTTGCGGCCCGGTTGGTGTTCGCGCTCGGGGCTGGCAACCTGATGGTCATTTGCATGGCCAGTTCGGGTAAAATGAAAAACAAAGATCGCTCCTATGGCTTATGGATTTCGGGGCAATTGTTGTTGGGTATGATCGGATTGATGATCTTGCCGCGCGTTTTCGAAATATCTGGTTTGTGGGTTTTTTATGCGGCCTTTGCCATTGCCATTTTGACGGTTTATCCGTTGACCCGGTTCATGCCGACGGGACAGGAAGAAAGTCACGATCAACAAGTTGCCAAAGCAGCGGGATTGTCGCCGGCCGATATGTCGGCGGCATCGGTTCCGATCATCGCAAAAGTCATTTGCATCATCGGCTTTTTTTTCTTCTACGTCTCGATCAACGGTCTTTGGACCTATTATGAGCGGATCGGCAATGAAGCCGGGTATGATGCCAAATCTGTCGGCGACATCCTGGCCATTTCCTCGATCTTCGGTGTGCTCGGGGCGTTGACCGGCGTGTTCATCGCTGGGCGGATTAAACGATCCTATATTGTTGCCCTTAGCTACTTGCTGGTGTTTACGTCGGTTGTGACCTTGCTGCAGTGGCAAGACATCATCGGCTACACCACCTCGGTCGTTGTGTTTAAGTATGCGGGGGGGTTTGCCTTCCCATTTCTCATGGGGACCATTGCAACCCTGGACCGTGGTGGCACGATGATTGTCTTTGCCAACATCATGACCGGTGGCGGCTTGGCGATTGGGCCGGCTGTGGCTGCGGCCATATTGGATCGCGGCGGGAGCTATCAACTGATCATTTACACGATGCTCTGCCTATCGATCTTCAGCGGCTCGGTGATGTGGTTCATGGCTCGCTTGGGAGAGCGGTTTGAGCATAAACGGGGTGTGGCCCAAGGCACGGTCGGCTAGGGGCCGGTCAGCGGCCGGGCAGGGGTCTTGACGATGATGCGGACTAAGGATGTTTGAGCTCCTATAGGCTAACCTGCAAGGAGCTCAAACCGGGCCAAATTGGCTGATTGCGCACCCCCCGTTAAAAAAATGCACGAAACCTAAAAAAAGCTCTTGCTTTGAAATTAAGAATGATTATCATTTCTAATTGTGAGGCGCGGTCCTTCTGTCCGGAAAGGCTGCTTCACACAAGTCCCGAGGATTGCGGCTCCAAAGGACTGGTTGGGTAACGCGACGGCCTCTGACGATGCTTACGGCTCACTCAGGTGCCTCCCGCTTGA
>JBBCIP010000323.1:0-4956 GCA_037189785.1 Alphaproteobacteria bacterium
TTGATATAACCGAGTTCTGTCGTGGTAATACCGCCTAACGCCCCGATCGGCTCGATGAAGGTGTGCAGGCTAAGAAAGCCCATGAACACAATGCCCATACCGAGCAGGGGGAGATAGTCTCGGGGGCTTAGCCTGCGCAAAGCATCCGCTTCCGATGTGGCGTTGGTTGTTGCGCCATTGATATGCAGTTTTTTGAAAATCCAATAGCCGGGAATGGCCGAGAGTGCGACGACGCTGAACAGCGGAATGGCACCGTGAAAGCCCTGGAGTTCGGTATATTCAATGAGCGGAGGAATGATCAAAAATAGAAAAAAACCGGCGGCCGGAATAACCCCACACGACCATACGAATAATTTATGGGCATTTTCCGAGCGTGCGATCACGGCGCTCATGGTGGCGAGAACAAGTCCTTCTCCTGTCCCAGAAATAACGCGGGCCAAACAGAATTGCGTGAAATATCCGACCGGGGCGACATAGAGAATAAAGATCGTGTAAAGACTGGCCAGAACGACCATTCCGACACCGAGAATAAGCAGCCGCTGCATGTCACTGGGCTTGGCGCGGAAGGACACATAAAGTGATGCGATGGCTCCACCCAGTAATTGCAGGAAGGTTGCAAACCCAATTTCAGTGGTGCTGATGAGCTCTGACCTGGCAACCGACCCAATCCAAAACGGGATCAGGATCATTCCCAAATTACCAAGAAAGTATCCGTAAACGATTGGGCCTAAGTTTTCATTTTTGAATTGGGAAATCAGTTTTGAAATTGCCATGTGCCACTCAATGTCCGGAATTGTCCATGGTGAATGGTACGGTGAATGGCGGGCGGTGGGACTATAAAACAACGGGTAGCTACCCCTAATTATTGGGTAGCTACCCGCCTAACTGGTAAACCTATTGGAAAACGACCGGTTTTTAGTATCGGCGTCTCCAAGCCAATGACAGAAGACCGAGGGCAAGGATCGAAACCGCACCCGGCAATGGGACATCGGTCGGGCCATTAAACCCGCCTGTAGTGCCAGGGAAAACACTGGATGACGATGACACACTATCAAAATTCGAGAAATCGAAGGTGATCGATGCTGTATTCATGCCGTTTACATTCCAAGCCGCATTTGTATCGTTGCCTGAAACAACCGTCGTTAAGCCCATCAACATGCCGATGGTCCTGTTGGTGCCGGTTATCAACAGGTCGTCGGCCAAGCTCAGATTAATTTCATAAGGCGTATTGGCGGGATAGTTTGGCATGATGTTGCTGGTCAGCTCATTATAGTACAATCGTTTGCCGCTATCCGGACCAGCAAGGTTATAAAGGATGTTGTTGATGCCGCCTGCGGTGCTCAGCATTTCATCCGTAAGCTGTAAACTTGTATCGAATAATATAATATAAGCAGTCACGCGGCTCCAGCTTTCTACCGGAACGGACGGCACGTTTATGGAGAAATGCGCGTTGGCACTGAAGCCTAAATTTGCTTCTGAATAGGTGCCGTTAAATTGCAAGGTATCAACGAAAATGCTGTTGGTAATCAGCAAAGAATTGCTGGCTCCGCCGCTAGGTCCGCCGGTCCCTTGGTTTTGAGCTTTCAATTCACCAGTTGCCAAGTTGGCAGATGATTGAACCGAGAAGTTACGGTTATCAGACAAGGGGCCGCTGGCGTAGGAGCTATAGGAATAAGTATCCCCAGCCAATAGGTCATTGCTGCTGTTGCCCCAGTCGGCTGTGTAAATGCCGGAGTTGGTATAGGCGCCATGAGTGACGACAGCAGCTTGGGCCGAGAGGCCAAATCCGGTACTAAGTAGAAAAACAAAAATAGAGTGTTTCATAGGAACCCCACCTTAAGAACAATGACTGATGGAGCTAAGTGCAAATCATATGCCAGTGGAGTTTTGGCTCAGGGATGGAGGCGAGAAGTCATGACATATCAAGGGGATAATAACGAGACTTTTGTAAGGATAGGATCGGCAGCGGTTTAGTGCGGTCAATTTAACAGTCTAACTGTACCAAGGACGTATAGTAATAAAATACCATGCTCCTTTGGGTAAGCATGACCTGCTTACCCAAATTGATATCCTGAGATCATGGCGCCCATGACGCGGTCGGAAAAAGTTTGCCGTCCACGGTCTTGGCCCGCTGCTCCGGCGGCCACCATTAAGGGGATCAGATGTTCTTCCCGCGGGTGGATATCCCGTGCAATCGGGGCTTGTTGCCACTCAGTCAATTTTTGATCCCGTTCTGCAGGCGATGCCATGGCGGCCTCAGTCAACCACTGATCAAACGGATCGGATTCTGCAATCACGCCATCGGTCCCACGCATGAACTTCCGCAAGTTGTGGTAGCTCATACCGCTACCGATGATCAACACACCGTCATCCCGCAACGGTTCTAACGCTTGCCCCACAGCAATATGGGCTGCCGGGTCGAGCGACTTTTGCAATGACAACTGAATGACCGGTATAGATGCTTCAGGGTAGCTGACCATGAGTGGGATGAACATGCCATGGTCAAACCCCCGCACGCTGTCATCGGCCGCGGCGATGCCCTGGGCTTGCAACAGGCCGCGGACTCGAGCGGCCAGATCCGGTGATCCCAAGGCACCATATTTCAGCTCATAGGTATGGGGCGGGAAGCCGTAGTAATCATATATGAGAGATGGAGCCGGGTTGCTGCCCACGGTAAAAACATCTTCCTCCCAATGGGCGGACACCATCAAAATCGCTTTGGGTGTTTGGCCGACAGCAGCGGGTAGGGCGCGCAACCAGTTTGCCATGTTGTCCCAGATCCCGGGTGGGTTCCAGTCCATGAAAAAGCACGGGCCGCCACCATGGGGAATGTAAAAAGTCGGGAGTCGTTTGCTCATATATGGCAACTCGCAAGGCCGCGCTTTTCAAGATAGCGCTGATGATAATCTTCTGCGGGGTAGAATGTGACTGCGGGCACTATTTCGGTGACGATCGGGCGACGGAACCGGCCGGATGCGTCCATGTCGGCCTTTGACGCCTCGGCCTCAGCTTTTTGCTGGTCCGAATGATAGAAAATGGCCGACCTATATTGTGTGCCGATATCGGGACCTTGGCGATTTAAAGTGGTCGGGTCATGGTTGGCCCAAAACACGTCCAGAAGCGCCCGGTATGTCGTTTTCGAAGGATCGAAGGTTACCTGCACCACTTCAGCATGGCCCGTGGTATCGCTACAGACCTCCTTATAGCCGGGGTTGAGGGTGTGGCCGCCGGTATAGCCGACAATGGCATCCTGCACGCCCGGGGTGTTGCGAAAGGTCACCTCGACGCCCCAAAAACAGCCCATGGCGAAGGTTGCGTGTTCCATTTCCGTGATCTCCTGAGACTGTCGTTTTAAATGCTGGTTAAATGCTGGAAATTATATCGCGTTTCGACGGCGATAATTCAACGGGTCTATGATAGACTATTCCAAGAAATAGGGAGGATCTATGTGGGCTTACGCCATGCGGCGCCTGTTGATTGTGGTGCCGACATTATTCGTCATTGTAACGTTAGCGTTTTTCATGATGCGTGTGGCCCCGGGCGGCCCGTTTGACGCAGAACGCGCTTTACCGGCGGAGATCGAGGCCAATATCAAGGCCGCCTATGATCTTGATAAGCCCTTGATTGTCCAATATGGCCTGTATCTCAAACGCCTGGCCCAGGGCGATTTTGGCCCGTCCTATAAATACAAGGATTTCACCGTTGGCGAGCTTATTGCGACCGGGTTCCCGACCAGTTTGAAGATTGGCGGCTCGGCCATTATTCTGGCGACGATTTTGGGCGTGACTTTGGGCACCATCGCCGCTTTGCGCCAAAACAGCGCCCTTGATTACGCTATCATGGGGCTGGCCATGACCGGCATCGCCTTGCCCAATTATGTCATAGCGCCGTTGCTGGCCCTGGCCTTTGGGATTTATCTCAAACTATTGCCGGTGGCGGGCTGGACCGACGGCACCATCAGCGACATGATCTTGCCGGTGGTGGCCCTGACCTTGCCGTTCCTTGCCTATATCGCGCGCCTAACCCGCGGCAGCATGATCGAGGTGATGAACACCAATTACATTCGCACCGCCAAGGCCAAGGGCCTACCGATGCGGCATATCGTGCTTCGTCACGCCATGAAGACGGCGTTGTTGCCGGTGGTCAGCTTTTTGGGGCCGGCCACGGCTGGGATCATCACCGGCTCGGTCGTGATCGAACAAATTTTCCAAATTCCTGGCATCGGTCGTTATTTTGTGCAAGGGGCTTTGAACCGCGATTACACCCTGGTCATGGGCGTGGTGATTTTTTATGCGGCCCTGATCATGATGCTCAATTTGATCGTCGATTTGGTTTATGCGCGGCTTGACCCGAGGGTCAGATTCAAATGACCACGCTTGCGGTCAAGGGCCGCTCTCAATGGCAAGATGCGTTCATCCGGCTGCGGCGTAATCGTGCCTCGGTCGGAGCCTTGTCGGTGATCGCGTTTATCATTGTTCTGGCGATTGTCGGGCCCTGGTTCAGTGCGCATCCCTATGACGAACTTTACTTCGACTATGTGGCTTTGGCTCCGAATTTTGATCTTGGGTTTTTATTCGGCACCGATGCGGTGGGGCGTGATCTTTTTGTGCGGACTTTATATGGCGCGCGCGTGTCGCTGCTGGTGGCCTTGGCGGCAACGTCGGTGTCATTGGTGATCGGTGTTTTTTACGGAGCGACCGCCGGATATTTCGGCGGCCGGGTCGACAATATCATGATGCGGATTGTCGATATCCTTTATTCCTTGCCGTTCATGTTTTTCGTGATTTCGTTGATGGTGGTGTTCGGGCGCAACATTGTGTTGATGTTTGTCGCCTTGGGGGCGGTGGAATGGTTGACCATGGCGCGGATCGTCCGCGGCCAAACCTTAAGTCTGCGGCAGAAAGAATTTGTCGAAGCGGCGGTCTCATCGGGTGTGAAAAATTGGCAGATCATTTT
>JBBCIP010000324.1:0-14648 GCA_037189785.1 Alphaproteobacteria bacterium
GTATCCATATGATCGAATAAAGCGGGCACATCGGTTTCTGTCAGTGGGCCAAAACCCACACGACCATGGGCGCTATCGATCTCGACCAAAGGTTCTAGCCAATACAAACCACGGCTGCCGGTGCGGATCAGACGAAGATCGAGATCACGCTTTTGCGCTTCCCTGACGATGGCCGCTGCAATCTCATCCGAACCGACGGATAAGGCCCCGGAATCTTTTGGAACATATATGGTCACTGTCATGATGCCGCCCCCGCATCACGCAAACCGTTCAACAACGATTGAAAGCGCGTTTGATCTAAGCGGCCATAAACTTTGTCATCAATCATCGCCGCCGGCGACAAGGCACAATTGCCAAGACAAAACACCGGCTCAAGCGTAACCAAGCCATCTGCTGTTGTTTGGTCGAAATCAATCCCAAGTTGCTTCCGCGCCACATCAATCAGGCTATCGCATCCCACAGCCTGGCACGATTCAGCCCGGCACAATTTCACATGATGCCGACCCTGAGGCTCAGACTTGAAGTCTTTATAAAATGTGACAATGCCGTGGACTTCTGCCCGCGAAAGATTAAGGCTATCCGCAACCATAGGAATGGCCGCCGCAGGGACATACCCAAAATGCTCCTGCAGACCATGGAATATCGGTAAGCATGGTCCATCGATATTACGATATTTATTAATAATATCAGCTATTAAGGCTGATTCGTCCGATTGCTGTGGCATTGTGGCTATGTCTTATATAATGGAACTCCCACCACCATCATACTGAATAGCTATAATTTATTGCAAAGTGATTTTTCCCATAGATCAATAGAAAATACCTATCAAACCATCGCCACCATGCGTTCGATGTTTTGTGATTTGGCGACGTCTACAAAAGCCTTGGTCATCGGCTGTTGCGGATCACGATCCGGATAGACCAGGCCGATTGTCCGATGCAACTCAGGCTGGTGAACAGGCAAAGCCCGCAGCCAGTTCGGGCGCCCCAATAAATGAAGCGCTGTTTGCGTCAAAACGGTGGCGACAGAATCATTTCGGACATAACTATAAAGTGCCAATATCGAATTGGTTTCAATAACTGGATTGAGCGTTTCCCCAGCATCAGAGACCGCGGCGTCAACAATTCGCCGATTTTGCATATCCGGGGTCAGCAGACACAGCGGCAACTGCGCCACTTCGGACCAACTGACATGACGCCGCTTTGGAAATAAGTTGGTATTACCGGTCACCAAAAAATAATGTTCCCGATATAGCGGTAACGATCGCACATTTTGCAACGGTTCATTATCGAGATACGTGATCCCGGCCTCCAACTCGAAACTATCCAGGCCGCGTTGAATACTCGCCGATGTCATCGACAATACGGTCAACCGTACATCGGGATGCGCTTCCCGAAAGGCTGCCGTCAAAATCCCCAAACTGGCCAAGGCTGTCGGAATGACACCGAGCACCAATCGCCCGCTCAGACTTAATTGGGCATCATTGACATCTTGTTTTAAACCGGCGCAATCAGCCAGAATCCGCCGCGCCCAGGCTAATGTCCGCTCTCCTTCCGGGGTCAGACCTTGATATTTCTGGCCCCGCTCGACAATCAACACATTCAACTCGGCTTCGAGTTCTTTGATGGCTGCGGACAATGTGGGTTGGGTCACACCACAGGCTTTTGCCGCGCGGCCGAAATGCTGTTCGCGCTCCAATGCCACCAAATATTCGAGATGCCGCAGGATCATGCCATCGTCCTTTCTCGGCCACCTTAGCACTCGACAATATTGACGGCGAGCCCCCCTTGGGATGTTTCTTTATACTTAACGGACATATCGGCGCCGGTCTGCCGCATCGTTTCAATCACTTTATCGAGCGATACTTTATGGGTCCCATCCCCCAGCATAGCCAACCGAGAGGCGTCGATGGCTTTGATCGCCCCCATGGCGTTGCGTTCGATACAAGGAATTTGCACCAAACCGCCAATCGGGTCGCAGGTCAGACCCAGGTTATGCTCCATGCCGATCTCGGCCGCATTTTCGATTTGCTCATTGGTGCCGCCCAAAGCTGCCGTCAAGCCAGCCGCCGCCATCGAACACGCCACACCGACCTCCCCTTGACAGCCGACTTCGGCCCCGGAAATCGATGCATTCAGTTTGAACAAGGATCCGATCACACCGGCTACCAACAGAAACGTGCGCACCCCGTCCTGATCACTATCGCAAAACCGGTTGTAGTAACGCAACACGGCCGGGATGATCCCGGCGGCGCCGTTCGTCGGTGCCGTCACCACACGCCCGCCCGCAGCATTTTCTTCGTTTACAGCCAACGCCCACAAATTGACCCAATCCATGACCGCCATGGGATCGCGCAAGGCCCGTTCCTGACGATCGACAAGCTTGCGATATAACTTACTAGCACGTCGTTCGACATTTAGACCGCCCGGCAAAATTCCATCCATTCGACAACCGCGATCGATACAAGCGTCCATGGCGGCCGCAATATGGTCAAGGCCAGTGAATACGTCGGCTTGATCGCGACGCGCCAATTCATTGGCCATAGCCATGTCGGCAATGGAAATATTATGCGTTCTTCCCAACTCCAGAAGGTCGGCACCACTTTGAAAGTGATACGGGGCCGGATCTGTCGATTCATCCAAAGAATTCCGCCCGGCTTCGGTTTCATCAACAACAAAACCGCCGCCAATCGAATAGAACAACCCCGATAGTAATTCCGCACCGGCCCTATCATAAGCAGAAAACTTCATGCCATTGGAGTGAAATGGCAACACTTTCTCAAACTGGAATACCAGATCTTTTTTTATGTCAAAAACGATACTAAATCGCCCACCCAACATGATCCGCTTTTCTTCAGCAATACGCTTGATCGCGGGTTCAACACTGTCAGGATCAATAAGATTGGGAAGATTGCCTTCAAGGCCCAGCAACACGGCGCGATCCGTGCCGTGCCCAATCCCGGTCAGAGCAAGCGAACCATATAGCTCCGCTTCAACACGGAAAATCGTTTCAGAAGAAACTGCTTCTAAAAGTCTGTCCACAAAACGAGCAGCGGCAATCATTGGCCCAACCGTATGAGAGCTGGAGGGGCCGATACCAACTTTAAAAAGATCAAATACGCTAAGTGTCATGGTCCGTGGCATATGTCATAAAATAATATTGCGCATACATGACATAAAACCACAGATGTTGCTACCGTAAATAATACGGCTTTCGGTCAGCAGAACCAGCCCCGAAAATCAACAACAGCGTGACGGCGTTCCATGACCGCCGTATCGACGCTTGTGACATTCCGCAATAAACGCCGAGCGATCAAGCACCGGTTGATCAGGATGTTTATCCTTTTGATGCCGAACATAGGTTTCGTAATCCGGCAATCCGACCATCAGATGCGCGGTCTGCCGAAATTTTTTCAGGAAACCAAAAAATTTATCCATGACGTGCGCCCTCCACAGCGACAGGACTGCTTTCAATCGCGGTCGGATGCGGCACGACATAGGCCGTATAAATACGGCGTAGCCCAAACGTCAACATGGCCAAGACCACAATCATGAACGCCGCGCATAATGTTGCATTGACATAAGCGTTGGTGATGATTTGCTGCATCTGTGCCATCGAATGAGCGGGGGCCAGAATTTGACCAGCATCCAAAGCCGTTGAAAACTTTTTCGCATGTGACAAGAACCCGATCGCAGGATCACTGTGAAACAGTTTTTGCCACCCGGCCGTCAATGTACAAATCAATATCCACACCGCGGGCACAATCGTTACCCAAGCATAGCGTTCGCGTTTCATTTTAAAGAGCACGACTGTACACAAAATCAACGCAATGGCCGCCAACATTTGATTTGAAATGCCGAACAGCGGCCACAGACTATTGATCCCCCCCAAAGGATCGCGCACACCTTGGTATAGAATATAGCCCCACCCTGCTACGGCAATCGTTGTTGCTATAATATTTGCGGTCCATGATTGTGTCTGTTTGAACCGTGGCACCGCCGTGCCAATAAAATCTTGAATCATAAATCGACACACACGCGTTCCCGCGTCGATGGTTGTTAAAATAAACAATGCTTCAAACAGAATGGCAAAATGATACCAAAATGCCATCAACGCTTCACCGCCGATCGCCGTCGATAAAATATGCGCCATCCCGACAGCCAATGTCGGCGCCCCACCGGTTCGAGATAAAATCGTGGATTCACCAACTTGCTTTGCAAGGAGTTCAAGATCAGTCGGGGTCACCGCAAACCCCCAACTGCTGACGACGGCCGCGGCTTGTTCCGGTGTTGTACCGATCAAAGCCGCAGGACTATTCATGGCAAAATAAATACCGGGCTCTAAAACCGACGCCGCGATCAAAGCCATGATCGCCACAAAAGATTCCGTCAGCATCGCGCCATACCCGATGAACCGTGCCTGAGGTTCAGTTTCCAACATCTTGGGCGTCGTGCCCGATGCGATCAAAGAATGGAACCCAGACACAGCACCACAGGCAATGGTGATAAACAAAAACGGGAATGCGCTACCGGAAAAGACCGGCCCCGTGCCATCGATAAACTTGGTCACCGCCGGCATTTTCAATTCCGGCATCACGAACAAAATACCAATCGCCAAACCGACGATCGTACCGATTTTCAAAAATGTTGATAAATAATCCCGGGGGGCCAGCAACAACCACACTGGAATGACCGAGGCCACAAACCCATAACCGATCAGCGCCAATGCTAATGTTTCACCTTTCAAGGTGAAAATAGGCCCCCAGGTCGGGCTCTCGGCCACCATGCCGCCGACCATAATCGACAGCATCAGTAACGCGACACCGATCAAGGATACTTCACCGACGCGGCCAGGTCGCACATAACGACTATACAATCCCATGAACAACGCAATCGGGATCGTCGCCGCCACCGTGAAAACACCCCACGGACTATGCGCCAAGGCTTTGACCACAACCAAAGCCAACACCGCCAGCAAAATGATCATGATCAGCAGAATACCGGCCTGCACGATCACGCCCGCCGCGGCACCCATTTCAGACCGCACCATTTCGCCCAGCGATTTACCGTCACGGCGGGTCGACAAGAATAAAACGATAAAGTCTTGCACCGCACCGGCCAAGACGACACCGGCCAACAACCATAAGGTTCCCGGCAAATATCCCATCTGCGCAGCCAACACCGGACCGACCAAAGGCCCGGCTCCGGCAATGGCCGCAAAATGGTGACCAAACAACACATGACGATTGGTCGGGACATAATCGAGCCCGTCATTCAAGCGGACAGCCGGTGTTATGCGCCCGGCATCAAGACGCAGAACACGATTGGCTATGAACAGGGAATAATATCGATACGCAATCAAATAGGTGCAAAGCGCCGCGACAACGATCCATAACGCATTTATGGATTCACCCCGTTCCAAGGCTACCACGCCCAAGGCGATGGCGCCTATCAGCCCGACCAGTGCCCAACCGAAATGTTTTTTAATCCCGTCCATAGCCCCGACTTTCTTTCATGCCGTTCGCGCTGTTACGATCGCCGCACCGGCTTCCCATAGTTTGGATTGGTGCTAACGCGATAGGCGGTTGTCCCTTTTGGTGCTTTGTACCACCCTGGATCGCGATAGTCTCCTGCGGCGATAGTATCGCGTACTTTCACCACAGTGAACATACCGCCCATCTCAAAATTACCAAACGGCCCCTTACCCATCATCATCGGCGCGGTATTGTCCGGGCCCGGCATATGGCCCATATCGACGTGGGTCTGATGCTCGGACATGCCATGCTGGCCCATGGCCATATAGCCCGGTAACATTTTACGGATTTCGGCCTCGATTCCGCTTTGATCGACACCGATGGTATTCGGCGTTCCGTGTCCCATGGCATTCATCGTGTGGTGGGACATGTGGCAATGCATGGCCCAATCACCAGGGACCGCCACAAATTCCAGATCCCGGGTTTGCCCAACCCCGACGATCTCGGTGGTCTCCGAGCGCCACAGGGCCTTGGGCCAGCGCCCACCATCGGACCCGGTGACCGCGAACTGAACGCCATGGACATGGATCGGATGATTCCACATCGATAAATTACCGACCCGGATCCGGACCCGTTCGCCGCTACGCGCCACCAACGGCTCAATGGCCGGGAAAATTTTGCTATTAAAGGTCCAAAGGTCGAAATCCGTCATGATCGACGGATCCGGCCGATACGTGCCCGGATGAAGCGCCCAATTATGCAACAAAATGACATAATCGCGGTCAATCGGTTCGGGCTCGCCGTCTTTTGGGTGAATGATGAACATACCCATCATCCCGACCGCCATTTGTACCATTTCATCCACATGCGGGTGATACATATGGGTGCCATGCTGATTGAGCGTGAACTCATAGACAAAAGTCTCGCCGGGTTTGATATGAGGCTGCGATAAACCGCCGACCCCGTCCATCCCGCTTGGCAACAGAATGCCATGCCAATGAACCGTGGTCGGCTCGCCCAAGCGATTGGTCACAAAAATGCGCACACGGTCGCCTTCCACCGCTTCAATCGTCGGGCCTGGTGTCGATCCGTTATAACCCCAACATTTGGCCCGTGTGCCGGGGGCAAATTCATGATCGACTTCTTCCGCCACCAGATGGAATTCTTTGACCCCATCGTTCATGACATAGGGCAAGGTCCACCCATTCAACGTTCGTACCGGCGTGAACGGACGCCGCGTGGTTTGTCCATCTTTGGGCTGGCTTGGGGCATCGGCCCGGGCTTGCCCAGCGACGGCACTACCGGCAGCGAGTCCGGTCAATGCGGCAACACTTGTTAAGTTCAAAAAATCGCGTCTAAAAATCATTGGTGTTCTCCATGACCATCGTGACCATCATGACCGCCTTGCTCGCCATGTCCTTGATGGGCATCGGTGTCATGCTGTGTGGTGTGATCGGCGACCGGCTGCGCATCGTCTGTCGGCATCGGCTGGCCATGATGGCCATGGTGCTGATCTTGATTTGGAATAGTTTCTTCAATGACGGATAACGCTTCAGCACTTTTCAACTTCAAACCGATATGCCGCGCAAAAGTCGCCCGTGCCACCCAATAGTCGCCGATAGCTTCGAAATAGCCTTGATAAGCGTTGTATTCTTCCCGTTTCACATCGATCAGATCAAACACGCCGACAATCATGAAATTGACGCGCTTTTGTGTTTCGCTGACAATTTCTTGCCGCAATGGCAAAACCGTATCGCGATAATCCAAGGCACGCTGTCGCGCTTCCACCAATTCCGCATGGGATGAGCGAACGGTATTTGCGATGGTCGCTTCCATCGCGTGCACAGCCGCTTCAGCTTGCGTAACTTGGGCTTCGGCGCGATGCACAGCCCCCTGGCCTTGATTAAAAATCGGCAAGGCTAATGACAACGACGGACCGGTGATCCGTTTGCCGCCGCTTTCTCGTTCATGGTCTACACCGACGGCGACAGACCCGAGCCAGCGAAACTGCCGCGTCACCTTGAGTGAATCCGCCAACACTTCGACCGCTTTGCGCGCCGATGCCAAATCAAGTCGTGTGTCGAGGGCTTCCGCAATCAATGGCTCAATGTCCGGATCATCATCCAAAGGCTCCGGCAAGCGTGCTGACACGGCCCATTGCGGTGCTGCGGTTTGGCCCATCAAGCGATTAAGTTCATACCGGCTAACACGAGCCGCAGTTTCTGCAGCCCGCAATGAAAACGCCATGTCGGCTGCGGCCGCTTTCTGCAACGCATAATCCAACCGGTTCATGTTCCCGGCCACAAAGAAGCGCCCGGCAAGTTCGGCTGATATATTCGTGCTTTTCGCCGCTAATTGCCGCATATCACGGATCTGCTCGGCCGCCACCAGACGGTAATAGGCCGTTTCGATCTCCGCCGCGAGATTGAGAATATCCTGGGCCGCTTCTTGCTGAACTCGGATAAACTCTCCCTCAGCCAGGCGCGTACGCGACGGCAACAGCAAAAGATCCAAGAAGTTTTGGGCAAGACCAAAGGTCACTTTATCGTCAGCATTGGCATTGCCAAAACCTGCCGATATCGAGAAAGACGGATTGCTGAGACGCCCCGCATCATAAACATCGGCCCCGGCAATCCCGAGCCGGGCATAGACACTGCGCACACGGGCATTCGCCAGTAACCCGATGCGGATGGCATCGTCGGCACTGATCGGTTTGTCCAATAGCCCATGCACCAAATGCTGGGTATCCGCATCCGCCTGGCTGTCTACGACAAGACCGCGGTCAGTCGCATATTGCAATGCACCGCTACGGCCGCCATTTTCCGGCAAACTCGCACAGGCCGCCAAAGACGCCGTGCCAACACATAACACCGCCACACGCCATAGGCGTGACATATCGTTCATTGAAAACACTCCACAGTAAAGGCACGGACAACCATCATCGTCGCCCGCGAGAAAGGTGCCAATTACAGGGATTAAACGATGGGGGGAGGATTAACCGGGACAACGGCCCGGCCCGAAAGCGGGAAAATCGTATGATCGAGGTCCACCGTAACGGTCCGATACAGGGTCACGATCAGGTTGGAACTCGGCACGACAGCACTGGATGCCAATTGGCCGACATAACACCCGCAGGCGTAATCGCAATCGGTATCGCCGCTTTGGCTCATCGACTGCATTGTCGCCATATCATGAATCATGACATGGCGCGGCGCACCATCAGAGGATGATTCGGTGACGTCCGTGCAATCATGCTGGGCGCGATCAGCTGCATATCCGGCGGTCGGACCCGCCAGAAACAGAAAAAATGCCGCGATGACCAAACGAACTATCATAACCAGGATATACACCAATTATGCAATCCCGTCACACCCATCATTGCTGTCCTGTGACGGTAATCGTCTTTATTCATTGAGCCGCGAGCCCATCCAGCGGAATTTTGGTCGTATAGACAAACTTGCTCAGAGCAATTGACGAGCTAACCTCTTGAACGCCTTCGATTTGCGACAGTTTTTGCCAAAAGAAATGCTCATAATCCTCAACATCCTTGAGCATGATCTTTAAAAGAAAGTCGACATCGCCCATCAACGTGTAACATTCGACGACCTGAGGATAGCGGCGGATAGCCTCCACAAACCGCGGAAGCGTGTCGCGGCCGTGGCGGTTCATTTTGACGTGGGCAAACACCATAACGTCCAATCCGACCTTTTTCGGGTCGACAATCGCCACCCGATCCTGGATCACCCCGGCATCCAAAAGCCGCTGGATCCGGCGCCAACACACTGTTTTCGATGACCCGACCTTGTCCGCCAAATCGGCGATCGGGGTTGTAACGTCCCGTTGCAAAACATCTAATATACGAATATCGAGGGCATCCAGAGAAACGCGCATTTGTTCTGATTTCCTTCCATTAACAGGAATATAATTCCTCTATATCATAAAACGCGTGAACAAAAGGAACGAAATCTCTGGGGCTTGGTTGGATAATGGCAGCATAAGCAATTCCAAGGGAATCCGCGCCATGGCTGACATCAATGCCCCCTATCTCCACGTGCCCGAACCAAAGGCCCGGCCCGGTCAGGCCGTCGACTTCAGTGGAATAAAAATCCCACCCGCCGGGCAATTGGATCGTCCGGCCACGGACGTCCAGGCCCACGATATTCGGCATTATGCCTATGATCTTATTCGTGTTCTTGATGAACAAGGCAATGCCATGGGACCGTGGGACCCGAAACTTGATGCGGAAACCCTGCGTCGCGGCCTCCGCGCTATGATGCTGACCCGGGCCTATGACGACCGTATGTATCGGGTCCAGCGGCAAGGCAAAACGTCCTTTTACATGAAATGCACCGGGGAAGAAGCAGTTGCCGTATCCCAAGCCATGGCGCTTGAGCGCGGCGATATGCTGTTCCCGACCTACCGCCAGCAAGGCTTGTTGGTGGCCCGCGATTGGTCCTTGGTCGACATGATGAACCAGGTTTATTCCAATTCGCAGGACCGTCTGAAAGGCCGGCAAATGCCGGTGTTCTATTCGAGCGTCGAGGCCGGGTTCTTTTCCATTTCCGGCAACCTCGGCACCCAATACAGTCAGGCGGTCGGCTGGGCCATGGCCTCCGCTTATAAGGGCGAAAATCACATCGCTGCGGCCTGGATCGGTGAAGGGGCAACGGCCGAAGGCGACTTCCACCATGCCTTGACCTTTGCCTCCGTCTACCAAGCCCCCGTGATCCTCAATGTCGTCAACAATCAATGGGCGATTTCGTGTTTTCAGGGCATCGCCGGTGGCGAACAAACAACCTTCGCCGCGCGCGCTGTCGGCTTCGGCATTCCGGCTCTTCGCGTGGATGGTAACGACTTCCTCGCCGTCTACGCCGTAACGCAGTGGGCTGCGGAACGAGCCCGGGCCCACAACGGCCCGACATTGATTGAATTATTCACCTATCGCGCCGAAGGACATTCGACCAGCGATGATCCATCCAAATACCGCCCCGCCGACGAAGGCAAGCAATGGCCGCTAGGCGACCCGATAGACCGTCTGAAAACCCATCTGATCAATGTGGGGGAATGGTCCGAAGAACGCCACACACAAATGGCCGCGCAGCTTGTGGAAGAAGTCCGCGCTGCTGGAAAAGAATCCGAAAGCTACGGCACACTCGGGAACGGTCCGCAGCACAGTGCCGCCACCATGTTTGACGACGTTTTCAAAGAAATGCCGTGGCATCTACGCCGCCAACGCCAAGAACTCGGAGTCTGACATGCCGACCATGAATATGATTCAAGCCTTGAACTCCGCCATGGATGTCATGCTGGCCCGTGACAATACCGTCGTGGTCTTAGGCGAAGATGTCGGCTATTTCGGCGGCGTGTTTCGCGCCACCGAAGGCTTACAAAAGCGTTATGGCCGCCATCGTGTTTTCGATACACCTATTGCAGAAGCGGGTATTCTCGCAGCAGCCGTCGGCATGGGTGTGAACGGTCTGCGCCCGGTCGCCGAAATTCAATTCGCCGATTATATTTATCCGGCCGCCGATCAATTGATTTCCGAAGCGGCGCGTTTGCGCTATCGCTCCGGTGGTGAATTCTGGACACCGCTCACTGTCCGCGCCCCATGCGGTGGCGGGATTTATGGTGGTCAAACCCACAGCCAAAGCCCCGAAGGTATTTTCACCCATGTCTGCGGCTTAAAAACCGTGATGCCGTCGAACCCCTATGATGCCAAAGGCCTGTTGATCAGCGCCATTGAAGACGACGATCCGGTTATCTTTTTTGAACCAAAACGGATCTATAACGGACCATTCGACGGATATCATGACCGCCCTGTCACAGCCTGGTCGAAACATGCAGCCAGCGACGTGCCCGAAGGATATTATAATATCCCGCTCGGCAAAGCCGCCATCGCCCGGGCCGGTGACGCTGTTACCATCATCACCTATGGCACAATGGTGCATGTGGCCTTAGCCGCCGTTGCCGACAGCGGTATCGACGCCGAAGTGATCGATCTTAGAACGCTGATCCCGCTCGACATTGATACAATTGTTGAGTCCGTCAATAAAACCGGGCGATGCGTGATTGTTCACGAAGCAACCCGTACCAGCGGTTTCGGTGCTGAGTTGGCGGCTCTTATTCAAGAACATTGTTTTTATGCTTTGGAAAAACCGATCGCCCGCGTGACCGGATGGGACACGCCGTATCCGCATTCCTTGGAATGGGATTATTTCCCAGGCCCGAAGCGTATCATTGAAGCATTAACAAAAGTAACAGAGGCATAATATGGGACGCTATGTCTTCAAACTTCCCGATGTCGGCGAAGGCATCGCCGAAGCGGAAATCGCGGCCTGGCATGTGAAGGTCGGTGACATCGTACAGGAAGACCAAGCCCTTGCCGATGTCATGACCGATAAAGCAACGGTCGAAATTCCGGCACCAGTTGCAGGGACTATTCTCGCGATCAATGGAACCCCTGGCGAGATGATCGCCATCGGCTCAGAACTTGTGGTGCTGGAGGTCGAAGGCGAAGGCAATTCCACCGCCTCACCCGAACCGCAGAAACCACAGGTGCCCGCAGAACAGCCGACAGCAAAAGCTGAAGAAGCAAAGCTACCAGTCCCAAAGCCACAACCCGAGAAACCTGCTGCGACAAAACAATCCAGCAGAGTCGAACGCCCCAGTGTTGCCCGCACACCGGGCGAGAAGCCAGTCGCAGCGCCCGCCGTCAGACGCCGGGCTTTTGAATTGGGCATCCCGCTGCAATTCGTGCAAGGCTCAGGCCCAGGAGGCCGTATAGATCACAGTGATCTTGATGCGCATATTGAAAGCGGTGGACAAACCGCAGCCAACAACAGCAGTCGCAACCGTCAGAAGACCGGGATCGAAGACGTAAAAGTTATCGGCCTCCGCCGTAAAATTGCCGAACGTATGCAAACCGCCAAACAACGCATCCCTCATTTTTCTTATATTGAAGAAGTGGATGTCACCGCTGTCGAAGAGTTGCGGGCGCATTTGAACAGCACCAAGCGCGCCGACCAACCAAAACTCACCCTGTTGCCGTTCCTAATGGGGGCGCTTGTAAAAGCCTTACCCGAATTTCCCGAAATCAATGCACGCTTTGATGACGAGGCTGGTGTTGTTCATCGCCACCAGGCTGTTCACATCGGTATCGCAACACAAACCGATGGCGGGTTGCTGGTCCCGGTGGTCCGCCATGCCGAAGCACTCGACATCTGGTCATCTGCCAGCGCCGTCGCGCAAGTGGCAGCCGCGGCCCGTGACAATAAGTTGGATCGCGACTCTCTCAGTGGGTCGACCATTACCATCACCAGCCTTGGTCCATTGGGCGGTTTGGCAACGACACCCGTCATCAATCATCCGGAAGTGGCGATTGTCGGCGTCAATAAAATTGCCGAACGCCCGGTTATTCGGAATGGCGAGATCGTGATCCGCAAGATCATGAATTTGTCTTCGTCGTTTGATCATCGGGTCGTCGACGGTTGGACCGCAGCAGAATTCGTCCAACGTCTCCGGGCGCTGCTTGAAAACCCCGCAACCATTTTCATGGACACTTAAAAGCCGAGAAACAGGTCATGACAAAAACAGTAAAAACAAAAGTCCTCGTGGTCGGCGGTGGTCCGGGCGGATATGTCGCCGCCATCCGCGCTGGGCAGCTCGGCCTTGATACAACGCTTGTCGAAGCGGATCGTTTGGGCGGCACCTGTCTTATTCGCGGCTGCATCCCATCCAAAGCTTTGATCCATGTGGCCTCTAAACTCGATGCCATGTCCCATCATAGCAATGGTGAAATGGGCATCACTCTGCCCCAGCCCGCACAATTCGATATTATCGGTGCCGTTGCTTGGAAAGACGACATCGTCAAAAAACTCAGTGGCGGCGTGGGCGCTTTGTTAAAAAAAGCCAAAGTCAATACAATCCATGGCTGGGCGGTTTTTTCTGATGCAAAAAACTGCACGGTCGACACCAAAGACGGTCCCGTTGCGATCACTGCCGACCATGTCATTCTTGCAACCGGATCGGAAGCTTCCGCCTTACCACATATTCCTTTCAGTGATCGTGTCATCTCCTCAACCGAAGCGTTATCCCTGGAACAGCTTCCTAAAAACCTTGTTGTCATTGGCGCGGGCTACATCGGTTTGGAACTTGGCATCGCATTTCGGAAACTGGGCGTCGCTGTGACCATTGTCGAAGCGCAAGATCGTATTCTTCCGTTATATGACAAAGCACTGACTGCCCCCGTACAGCAGTGGCTCGATCAGGCTGGCGTTACACTTCATCTCGGTGCAAAAGCGCAAAGCGTCACTGCCGAAGGTTTGGTGATTGAAACAAACGACAGCAAGACAGAAACATTACCAGCCGACAAAATACTGGTGACCGTCGGCCGCAAACCACGCACCAAAGGCTGGGGTCTTGAAAACTTGGTGATCGATAGGAACGGCGCCTTCATCAAAGTTGATGATCGCTGCCAAACATCCACCAAAAATGTTTGGGCCATCGGCGATCTTGTCGGCGAACCGATGTTGGCTCATAAAGCATCGGCCCAAGGGGAACTGGTTGCAGAGATAATTGCCGGTCACAAACGGCGCTTTGATCCCGTCGCCATCCCCGCCGTCTGCTTCACCGAGCCGGAGATTGTCACAGTCGGTCTATCGCCCGATGAGGCAACGGCGCAGGGGCTTGATATCATCACCGGTATCTTCCCGTTTGCCGCCAACGGCCGCTCACTCAGCATGGAGTCCGGTGTTGGTTTTACCCGCGTTGTCGCACGCCGGGACAATCAACGCATTGTCGGTATTCAAGCCGTGGGGGAACATGTCTCCGAATTATCCGGTGAATTTGCGCTGGCGCTTGAGATGGGCGCGGTCATCGACGACATTGCAGGAACCATTCATGCCCATCCCACATTGTCGGAAACATTCCCGGAAGCCGCACTGAAATCTATCGGCAAAGCTATTCATATCTAACGTCATCAATGGCAGGGGACTGTTCTCTGCGCTCTGCCATCTTACTGGGGCGGTTTCTTCACCAAAGAAACCGCCCATTCTTTTTTGCATCAATGCTGATCAGCAATACTCACAGCGCCATAACAGTGTCGTGATGACAAAATACGGAACCATGCCGGTTATTCAGTCGTTGGATAGGGGTAAGACGATGCAGCAAAGGAGTT
>JBBCIP010000325.1:0-10372 GCA_037189785.1 Alphaproteobacteria bacterium
TATAAAACGGAAAAGCCAGAGTCACCGAAATATACAGCTCCATTATTAGATACACCGCAGACTATTACGGTCATCCCAGAAAAGGTTTTGAAGGACCAAAACCTGATGACGTTGCAAGATGTATTAAGCACAGTCCCGGGCATTACATTCGGGGCGGGGGAAGGTGGCGGTGGCTATGGCGATAGCATCAACTTGCGTGGCTATAGCGCCAACAGTGACATTACGGTGGATGGTATTCGTGATAGTGCCCAATACACCCGCTCTGACCCGTTCAATCTAGAACAAATCGAAGTCGTCAATGGCGCAAATTCGGTTTACGCCGGTTCCGGTTCAGTAGGTGGGTCAATCAATTTGGTCAGTAAGTCGCCGAAAGCTGAGGACTTCACAAATATTAGTGGAGGCATCGGTACCGAGAATTATGGTCGCATAACATTAGATACGAATCATGTGATTGATGACAATATCGCTTTTCGTTTGAACGGCATGTGGCATCAAAATGATGTACCTGGTCGGGATGTCGAAGAATACAAGCGATGGGGCATTGCGCCGTCTGTGACCTTGGGTTTGAATAGTGACACACGCGTGACCTTAAGTTATCTCCATCAAGAAGATGATAATACCCCTCGTTATGGTGTGCCGTATTTCAAAAATGCTTTCCATGACGGCTTGTTGCCCGGTGTAGACATCGGCAATTACTATGGGTACAGCAATTTCGATACCCAAGAAACACAGATAGATTCGTTTACCGCCCGCATCGAACACGATTTCAGCGAAAAACTGAGCATTCGCAATTTGACACGCTGGCAGCAAGTTACGCAGTTCGCACGGGTCAATCCTCCGCAAGGGACGTGGTGTTTAGCGGACGGCACTAATGCCTCAACAGGGGCGGCTTGTACGGTGGCGGGAACATATACACCGAGCGGCCCGCGCGGTACGACACGCGACAGCAAAAACAAAACCCTCTATAATCAAACCGATTTGATGGCGACATTTAATACCGGCAGCATCGAACATAACTTTGTGTTCGGCTTCTCGGTATCTCATGAAACCTATCATTTAGATTCTGGCAATGCCTTACGCAATCCAGGTGGTGCTTTGCCAAATCCGACACTTCCTGTCATGAATATTGTTAATCCGAATCATGTTTGGAGCGGACCTATCAATTTTATCCAAACAGCTTCGCAAGATGGTGAATTGGATAATCAAGCCGTTTATGCGTTCAACACCATGAAGTTGAGTGATCAATGGGAATTGAATGGTGGTGTTCGTTACGAGCATAATTCGGGCACTTATACGGCAGGAACTTACACCAATGGTGTTTTCACCAGCCAGGGTGAGATTTTTAAGAATTCGGATAACTTGTTTTCTTATCGCGTTGGCTTGGTGTTTAAACCGACAGAAAGCGGCAGCATTTATATTGCTTACGGGACATCCAAAACACCGTCTAAAACGTCTGTGAATGGATCTTGTACGGCATTGACCTGTAATGTTGATCCTGAAACGGCCGAGAATTATGAAATCGGTATCAAATGGGGGCTTTTGGATAATCAGTTGGCTTTGACTGCGGCTGTATTCCGTAACGAACGCAGTAATTACAAGGTTCCGTCAGCCGATCCGCTTATTCCAGAAAATGTGTTGCGTGGTAAATCCCGTGTCGATGGGATCGCTTTGGGAGCTTCCGGTACGATTACGCCAGAATGGTTGGTATTTGCAAATTATACCTATCTTGATAGTGAAGTATTGCAAAGCGTGGATGATGGGGTGGTCGATCCTCAAGCCGGTAATCCGCTAACCCAGACACCGAAGCATTCGGGTAGTTTATGGACCACGTACCAATTACCGTTTGGCTTGCAAGTCGGGTATGGTGTGACTTACCAAAGTGGTTTTTATCTGAATAACAACGCTGCGATTCTTTATAAAACTGATGGATATTGGGTACATAAAGCCATGGCCTCATATCAAATCACCGATAACTTCGGCCTTCAGCTGAATGTTAACAATATTTTTGACAAGACTTATTTTACGCGTGTTCGGAACAACGGTTGGGCCACACCGGGTGATGGTCGTGCGGCGATCTTAACGGCAAACTACAGCTTCTAATATGACGGGGGACCTTTGTTGATCACAAAGGTCCCCTAAATCTAAAAAGCCTGACAAAGATTTTTGTCAGGCTTTTGTTTTTGGTGCATTTTTTAATAAACGTCACGGCAGTAACGGCCGCTCTCACTCATAGTTTCCAGCTGTTCTTGGCCAAGAATATCGGTGAGGGTTTTATGAACGCCTTCCGCCATTCCTTGTAAACTGCCGCAAACATATATGGCGGCTCCATCATTGGCCCAAGATCGGATATCTGCTGCGGCGTCTCGAATACGGTCTTGCACATATATCCGCTGATCTTGATCGCGGGAAAATGCTAAATCAAGGCGTGTAATTACGCCGCGACGCTGCCAGGTTTCAATTTCTTCTTGATGAAAGAAATCATGAGCGACTGTTCGTTCGCCAAAAATTAGCCAAATCTTAGCTTTCCCACGGGCAGCCCGTTCTTTTATATGCGATCGAAGGCCAGCTAATCCAGTGCCGTTGCCGATCAGAATTAACGGGCAATCGTCTGATGGGGCATGAAAGCTTTTATTTTGTCGAATCCGTAAGGCAATATCACTGCCCATAGCGGCGTGTTCTGTTAACCAGCCAGAGCCGATCCCCAAACGGCCATCCGGATAGTGCATCTGCCGTATCAAAAGGTCCAGTTGCCCATCATCCGAAATGGAAGCAATAGAATATTCGCGATGGGGTAAAGGTTTCAGTGTTTCGGTCAATTGTTGTGCCGAAAGATTTATGAGCTTGCTAAGCTCGTCACTGTCATGTGGCAAAGTATGATTGCTCAGGAATGCTTCCAGCGTAATGTCTTCACCATTACAGTTCACGATGTCATGGCCGTTGAGTTTTAAATTGTCCAGCAGGAAAGCAATCTCATGGGCAGCGTTTTGTGGCCCAATTTCGGCGATGTCGCCAGCTTGCCATATGGCGTTATCACCGATGGGCACAAGAGATAAATGAAAAGCCGGGTCGCCGGGGCTGCCAGGATTGAGATGTGATCTTTGATTTAATCGCCAACGCTCATAGGGGGGGCTGCTCCAGTCTGCAGTTTCATCATTGCCGCTGAACCGTGCCAAATGATATTGCCAATGACGTAAGGCGCCGTCATCGCCATTGTCGACATCCACCATATCGAACATTGGTTGAGCGGCTTGATGTCGCAGCCACGCGTCTAAACTATGGCCGAATGCACAATACTGGGTGTAACTGCGGTCACCCAAGGCCAATAAGCCGTAATGCAGAGTGCCAAGGGGGAAATCGTCGCTCATGATCCGGCGGGTAAATCCGGCGCTGCTATCGGGTGCATCCCCTTCACCTGTGGTGCTGACAATGAATAAAGCATAATCAGTTGACTGCAGTATTGTTTTATCGACTTTTGACAGGGGCAGAACTTGCACGGGTAAGTTTCCACCGATCAGTGTCTCGGCTGTGCGCCATGCGAGTGTCTCGGCAAATCCGGTCTGGGTTGCGTAGCCTATTAGAACGGGCTTTTTATCGGATGCTTCGGTCGCTTTCAACAAAGATTGCGCGGCTTTTTCTGCGACTTTTCGTTGTTGCTTGCGCCGCCAGTATAAGCCGGCACAAAACCCGACATATCCAAGTGTAACTGCCGTTGCCCAAGCCAGGCGTTCGTGGTCGGGGGATAATTCTATCATGTCGTCATAACCAGAAGTGCCGATGATAAACGATCGGTAAACTCATTGTCTGTGCGCATCACAAAATGTGCTGCCAAATTATGCTTTTCAGCAAACGCATACCCTTGGTCAGGTCCTAAAATAGTTAAAGCCGTGGATAAGGCATCGGCACACATGCATTCGGCATGCAGGACGCTTACAGAAACAAGGCCATGCGTAACAGGGTAGCCGGTGCGGGGATCGATGCTATGAGCATAGCGTTGATCCGCTACCTCATAATAGCGGCGATAATCTCCTGATGTAGCAATAGACAAGCCATGCAGGGCAATGATTGTTTCCGGTAAGCCATGATTCCCTGGGGGGGGCTCTAATGTCACCCACCAGGGACCACCATCCGGTTTCATGCCGTTGCCGCGGAGCTCACCGCCAATCTCGACAAGGTAGTTGTGAATGCCAATTTTTTCGAGCGTACGGCCAACAGCATCGACGCCGTATCCTTTAGCGACCGCAGATAGATCAAGATAGCAATGACCGGGTTGATAGGCGCGCTTGTTGAGGAGATCAAGTTTAATCTGTTGCCAGCCGCAGATCGCTTTGGTCTTCGCAATGTCGCGATCCGTTGGTGCAGTGTTTGGGTATTGTCCGACATTTTCGATCGGTCCAAAGCCCCACAAATTGACAAGTGGGCCAACTGTCGGGTCATAGGCGCCGTCGCTGGCTTCGGCGACGGCCAGAGCGTAGCTTAAAACCTGAAAGAAGCTAGCGGGTAGATCATGCCATCCGGCAACCATGCTGCGATTAAAGCGGCTGATATGGGAGGCTGGCTCCCATGTACTCATGTGAGTAATGATGAGATCGAGGGTCTGTTGTATTTTCGTTTGTAGGGTAGCCTCTGTTATGCCATCAACAGGGACGAGCTTGAGCGACCAGGTCGTGCCCATGGTCTGCCCGTTCATCGTCCAAATATGTTTCGCCGCCGCGTCCTGTGACAGCGGCGGCGAGATCACCGATGGTATAACGACGCGTCGCATTATTGCGGCAAGACTTCCAGGGTCGACGTGTAGGATGCGCGACGCTGCTGGGCAACCGACGTTGTGGGTTTTTCATCTTGGAAAGATGCGGAAATCCAATACATCCCAGGCTCTGGCCAAGTGACGCTGAAATTGCCGTCTTTATCAGTGGTCACTTTGATTTCATTTAATTTGTCGCGATAGCGGATGCCACCAGGGATGATCGTGACTTCAATGTTGGCAGCCGGCTGGCCGTCGATCACAAATTGAAAATCGGCGGCTTCTTTAGCAAACAAATCGTTTGGATGCGTCACCGGAACGAGCTCCAAACCTTGGCCAGTTGGTTTCAGAATTTCGGTTGTGGGTTTGCCGGATGTGACGAATATTTCCATACGATTCGAGGATTGCGTCACACGCAGTTCTTCTGCATTGGCTGGGACTTCTTTTGCAAGAGTTTCCGGTGTGCCGCGCCAGCGCTTTGGTTGACCGTTTTCTTTGTAGTTGGCCATCAGGCCTGCATTCACGTTGGTAATTTTGTATGTGCCGGGGGTGGCCAATTGGACGTCGAACACACTGCGATAGCGACCGGTGCTGGCGTTCTCAATTTTAACTTCAGACCCGTCAGGGGCATAAGCTTTGATGTTCTCTGTCCCCATCGGCCGATGTTCGAAGTAGAATAGATCATTAGAAATGGCGAGATCTACCGTGACCCATGGATCATTGCCGGAAAATACGGTTGCCGACGGCAGCATCCATGACCGATGCGCTTGTGCAGAGAGCGGAGCGCTGAGGGCTAAGCCGAGGGCAATCCACGCGAGAGATTTCTTCATAATGAGCTCCTGTGCGTTGGGAAATTCAGGTTTCAGAGTCAGCGCGATTGCGCCGAGTTCATGTTCGCCTTTTACAGCATGTGATTCGTCTTTCTTCGGCGGCCATTGGAATGGGATGCGCAATAATTCGCGGCCACCAACTTCCCGGGCTGCTTCTACAACGAGTTGATATTCACCAGCCGGTAAATCGGCCAATGGCTTGGCGCTAGAATTGAAGTTTATGCTGTGTTCTCCGACCTGCCGGGTGGCGCCGCTCAGCCCGTCCATGGGCATGGTCAGTTCGCGTCCGGTCCGCCGCCACCATTGCTTCATATCTTTAAGCCATTTGGTGCCTTCGTTATTCTTGAGCTTGATGTCATACCAAACAGCAAGATTGCCTGCGACGGCTTTGTCGGCATTTTCAAGCCAGATCGCAACATAGGGGCGATGATACTCGGCCACGTCTAGGCGCGGGATTTCAACGCTTATCGTCATATCGGCCGACATAACGGGACTAAAGAGGGCTTGGCCAGCAATTGTGCCGGTTATAACTAGAGTCGGGGACACGCGCATAGGTAACCTCATCAGTGAATAAACAAAATGGCCAGAACCAAAGGAATAACCAGCCCGAGCCCGACCACGGGCCATGTGGCTGGGCGATTTTTAGCGTGAAGCTGTAAGAGAAAGAGACCGGTAACGCAGAACACGACACAGGCGACGGCGAAAATGTCGATGAACCATTTCCAGGCAAGGCCTGTACTGCGGCCTTTGTGAAGGTCATTGAAATAGGAGATCCAGCCGCGATCCGTCTTTTCGTAGTGAACATCTCCGGACTCGCGGTCGATGCTAAGCCACGCGTCCCCGCCTGGACGCGGGAGCGACAAGTAGATCTCGTCGTCAGACCATTCGGCAAGTTTATCTTTGACGCTTAGGCGGAGTTCTTGGCTGACCCAGTCTTGGATATGTGCAGGCAAGGGGGCTTCGCCATCGTCTGCAGTGTCGAGCGTATCCAACAGCGAGGCTGGTAACACGCCGGTTTTTGTGGTGACTACTGGCTTGGCCGCAATGTCGGCAGCGTGATTCAAAGTGATTCCTGTTATAGCAAACAGGATCATGCCTATTAAAGATAGGCCCGCACTTATCCAATGCCACTGATGAAGGTGTTTGAGCCAGAACGAACGTCGTTTCTGGTCTGTTACACTCGCTATTCCGGCTGACCCGCTCATTGAACTCCAGATCCTTCATGCACCGCCGCAATTAATCATAATTGATAATGATTTGCAATTAAATGTGGGACGTTTGGGGCCTGAAATTTAAACTATCCGTCTATTCGGGGAAATACTGAGAGTGCCTGTTGCTTTGATACAAATCACCACTTCAAAATACGAAGGAGATAGCCTTTTTCCTGCGGTAGAACAGCGTGAGAATAATTTTAATGTAACGCGCGGCCTGATCATTGCCTATATGGTGTGGATGCTGGGGGCCCCAAGTTTAATTTTACAACAACTACTATATATTGTGTGCCGTATTCTGAGGCTGTGGGGTGTGAGGTCGTTATTTTGCCTAAAATTAAGGCACGTTCCACAACGTGATGTTCGGCTGCGTCGTTTCCGTTGATTTCATATAACGCATTGAAAAATATATATTTTAATAAATTTTCTGCGATTTGATGACCAACCCAGACCCGAGTCGTAATGTCAAGTACAACAACTTGTTGACACCATCGTGACGGACAATACTATATCTGGTGTTGCTTCGGTCCCCAGCCATGGGGTGAAAAGGGAATACGGTGCGATCTTCAGCTTAAATATCTGGCCTTTCTTGATATTTTTTGACGATTTAAACCGTGACTGTCCCCGCAACTGTAAGCAGCGAAAGCCGATTGTCGGTCCCTACAGCAAAAGCTTTGGGGAATAGCCACTGAGGCACGTGTTACTTCATTGTAGGTAAGTTCGTGTTTTGGGAAGGCGGCAAGCGGTGCTGCGAGTCAGGAGACCTGCCGAAGCAGGTGGTTGGTTTGTCCTTGGGCGGGTGATCCAGGGGGATAGGCATCGGGCTGTGGTATGGTCGGGCTGCCGTAGATGGAAAGACGAGTGCTCTTCGCATTCACGGTTTCATCGTCTCTCAACGCTTCTGTCCAGGATGTGATTTTGAAGATTTTGTTCGGAGGGGAAATGAGCGCCGGTTTCGCAAGTGCAGTTCAAGTTGACGGACATGCTCAGGTCGAGGTTGATTCTTCTCGTGATGTTTTGCTGACCGATTTCGGCAAAGCGACCCTGTCCGACCGATATCTTATGCCTGGCGAAACTTATCAGGATATGTTCGCCCGCGTGGCGAGCGCCTATGGCGATGATACCGCTCATGCCCAACGTCTCTATGATTATATCAGCCGTATGTGGTTCATGCCGGCTACTCCAGTTTTGTCCAATGGCGGTACCAAACGCGGATTGCCGATCTCCTGTTTCCTGAATGAAGCGGAAGACAGCTTGGATAGCATCCTTGGCTTGTGGAATGAGAATGTCTGGTTGGCGTCCAATGGCGGCGGCATTGGTAGTTATTGGGGGAATCTCCGCGCTATTGGCGAGACGGTGAAAGGCTCGGGTAAAACCTCCGGCATTATCCCCTTCATTCGTGTCATGGACAGCCTGACCTTGGCTATTAGCCAAGGTTCCTTGCGTCGTGGGAGTGCCGCTGTCTATTTGCCGATCGATCATCCGGAAATTGAGGAATTTGTAGAAATCCGCCGTCCGACTGGAGGCGACCCAAATCGCAAGGCCCTAAATTTGCATCATGGCTTGCTGATAACCGATGCGTTTATGCGTGCAGTTGAGGCCGATGAAGATTGGGCGCTGTTGAGCCCGCGCGATGGCTCTGTACAGCGTGTGATCAAAGCCCGGTCGTTGTGGATCCGTATTTTGACTGCACGGATTGAAACTGGTGAGCCCTATATGGTGTTCATCGACCACGTAAATCGTGCGTTGCCTGAACATCACAAACTGGCAGGTTTGAATGTGAAAACATCCAACCTATGCAGTGAAATTACTTTGCCGACCGGTCTTGATCACCATGGCAAAATGCGGACAGCTGTATGCTGCTTGTCGTCGCTCAATCTGGAAACTTTCACCGAGTGGCAGGATCATCCACAGTTTATCGAAGACGTTATGCGTTTTCTCGATAACGTACTTGATGATTTTATTGCCCGTGCTCCAGATGGTATGGAGCGTGCCCGGTATGCTGCTATGCGCGAACGGTCCGTCGGTCTTGGCGTCATGGGGTTCCATTCATTCTTGCAAAGCAAGATGATCCCGTTTGAATCAGTCATGGCCAAAGTTTGGAATAAAAAGATGTTTGCGCACATCCAACAGGGTGTCGATGCAGCGTCAAAGGTATTGGCGGAAGAACGTGGCGCCTGCCCAGATGCAGCCGATTACGGTATGAAAGAACGCTTTTCGAACAAAACGGCGATTGCACCGACAGCTTCGATTTCGATCATTTGTGGTGGCACAAGCCCAGGGATCGAACCAATCGCAGCAAATTCTTTCACGCACAAGACCTTGTCGGGATCGCATAATGTGCGTAACAGGCATCTGACGGCTCTTTTGGAAAAGCGCGGCATGAATAATGACGATACGTGGTCGTCAATTGTTATCAATGGCGGCTCTGTTCAGCATTTGGATTGCCTAGACGAGCTTGAAAAAGACGTATTTAAGACGGCGTTTGAGCTGGATCAACGGTGGGTCATTGAACATGCTGCAGATCGCACGCCCTGTGTCGATCAGGCGCAGTCGGTCAATCTTTTCTTGCCCGCAGACATTCATAAGCGTGAACTTCATCAGCTTCATTTCCAAGCATGGAAAAAGGGTATGAAGTCGCTTTACTATTGCCGGTCCTTGTCTATTCAGCGGGCAGAGAAAGCGGAAAGCAATCCGCTCAATGTTGCCAATGATGTCGGGCCTGTGGAGCTGCCAATGGCGGCTGCCCCACGTGAAACCAATAACTATGAAGAATGTTTGGCTTGTCAGTAAGGTGCTGACGGTTACGGACAGATCAAATCTTGGTCTGTTCTTGGCTGGTGGCGCTGTTGCTGTTTTGTCATAAACGTTCGTTAAAAATTCGGTCTGTTTGCTTTTATCTAGTTTATCGTGACGCTTTTATCACGTTGAGGGTCTGCCATGTCGTTGCTCGAGGGACGCATATTTTATAAACCGTTTCAGTATCCCTGGGCCTATGATGCTTGGTTAACGCAACAGCGGATCCATTGGTTGCCGGAAGAAGTGCCGTTGGCTGATGACGTGCGCGATTGGCATCGTAAGTTGACGGATGGCGAGCGTAATTTGCTGACGCAGATTTTTCGCTTTTTCACGCAAGCGGACGTGGAAGTGAATAATTGCTATATGAAGCACTATTCACGTGTTTTTAAACCAACAGAAATACAAATGATGTTGGCTGCTTTTTCCAATATGGAAACCATTCATATTTCAGCCTATAGCCATTTGCTTGATACGATCGGTATGCCGGAAACCGAGTATGAAGCTTTCTTGAAATATACCGAGATGAAAGCCAAATACGACTTCATGCAAGAATGGGGCATGGATACGAAAAGTGACATTGCCAAAACCTTGGCCGTGTTCGGCGCCTTTACCGAAGGTCTGCAGCTATTTGCAAGTTTTGCTATTTTGATGAACTTCCCGCGTTTCAATAAAATGAAGGGTATGGGGCAGATTGTCACTTGGTCGGTACGAGACGAAACGCTACATACAAATTCGATCGTTCATTTATTCAGAACTTTTGTTTCAGAAAACCCCGAAGTCTGGAACAAAGA
>JBBCIP010000326.1:0-8184 GCA_037189785.1 Alphaproteobacteria bacterium
TCCATGGCATGACACGGTTCATGACCGCACCGGTTATTTGTTGCCATAGCGCGCCGGGTAACTCGACGATCTCGGGCCGTTGATCAGCGGCGGCGGTCATCACCTTGTGGGCGTGCGCGGTGAGTTCCGGCGTTGAGGTGATCAGGCTGACATCGAATTGGGGATAGCGCGCCCGTAACGCTTCTGCGATTGGCGCACTATGGGCAATCTGATGAGGCGCATCGTGATTGAATAAAAAACCGATTTTTTTGGACAAATGGGGCTCGATTATTGAGGCGACCGTTACGGTGCGGAAACGTCGGCACGGGCGAGAACGACGGCGTCCTTGGCGGCCTTAATGAACTTCATGGGGTTGAGCGGCTTGCCGTCGAACCAAATTTCATAGTGAAGATGGGTACCGGTGCTGCGACCCGAGCTACCGATCAAGCCGATGCTGTCGCCGGTTTTGAGCGTATCGCCCTTTTTCACCATGATCTTGCGCAAATGACCGTAACGGGTGACGAAGCCGTTGCCATGATCGACCTCGACGAACCGGCCATAGGCCCCGTTCCAGCCCGCGGTGCGGACAACGCCGCCACTGCGGATGGCAATCGGGGTTTTGGTGTCCAGGGTCGTGAAATCAACCCCGCTATGCCGGGCCCAACTGCCGCGAAACGGGTCAAGACGCCCACCGTAGTGACTGCTGACGCGATAATTATCAAGCGGCGGTTGCAACGGCGCATTGGCCAAGATCGTTTGCAGCCGTTCAAGTTCGGACTGGCTGCGCAGCAATTGGTTGAACGGATCGCTTTCGTCCAACAGATCCATGCTATCAAGCGGGATATACGGGCCGCCGACGCCGGATAAGGCAGCTTCATCGGCCAGCGACAACAGCTTGTTTTTATCAACACCGGCCTTCCGCAACACCTTATCGACGGCGGCGATCGATGAATCGGTCGCGCTCAGCAGTTTGGCGGCTATGGTCCGCTGCTGTTCGTCAAGGGTCTCGAAATTGGCCGAAAGGTTATCGATATCGGCGACCGCGCGCCAGCCATCACCGGTCAGTCGAAAAAAAAAGCTTTGAAGATCTGACCGTTGGGTCGCTTGTTCGGGCGATGGGATCGGGAGTTCGATGGATGGGACGTCGCTGGTCGGTTTCTCGAGGAGACTGTTGAGGTAGTCCTGCCGTTCGGTCAGGCGTCGGGCGGCTGACACCACATCGCGCTGGAGACGCTGCATTTCGGCGTCCAATTTGGCGTAATCCTGGGCCATTTCCTTGAGGCGGCGTTCTTTTTCCTGGACCGAGGCGTCGCCATTGAAGAAAGTGACCGAAGCCACGACCATCCAGCTCAGGACGCACACACAGGCTCCGAGCCCGACCATTTGGGCCCGTGGGGAGAATGATATAAAGCGGACGTCGCCGTTGGCCCGAAAGTACAACTGACGTTCGGGAAAATAACGCCGGCGCAAACGCTCCGCTTTTAATCTGAGCGTTCTTACAACCCCCAAAACCTTCGCGTCCTTAAATTTTACGAGATCACTAGGACGTGATCTGCCGCAAGGGTCAGTATTTCAACCCAAGGACAGAGTCATTGCAACATTTATGTGACTCTGGCATGACAGATCAACTGGCGGCGAGCGGTTCATAAAAGGCCGCAGAAAATCCAGCCTTTTCACGGGCTTGGCTGTTAAATGGGGGTTTTAACTGACCCCGGAAGTGGCGGCGAACCAGGCTGTGGTAGGTATCGATCGGCGGTAAACTTTGCGCGTTGCATAAGGTCTCAAACCAGCGTTTCCCGGCTGCCACATGACCAACTTCGTCATTATAGATGATTCTCAGGGCATCGGCGCTGTCCGAGTCGCCGAGCCGGTCCAGCCGGTCGATCATCGCCGGGGTGACATCGAGACCGCGCGCTTCGAGTACCAAAGGCACCACCGCCAACCGCGCTAAAAGATCATCGGCCGTGCTGTCTGCCGCTTGCCATAGCCCGTCATGAGCCGGAAGGTCGCCATAGGTTGCCCCCATGGCCTGAAGGCGATCAGACAGCAGCAGGAAATGACGGGCTTCGTCGTCGCCGACCCGGACCCAGTCATCAGCGAAGGCGGGCGGCATAAGCGCCCCGAATCGGGCGACGATATCCCAAGCCAAGTCGATGGCGTTCAGTTCGATATGAGCGACCGCATGGATCAGGGCGACCCGGTTTTCCGCCGATCCACCGGACCTGCGTTTTGGCATATGCCGGGGCAGCAGTAGCGCGGGCCGATCAGGCCGGGCTGGGCGATCCGGGGGCAGGGTCGGGAAACTATGGACCAACTTACCGGCGAACCAGTCGGCGGCAACGGTGCGGCCGACCTCGGCCTTGGCCGTAGCGTCGGCCGTCGTCAGGACAGCTATGGCGGCGTCTCCGAGCGCTATCACGGCGCGGCCTTGATCTAGAGCGCTTTGGCCGCGGTCAACACGGCTTCGGCATGGTCTTTGACTTTGACATTATGCCACACCTGACGCACTACGCCTTTGCCATCGATCAGAAACGTGGCCCGTTCGATGCCCATGTATTTGCGGCCATAAAGTGTTTTTTCGACCCAGACGCCATAGGCTTCGCACAACGCGCCTTCTTCGTCGGCGACTAAGGTATGGCCAAGATCATACTTTTCGGCGAAGTTTTTGTGTTTTTTGACGCTGTCTTTAGAAACGCCGATGACCACCGTGTTGGCTTTTTCAAAAGCTTTTTTGCGGCTGCTGAAATCAATGGCTTCTTGTGTGCAGCCGGGGGTGTTGTCCTTCGGGTAGAAATACAGCACCACGTTTTGACCTTTGAGCGACTTAAGGGTGATGATGTCATCATCGCCGGTCGGTAAAGAAAAATCGGGGGCTTTGTCTTTCACATCAACCATCAGTTTATCCTAATCACCGTTCAATCAAAAATGTCACAGGTCATTGCTTTCGGGGGCCGGTAAAGCCGCGGCGGGGGCGGCGACAACGGTATTGTAGCAAGCCGATATACAATCTTGTGCGTGTTTTAAATCGTCGATCAGCGCATCAAAATCAACACTTCCGGTTATTTTTGCAAGCGCCGATTTCAATCCAACGGGCGCATCCTCTGCCGAGAAATCGTTACCGGTACAGAGCCGTAGCATTGTCTGTACGGATGATAACATCGTGTAGGCGGGCAGTAAGTCATCGCACTGAGAGGCGGGCAAATACCCATGCTGTCCCAGTTGCTTTAACGCGTCGATGGTATGAGCGGCCAAGATGCTTGGATTGGCGGCGGCATGGGCCAGTTCAAGATATTGCCATATAAATTCCAGATCGACGATGCCGCCACGGCAATGCTTCAACGACCAGATGTTGTCGGTTCCGAATTCATTGCGCAGGCGCTCGCGCATGTGGGCCACATCGCGCAGCAGCTTCACCTGATCGCGCGGCGTGGTCAGCACGGTGTGAATGACCTTTGTGACATCTGCGGCCAGGCTGCTGTCGCCGGCCACGGCGCGGGCCCGGGTCAAGGCCATGTGTTCCCAAGTCCAGGCTTCGTTTTGTTGATAGTGCTCAAAGGCCGCCAGCGGCACCGCGATCGGACCGGCATTGCCCGATGGCCGCAACAGCATATCGACTTCATAAAGTCGCCCTTCGCCGGTCATGGCGGTCAGGGCATTGATGTAGGCTTGTGTCAGACGGGCGTAATAATGCCCGGCGGTCAATTGTTTGGCGCCGTCGGATTGAACGCCATCCGGGGCGTCGTAGATGAAAATCATGTCGAGATCGGATGTGAACGTCATCTCCGCCCCGCCGAGTTTTCCCATTGCCAAGGCGACAAAACGGCTGCCGGGCAGGGTTCCGTGCTTGATCGCAAATTCTTGGCTAACTTTATCAAGCAGAACAATCACCACGGCATCGGCGATTTTTGTAAACGCTTTACCGGCTTCATCCGCCGTGATGGTTGCTCGTAACAACTGAACCCCGACATGAAAGCGTTGTTCGTTGGCCCAGATACGGCTGATATCAAGAATGTCCTGATAGTCTTTTGCGGTCTCGAGCAGTGATTGCAGGGAGGCAACGAGGGCCTGGTCATCGGGCAGTTTCGCGAAAAACGTCGGATGCAGAACCGCATCAAGCAAAGCCGGGCGGCGCGCAAGTTCATCGGCGAGGGCCGGGGCAATTCCGATGATTTCCGCGATGACATCCAACAACCACGGATTGGCTTGGAAGAGTGATAATATCTGCACACCGGCCGGGAGCTTCGACAGGAATTCATCGAACTTGAGGAAGGTCGTATCAGGATCCGGCGTTTCAGCCAGTGCATCCATCAAGCGCGGCATGATTTTTTTCAAGATCGCCCGCGATCGTGGTGTGCGGAGGGCGCGATGACGACCGAACCCCCAGCCTTCAATAATCTGAGCGACACGATTGCCTTCTTTGATGCCGAGCCGCTGCAATGTTTCAAGCAGAGCAGGATCGGCCGCATCAAAACTCGCGCTCAACAGGCCGTCTTCGTCAGCGGCGCTGGAGGGTGCGGCTTGTGGTTCAAGCAACGTGTCATAGTGACGCTTGACCATGTGCAGATACCCAAGAAACGCTGCTTCAAAGCTATGACGATCCGGAAACCCGAGGAATGTGCCCAAGTGGTCGGCACCATCTTGTTGTTGCGGCACGCTATGGGTTTGTTCGTCGTCGATCATTTGAATGCGGTGTTCAACCCGACGCAGGAAGCGATAGGCATTGGTCAACTCGTCTTCGGTCTGTTGATCGATTTTACCGAGCTTTTTTAAGGCCTCTAAAGCCCCCAGGGTTTGCGGGATTTGCAATTCGCGTTCGCGACCACCGGCGATGAGTTGTTGGATTTGGCAGAAGAATTCGATTTCTCGAATACCGCCGCGCCCGAGTTTTACATCCTGTCCCAAAACAGCAATGTCGCGATGGCCATGGTGGCGATGGATCATGCCTTTGATGGCGTGAATATCCTCGACGGCGGCGAAATCCAGATGCTTGCGCCAGACGAAACTGCGAATACGGTTGAGGAATCCATATCCAGCCTCGCGGTCCCCAGCCACGGGGCGGGCTTTAATCATGGCGGCGCGTTCCCAATTCAAGCCGATGCTTTGGTAGTATATTTCAGCCGCTTCGACCGATATGGCGACAGCGGTTGCCCCAGGGTCGGGCCGCAACCGCAGGTCGGTGCGGAAAACATAGCCGTCAACCGTCTGTTCTTGCATCATCCGCACCAATTCCCGGGTGATTTTAACGAAGCAATCCTGTGGATCGCGTTTGCCGGTATAGCGGATCACTTGGTTGTCGAAGAACACGATCAGATCGACATCGCTCGAATAATTCAATTCGCGGGCCCCGAGTTTGCCCATCCCGAGCACGAAATAACCGCAGCCCTTGGTGATGTCGGGGGTTGCCGGATGATTTGCCAAGCTTTCGCCCGATAGGCCATTGGGAGCCATCAGTTCGCCTTTGACCATCGCCTGTTTGATCAAATGGGCCACGCTCAGATCAAGGGTTCGTTCGGCCAACTCGCTTAAATAATTGGTGATTTCTTCCACTGTCCAAATGTCGGCGATATCGGCGGCGGCAATGATCAACGCCGCCCGATTTTTGGCCAGGCGCAGGGCCGCCATGACCTCTGCCGTGGTCTCCATGAGCGGGGCGGTGGTGGACAAGGTATCGAGCACCTCATCCAATATGTCGCGATAGCGGGCGGCATCCGCACCGCTTCCCAAAAGATCTAGGGCAAAGGCCGGATCGCTGAGCACCAGCCGGGTCAAATAGGGGCTGTTGCCGAAAATCGCATCCAATACCGCTTTTCCCGGCGGTGTGACGTTATTTTGCCCTATTGCGGCGTCAAAGTCGGTCCAGCCATTGGACAATTGGGTTGAAAGATATGGCTTCGGCGGGGACATAAGTGTCGTCATGCGTTCTCTACTGTAAAGCTCAATACAGTGGGGCGTTTTAGCAACCATCCCCTATATTTTGGCTATCGGTACTGGTTTCCGGTTGTACTGGTCATGGTATCGGGTAAGTTTGCATCTGAAAAGCGACCTTGATACAGAACCGAATGATATCTTCCGCAGCTGCCGATCCAAACACATCTCCTCCTCCGCCAACTGGCGGGCGCGGCTGGCGGTGGGCAAAGCGGATCTTCAAAATACTGGCGCTCATGGTGATTGCGGTGGTTGTCCTCGCCGTGGTTGTGGTGGCCCGAGTGGCGATTGCCCCGATGTCGCTTGGCCCGTTGGCACCGTATCTTAAGGCGGGCCTGGATCACGATGGTCGGGCGTTGCAGGTCAGTTTCCAGGATGGTGTGATTGCGCTTCGAGAGTCTCGTCCTGAGCTTGGCGAAGCTTTGCGCCCAGGTCTGGAATTTCGGTTGCAGTCTGTCGAGCTGAAGGATGCCGACGATAAGGTGCTTGTGACCTTGCCCAAAGCGGTGATCTCGCTGTCGACAACGGCTTTGTTGCGGGGTGAGATCGCCCCCAGTTTTCTCGAATTGGACGGACTATCGCTGGCGCTTGATTGGACGTCCGGCGATATCTTTGAAGCCTTGCGCAGCGATGGCAGCGATACCGCCGGTTTAGGCCCGTTTATCGAACGCTTGTTGACCCCGGTCGAGCCCGGCCAAGCCGATGATTATTTGCGCAGGCTGGTGGTGCGGAATGCCGAGGTGCGGATCACCGAAGCCTTGACGTCCAGTGATTGGGTGTTGGCGGACACAACCGTTTATCTGCGGCGCACGGCCAGTAATGTGACGTTGCGGACATCCGGCGTGCTCGATAAAGACGGCATGGATCAAGTGCCGGTGACGATCGACGGCAGTTTTTTGCCGACGACCCGCGAAACGGCTTTCACCATAAGCTTTAGCGATTTCAATCCGGCGCAATTAGCCGGAGCATCTGAGGCTTTGGCGCAAATCAAAGTCGCCAATATGCCATGGACGGGGAAAATAGCGTTCAAATTGATGCCGTCACAGGCGGATGATGGGCCTATTGTCAGTGGTTTGATGTTTGATCTCACATCCGGTGCGGGCCAGTTGATTTTGCCTGATTTGTATGACGCGCCGATCGATATCGAAAGCTTGGCGGCGCGCGGGCGATACGATGTCGCGCAACGGGTCGCGACAGTGGAAGCAATGACGGCCCGCTTCCAAGGTGCGGAAATCAATGGAAGCGGTGTTTATGGGCAAAGCGAACCCGGCCCTGCGGTGCAATTTACGGGCACGCTTGCCAATGTGCCGTTTGAAAGTTTGAAAACTTATTGGCCGGATTCTTTGGGTACCGGCGCTTATAAATGGGTCGCGCAGAATTTGACGGCAGGGCGCGCGACCACCGGCAGTATCAGTCTGAATATCACCGCTGACATGTGGGGCCGTGAAGGCGGTCTTCCAGCCGATGTGCTGGATTTTAAATTTGCTTTCACCGGGGCCACCGCCCATTACCTGCGCCCGATGCCGCCGATTGTCGGTGGCGTCGGCACGGCGAAATTATCGCTGCATGATTTCTGGCTCGAAGCGTCTGCGGGTGAGACTGCGGGCGTGACCATTGCCGGGTCAAAACTGCACTTCGCTGAAATCCATAAAAAGGGCGGCGCCGATGCCGTCATCACGGGGAAACTGGCCGGCGACGTGCCGAACGTGCTGGCGCTCATTGATCATAAACCGCTCGGCTATCCAAGCGCCTATGGTTTGGCGCCGAATTCCGTTCATGGTACAGCGACAGCAGATTTGAGTTTAAGTTTTCCACTCATAAAAAATCTTGGCTTGAAGGATGTCGACTTTACGGTGAAAGCGGCGTTGTCCAATGTCGATATGCCCAAGTTGTTCGACAACGTCGGCCTGAAAAGCCAAGCGCTGTCCATGACGGTTACACGCACGTCTTTAAAAAGTGTCGGCGGGATTACGTTGAATGATGTGCCGTTCAACATGGAATGGAGCGAGGACTTTCTGGCCAAAGGAAATCTGGCCAAAGGAAAATTGCCGACGCGGATAGAATTGTCGGGGCAATTGGCCGGTAGCCAATGGAATGTGTTTTCTTTACCGTTTGAGAATTTTATTTCCGGGCCTGCAGGCTTGTCTCTGGTGTTGCGCGGCGAAGGATCGAAGATCGAGCGTGGCGAGGGGCGGCTTGATCTGACCGGCACAACGATGGAAAATCCTGAGCTCGGTTGGCAAAAACCGATCGGCACTCCCGCCATTGCACGCTTCCGCT
>JBBCIP010000327.1:0-6079 GCA_037189785.1 Alphaproteobacteria bacterium
CGTGGCGCATGGCGCTGTGATGGCGGGTGGCCATCAAAAAGCTGATACCCACTTCGGATAGGCAGCGTTCCAGAATGCTTTGCTCGGCATCAATATTGATCCCGAGCGCGGCCAGCACATCCGCCGATCCAGATTTTGAAGAAACGGCTTTATTACCATGTTTTGCAACGGGAATTCCGGCTGCAGCCAAAACGATGGCGGAGGCGGTCGAAATGTTATAGGTGCCGGAAGCGTCGCCGCCGGTGCCGCAGGTGTCGATCGCCCCGGGCGGTGCGTGCACGGCCGACACCTTGGACCGCAAAGTCCGGGCGCCGCCGGTGATTTCATCAACGGTTTCACCGCGCACCCGGAGCGCCATCAGGAAGCCGCCGATTTGGGCCGGGGTGGCATCCCCGGACATCATGATGGTAAAGGCTTCGGCGGATTCTTGTTCCGTCAAAGCATGGCCGTCAGCCACCTTGGCTATTAAGGGCTTTAAATTCGACATCTCAGTGAACCCGCCCTTTGCGTGCAGATTCTATGAAGTTCTGCAATATCTTATGGCCATGTTCTGAAGCGATGCTTTCAGGGTGGAATTGAACGCCGTGGATCGGCATGGTCTTGTGTTCAAGCCCCATGATCAGTCCGTCGTCGGTTTCCGCCGTGATCGCCAGACAATCGGGCAGACTGGACCGCTCGACAATCAACGAGTGATAGCGGGTGGCAAGGAAGCCGTTCGGCAAGCCTGCAAACACCCCACGGGCGCGGTGATGGATCGGGCTGACCTTGCCATGCATCGGCTGCGGCGCGCGGATCACCTTGCCGCCAAAGACCTGGCCGATGGTTTGATGGCCGAGACAGACGCCCATGATCGGGATCTGGCCGCCTAAGCGTTCAACCAGGCTCAAACAAATACCGGCCTCATTCGGGGTGCAAGGGCCCGGCGACAGCACAATACCCTCGGGGGCCAAAGCTGCCACATCGTCGACGCTGAGGGCATCGTTACGCCAGACCTTAACCTCAACCCCAAGTTCACACAGATAGTGATACAGGTTGTAGGTGAAGCTGTCGTAATTATCGATGAGCAGAAACATGGTCCCTCTCTAATATATTGGCTTCGCTCTTGCGGCTTGGCTCGCTGTCTTCTAAACCATTTCGGCGTCATGATAAAGCGTGGCCGTGCCGATCAGGGGCTTTGGCCTGATATCGGGATATTAACCCCGGTTGTGTCAAAAACACTGGCATTGCTAATGGCATTGCTTAACGCCCAGCGATCAGATGCGACCAGAGCTCGTAACCAAGGAATAAAGACACCCGCGTGACCCGCCGAACCCCAAAGAAAAAAGCCACAAGAACGCCCAAAAAAGCGGCCAAACAATCGCTGACATCCACCATGCGATTGGTGGTGCATGGGCTTATTGTCGCGGTGGTCCTGGTGGGCTTGGCGGTCCTATTCTGGCCGCGCGCGGATGACGAGGCGGACCACGAACCGGGCGAGCGTGATGGCGGTCCCGTCGCCAATATGACGATTCCGCCGCCGGTCGCTGCGATCCCCGCGCCAGCCCCAGAACCAGCCCCAGAACCAATTTCTGGGCCAATTTCTGAGCCCAGTTTAGCGCTCGAGCCAGATGTCGATAACCGTGACGAGCAACAAGCGCCAACTGATTTATCGCCCGATTTGGCGGCGCCGGATTGGCAACGCTACGCCGTGCCGTCCGATGATGGTGCGGCGCCCGAGCCGCAAATAGCGCAAATAGCGATCGTCCTCGATGATATGGGGTTGAATGAAAAGGCAGCGCGACGGGCTGCTGATTTGCCGGGGCCGTTGACCTTGGCGTTTTTGCCTTATGCCCAAAATTTGCCCGCGCAAACCGCGCATGCCCGCAGTCAAGGTCATGAACTGATGGTTCATATGCCGATGGAGCCCGAGGGGCGCGGTATGGATCCGGGCCCCAATGCGATGATGACAGGCTTGGACAAGGCCGAATTACAGCGCCGCCTGACCCGCAACCTGGATCAGTTCAAGGGCTATGTCGGTTTCAACAATCATATGGGTAGCCGTTTTACGGCCAATCGGTCCGGCATGACTGTGGTGTTGGAAGAAGCCAAGGCACGGGGTTTATTGTTCTTGGATAGCCGCACCACCGAGGCCACGGTGTCGGCCAAGATCGCCCGCGATCTGGATTTACCCTATGCGGCGCGGGATGTGTTTTTGGATAATGTCCGCACTGATGCGGCGATCCGCACACAGTTGGCGACGCTGGTGACCGTGGCGCGCAAACGCGGTGCGGCCATAGCGATCGGTCATCCGTATCCGGAAACGCTTGCCGTTTTGGCGGTGTGGTTGCCCGAGCTTGAAAAACACAAGATCAAGCTGGTGCCGCTATCAAGTCTGGTGGTGCAAAACCAATAACGCCGCTTTGCGTTATTGTCCGAGGCCGCCTTGATTGGCGAAGCGGACCGCTTCTTCCGCCGCACGCACAACGGCGCGGGCCTTGGCGCGGGTTTCTTCATATTCTTTTTCGGGGTCACTGTCGTAGACCACACCGGCGCCAGCTTGGATATAGACCGTACCGTCCTTGACCACGGCAGTTCGCAACACGATGCAGGTGTCCATCGATCCATTGGCCGAAAAGTAACCGACGCTACCGGCATAAATGCCGCGCTTTTCTTTTTCCATTTCGTCGATGATTTGCATGGCGCGAATTTTTGGCGCGCCCGACACCGTTCCTGCCGGGAAGCCCGCAGCGAAGGCTTCAAGCATATCGACCGATGGATCGATGTCGCCTTCGACGTTGGAGACGATATGCATCACATGAGAATAACGTTCGATGGTCATCTTTTCGGTGACCCGCACCGTGCCCGGTATGGCGACACGGCCGACATCGTTCCGCCCCAGATCAAGCAGCATCAAATGTTCGGCCAATTCCTTGGGGTCGGCCAACAGGTCTTGTTCCAGCGCCTTGTCTTGGTCCGGTGTCTGGCCACGTGGCCGCGTTCCGGCGATGGGACGGATGGTGATGCGGCCATCGCGGACCCGCACCAAAATCTCCGGGCTCGACCCGACCACCGCTGCGTCATCGAAGCTGAGGAAATACAAAAACGGTGACGGATTGGTGCGCCGTAACGCGCGATACAGCGCGACCGGCGGCAATGCGAACGGCAACGAGAACCGTTGCGACAACACCACTTGAAAGATATCACCGGAGGCAATGTAGTCTTTGGCTCGTCGCACCATATCGAAAAATTCGGCCTTGCTGGTGTTGGAGCTCGGCTCGGGCAGGGGCGGCACATCGCTGAAGCTTCCGGCGCCGTGGGGCAACGGTCGATCCAGGGCTTCGATCACGGTCGCCAAGCGTTCCTCGGCCCGAACATAAGCAGTTTTGGCATCGACCGCAGGATCGGGACGGACCGGCGTCACCGCCGTCACGATATCCTTGATGCTGTCAAAGATCGCCATGATGGTCGGGCGAATAAAAATACCGTCGGGCGTTTGAAGCGGATCGGTATTGGCGGGGCCGAGATCTTCCATCAAGCGGATGGTGTCATAGCCCATATAACCGACCACACCTGCGGCCATCGGCGGCAAATGATCGGGCAGGTCGATCAGCGATTCTGCGAGTAAAGCCCGGAGCGATGTCAGCGTATCGCCCGCCGCGACAAACGCGGCTTTATCTTGTGGGCGGGTGAGGGCATGGCGATTGATTTCGGCGTTAGCACCGTGTGCCCGCCAGATCAAATCCGGTTTCAGGCCGATGATCGAATAACGGCCACGCACGGCGCCGCCTTCGACCGATTCCAGCAGGAAACTATTGGCCGTGCCGCCGGTCAATTTGAGATAGGCGGAGATCGGCGTTTCCAAATCGGCGACGATTTCCGACCATAGCACTTGCGGCTTTCCGGCGTCATAGGTTACGCGAAAGCGTTCAAAGTCGGGAAAAACCGCCATGGACGTGATCCGAAAAGAGGAGGTCAGAGCGGCAGCGCCTTAGCGCGCTGCCGGTAACTGAGCCAGAGTTTCGTTGAACAGCGTGTCGTTATATTTCGAGCCATATTGACGTTGCAAATATTGCTGATAAACGGCCAACACATCGTTGCTGTAACGAAGCGCCAAGCTTTTTTCAAATTCAGCAAACGGCTCGCCCGAGGTGGCGGCGTTACCCGGTGTTGAACTTGTTACCGTCACCACCAGATAGCCGTCTTTATCCGCGGCCGGAATGACTGCTGCCTTGCCTGGGGCTTGGGCAAAAGCGGCTTCACGAATTTCCGGCGTGACGTTCATCGTATTCGGCAACGGCACGCGACCGACGCGGATGTTGTCCTGACCACCGCTGGCTCCGGTAACGGCGGCAAAAGCAGTGCCGTCAGCCAAGGCTTTTTGTGCGGCTTCTGCTGCTGTTTTGGCGGCGCTGTCGCGTTGTGCGGCTTGCCATTTGGCGGCGACTTCCGCCTTGACGCTGTCAAACGGACGGACCGCTTCCGGCGTGATGGACTCTACCGACAACACATAGTAATGGCTGCCACCAGCATCCTGGACGCTGAGGTCATCACCGGCTTCGGTCGAAAATGCTTTTTCCAAGAACCCACTGATTGATGTCGGCAGAGTTGCCACCGGCTGACCATCGGGACCGTTACCGGCACCATCAATGGCGGCGATTTTGGTTACGGGCAGTTCAATGCTTTTGGCGATATCGTCGATCGACGCGCCACCCGAAATTTCGTCTTCGATCCGGTTGACTTGATTATAGAGATGATCGAGTGCCTTTTCCTGTTTAACCGCAGTCTCGATGGTGGCACGCACATCGTCGAAGCTACGGGCATCGCCTTCGGTGATGGCGGTCACTTTTAAGATATGCCAACCGAATGCACTTTCCACAGGCGAAGTGACGCTACCGGCTTTCAAATCGAACACAGCGTCCGCTGCGGCCTCGTTCAGCTCAGCGGCAAGTTCGGCCCGACTTTTGTTGCCAAGCGCGGTGTCGTCGGCATCAAGACCGGCGATCTCTTTGGCGACAGCGTCAAAGTCTTGGCCGGCAGCCAATGCGTCGCGCACTTTGTCGGCTTCGGCTTTGTCGCCGACGACGATTTGGGACACAGCGCGCAGTTCCGGTTTGCTGAATTCGGCGTGATGATCTTCGTAATAGTTTTTTAGATCCTCATCGGTGTAGGACACCGCACCGGCGAAATTGGAAGGGTCCATAGTGATGACCGACAATTCGCGATATTCCGGTGCCATGAATTGGTTCTTGTTGGCGTCGTAATACGCTTTGACCTGCTCATCGGTCGGTGTGCCGATGCCGCTGACGACCGAAGCCGGGAAGCGTAGTACACCGATCACGCGCTCTTCACCGTGATAGGCGAACAATTGCTTGGCCAGATCGGTTGGCACAGGAACGGCGCCCATCAGCGCACGCAACAGTTGATTGCGGGTGATGTCGGTCCGAGCTGCCTTTTCAAATTCGCTGACCGATAAGCCGGAGCTGCGGAGGATGCCTTCGTAAAGCGCTTTGTCGAATTCGCCGAAGCTGTTTTTGAATTCCGGCGCGTTATGAATCAGGTTGTAGACCAGATCGTCGGAGGCGCTGAGGCCGAGCTTTTCGGCGGCCAGATCGAAGGTTTCCCGGTTCAACATCCGTTGCAGGACTTGTTGCGGCACGCCAAGCTGTTTGGCTTCCTCGATCGATATGGTTAATCCGGTTTGCTGCTGCCAGCGTTGCAATTCATTTTGCAGCTCGCGCGCATAGGCCGCTGGGGTGATGGTTCTATCCCCAACCACGGCGATTCCGTTGCCGGTATTCATGCGGAAAGCGTCGCCGATGCCCCAGATCGCGAAACTGAGGATCAGAAGCCCCATAAGGAGGACGACGAAGAAGGACGATAAACCTTTGCGAATGCTGCTCAGCATGAATATTCCCCGATAGATAGCGGTCGGCTTCTTGTACGGCATCTTGGCCCGGGGCTCAATGGGTTTAGGCGGTACCGGGGGTTTAGGGCGGTACGGGTGGTCTAACTCGTTCCCCGCAGGGTCAACCTGATGGTCTGTGGCACCAGCCATAGCCGGTGCCGAACATGGATTGCCGGGTCAAGCCCGGCAATGACG